>JAILKW010000106.1 GCA_024693455.1 Lachnospiraceae bacterium
GGTTCCATCCAAAAGTTTTTTCTCCACCTCAAGATTCATCTCATTATCATCAACGATGAGTATCTTTGCATCCGGTGCTCTGAATGAACTTTCTTTTTGTGAAACGGCGGCTCCCTCATGAATATTTGTAATATCAATATTTCCTATTGGATCGGCCTTTGATACTGCCTGAGGAATCTGCACCGAGAACGTGGATCCTTTTGTATATACACTGTTTACATATATCTTTCCGTCCATAAGATCCACAAGCTGCTTTACAATGGAAAGGCCAAGCCCGGTTCCTTCTATTGCCCTGTTTCTGTACTCATCCGATCTTTGGAAAGCATTAAAAAGATATGGTATGGCTTCCTGACGGATTCCTATGCCGGTATCGGTAACAGTGATGTTTAAAATTATCCTGTCATTGTTTTCATATTCGCATTCCATATGAAGCCCGACTTTTCCCTCAGGTGTATACTTTATCGCATTATTCAAAAGATTTATAAGAATCTGTTTGATCCTTACCTCATCACCGAAAAGTACGGTCGGTATTGACGGATCTATATCTATTTCAAAATCCAGATCCTTTTCATCCGCCTTGAGCCAGATCATATTAACTGTGTCCGATATCAGACTTTTTACATTGTAGTCAACCGGAATGATCTCCATCCTTCCGGCTTCTATCTTGCTCACATCAAGGATGTCGTTAATGATCGTAAGAAGCAGATTTCCCGCTCCTCTTATATTTCTTGAGTCTTTCTCAACCTCTTCTGAGATATCCTCCTGTCTCAATATGATCTCATTAAGTCCGAGAATGGAATTAATGGGTGTCCTTATCTCATGGCTCATACTTGAGAAAAATCTGTTTTGCGATCTGTTAAGTTCCTCGGCTCTTTTTGCCTCGTCCTTAGCCCTTAAGTTCTCCTGTTCAAAAAGCAGACTCTGAAAATAAACCATTGTATAGGCCACAAGACCTATTGCTATGGCGGAAATAAGAGAATCTGCGATCAATATATCTCCCTCGTGTTTATAAATGATCGAAGGATATATGGCTCCTATAATATAAGTGCATGTAACTACGACGGTATGCATGATCAACATGAAAACTCTTGATTTTTTGGTAAGAACTATACCGATATAAATATAACTGAATATTATCCAAAATACTCCGCCGCCTTCCATTCCTCCGCCAAAGAAGAACATAACGGGATTTACTATCAAAACAGTATATACTGCCATTACCTTGGCGCCGAAATATATCGATCTTCTTCTGACAGATATAACAGTAACTATAGGAACTAAGATAACCGTCAGGATCAAAGTTATAATTTCAATAACACTGTCTCTGAAAATCAGGTCTCCGATCAGTGAAACTGCCGCAGCGATAAACGCACTTATGGAAAGCAGTACGAATACTCTTTGATTAAACGGCTTTTGAGGGTCGGCCAGTCGGATAAATATCTTTCTTAAATTCTTCATGAACGCTCACCTCCCTCATAACTGACCATATCCCGGGGGAGCACTCTCTTTACCACTCGCTCAAAATCCGATATATCTATAGGTTTTGAAATAAATCCGTCAAAGCCTTCCTTCAAAAACATTTCTCTGGCTCCGCTTATGGCATTCGCTGTAAGAGCAACAACACGTGGATTCTGCCCGTTCGAAAGCTTAAGTCCTTTTATCCTCTTCATAGCTTCAACTCCGTCCATTCCGGGCATCATATGATCCATAAACACTATGTCATATCTGTTGTTCTGATATTTCTCAATAGCTTCCATTCCGCTGGAGGCCGTGTCAACTATCATTTTATATTGTTTAAACAAACCTGTCGCCACAACAAGATTCATGCGCTCATCATCCACAACCAATGCATGTACTCCGTTAAATACGGGTTTTTTAAATTCTTTTTCATCCGTCGCATTATTTCCGGTATCTCCGTTAATGAGTTTAACAGCCGAATATGCGTAAAACGGCTTTGAAACAAGGTGTGCCTTGCTGTTCGGATTTAATTTAAAATCAGAATAAGCCGAAACACCTACCACAACTCCGTCATCCGCCAGAGCATCAATATAATCACTGTCCCTTTGATATTCCTCCTGTCCCATAAATATGTGACTTATTCTTATCTTTTCTATATATCTTTCAAGTTCTTTCCTGTTCGTTGCCTGATATAACGGAATATTAAGACCTGTTGCAAGGTTAATGGCCATGGAACGATAAAAATCCCTAAGCTCCGGAACAGAATATTTCTCCGGCATTACATAGAAAAGAACGCTCGAGAGCCCTTCACGATCTATATCAAGACACGAACTGGAATCCGACACCTTTTGGGGAATGGTTACATTTACGGTAGTTCCCCTGCCTTTGATACTCTCGATCTTTACAAAACCTCCCATACGATGTGCAAATCCGTATATCATCGGGAGTCCGAGCCCCACTCCGCCGGTGCTTCTGTTTCGTTTTTTATTGGCCTGATAAAATCCTTTTGAAACGGAAGCTATATCCTTACGTGACATTCCTATTCCCGTATCCGTAACCTGAATGGAGAGGTTAACACCGTAATCTCTCACCGGAGCGGTGATCTTGACATAAATCCCTCCTTTAATGGAAAACTTAAGCGCATTATCTATAAGAAGTCTGAATATCTTATGTATTTTTTTGATATCTCCTATCATGGTATTAGGTACATTGGGATCTAAATCCACGATAAGATCAATATCTTTGCTCTGTGTATGAAGCTTGTAACTTTGAACAACATCATTGATCAAAGATATTGTCATATAACTTTCATTTTCAAGCACCAGCTGATTTCGTTTTACTTCGGTATAATCCTGAATATCCTCGATCTGAAAAGAAAGTCTCGCACCCGCATCCCTGATAGCGCAAAGTTCCTGATCTTTTTCATGTTTTTTAAGCAAAAGTGTGGTCATTCCGTTTACAACATTAACGGGTGTTCTCAGTTCATGAGAAATATTGGAAAGAAAATCCTCCATATCCTCATCCGATTTTTTTATTGCATCGGACTTTATTCTGATCTCCTCCTGTTGATCTTTACGCTTGAATATTCCCAGTCTGCAGTACATAAAAACACACAAAACCATGATAATATGAAACAGTATCCTTGAAATAATTGCAACGCTAAATTCAATATCGTTGTTAATAACAGAAAGAATGATCTGGGTCATGATCAAAAGTATGTATTCGGCGATTATAAGATTTATCATAAAAACACGGTTGAAAGCCGCGAAAACAGCTAATAAAACAACTGTTGAAAGTGATATCTCGAAAATACTCCCCGTATGAACACCCTGAAAAAGTATCAATATCATGGAAAAAGACAGATAAAACTCTTCTCTGTGAATTATTCCCATCCTTTGGCTTATATGCATTATCCACATGATAATAATGCCAATTACAAACAGGGGCGGAACCCAAAACTCCCACCCCAATATATAACTGTTTACCGAAATACAAATTGTCATAACAGACAGCGCAAGTATAACAAAACGATCCCTACTTAATCTATCCATATACTAACCAGTTCAAACCTCTCAAAACCAATGACTATCCTTCTTATTTAAAGTACCTATCGACAAATGCGGTAATCTCCATG
>JAILKW010000107.1 GCA_024693455.1 Lachnospiraceae bacterium
AAGAGCTTAAACGTAAACATCGAAATGATGAGGAACGGCAGATCACACGTGCAGATCTTAAATATCTGAAAGCACTTTTCGATAGATTGGAGAGAGAGAAAGAACAGGTATCCTCTGGAAATATCGGATATTCATCTGGGATATCGGAATCATTTTATGTCGGACCTTCGCCGGGGACATCGGAATCATTTTCCTGCATAGTTGACTGTATTCCTGATGTAGAGGCTGTAAATGTGGAAGTTGGAAGTTTTGTAGATGCAAGTGTGTGAAATGGATTTCAGAATTAAAGTCAAAGAAGGGGAAATGCAATATGAACCACTAACCCCGTCCCCAAGGGATCAAGTGCAGTTTACAACAGAAAAGATGCAGTTCACGGTATTCGGGTTTCGATATTGAAATAATTTCCGAAATATGAATCAGAACTAAATTGGTGCTATGGAAAGCGCAGTTGATCATGGATGAAATACCAATGATAACAGCGCTTTTTTGCATGCTAAAAAATGCGAGGAGGACGAATATGAGAATAGCAGACAGTACAGTAAACATGGTATCCGCGAGAAATTATACACAGACCGGGATGCGTTCCGGTGGTAGCTATACAAACGGTTTCATGGGTATGATCAGTGCCAATGTCAAGAAAAATGAAAGCTTCATGGCAATGGACACATATAGGACCGGCAAGGATAACGGGGGTCTGGGTTCGTACAATATGTATGATATCGGATATTTCAAGGGCCTTGGTAAAATCGCAGCCGGGAGCCTGTATGGGGAAGGAGCAGTTGCATCTGATTTTCAAAACAGCACTCTGTCTGCGATGTTTAAGAGATTCGCTTCTTTCGGGATGATAAATAGTGTCGGGTTAGGTGGTTATTCCACAAATATGCTTACCTATTCTGAAACTGAAGAAACAGGCTTTCGTGCCAGCGGAAAGGCATTGACCGAGGATGGACGGACGATCGATTTTAGAGTGAATATCCTGATGAGCAGAAGTTATATGGAATATATGAAGGTAAGTGTCCCGACTATGGCTGATGCTCTGTGCGACCCGCTCGTTGTAAATATCGGGAGCGATACAGCCGATGTCAGGGATCAGACCTTTAAGTTTGATCTTGACGCTGACGGAAAAGAGGATGAGATATCAATGCTTGGGAAAGGGTCGGGCTACCTTGCACTTGATAAAGACGGGAACGGGAAGATAGATGACGGCATTGAACTGTTCGGAACAAAGAGCGGCGATGGATTCGGTGACCTTCGTGAATATGATATCGACGGTAACGGATGGATCGATGAAAATGATGATATCTTTTCAAAACTGAAGGTGTGGTGTAAGGATGAAAACGGTAAAGATATACTTATGGATCTAAAAGAGGCTGATATCGGAGCAATATACCTTGGTGCTCAGCAGACGGAGTTTTCGCTGGGCGGGGCAGATGGTTACAGGGATGGCGTGATAAGATCCACGGGTATCTTTCTTCGGGAGAGCAGTGGTGCAGGTACAATACAGCATGTTGACCTGTCCTTGAAGAAGGATGGAACGGGGCTAAGGGTCAGTGGCGATGACACTTTATCCGAGATCAGCACATCCAATAATCGGAGCAACGGAAGTAATAGTGCCGGAAGAAGAGAGGAAAGCAGGCGACGGGAAGCAAGGGCAAGGAAGAAAAGAGCCGATGATAAGGCAGCTGCTGATGCTTTGTACAAAAGACAGATGGAACGAAAGGAGTACCTGGAAAAACTTCAGGAGAAGCAGTTTATGGAGAGAAAAAACTATCGTGAGGAATTGCAGGAGAGCCCTTCACAGACATTTTGAGGTGATTTACCATTTAATTCAAGACATATCCGTAATCATTTTCATAATGCTTCCGATCAAAAAACGGGTGCAAAACGCATGGTTCTTTGAAAACAGGATAAGAATAAAAATAGTACACTTGTATTATAAGAAAAGAGGAGAGTTATATTATTTATCCGAGAAACTTGATAATATAAGGATACCGAGCATGTAAAGTTTAAAACAATCCCTGCCGTCAAGGTTGCAAGCTGTGTTGTTAAAGGCAGTTACGATCAAATGGGAGATGCTTGCAATGGTTGTCTCCTGGATCAAGGAAAAACGGATATCAGATGAACCCCTAACCCCGTCCCCAGGGGATCAAGGAGAAATAATGCATTTTGTTAAAGCAAAAGGAATTCTTACAAAGAACTCAGGTTTTGTGGGAATGAATATATATCGCGGATGCAGTCACGGATGTATCTACTGTGACAGCCGAAGCAGTTGTTATCATTTTACACATCCCTTTGAAGATATAGAGGTAAAGGAGAATGCGCCTGAACTTTTGGAAATGGAATTGAGGTCCAAAAGGAAGAAGTGCATGATCGGAACGGGGTCAATGTCAGATCCTTATATGCATTGTGAGGAAGATTTGAGGCTGACAAGAAGATGCCTTGAGATTATTTTACAGTATGGTTTCGGAGCCTGTGTTCAAACCAAATCAGACCGCATTCTTCAAGACCTGGATCTTCTTGATGAAATTAATAAAATAGGTAAATGCGTTGTCCAAATGACACTTACAACATTTGATGATGACCTGTGCAAAATCATTGAGCCTAATGTATGTAATACCAAACGACGCATCGAAGTACTTGGCGAAATGCAGAAAAGGGGAATACCGACTGTTGTATGGCTGACGCCTGTTTTGCCCTTTATCAATGATACAAAAGAGAATATCATAGCAATCTTAAATGAATGCGTAAGGGTGGGGGTAAAAGGTATCATCGACTTTGGAATGGGACTGACACTCAGAGAAGGCGATAGGGAATACTATTACGCCGCCCTCGATAAATATTTCCCGGGTCTTAAAGCAAAATACATCGAGAGATATGGATATTCTTATGAGCTTGCAAGTCCCAATGCAAAGAAACTTAAAGAAATATTATATGATATCTGCCGGGAAAATGAGATAATTTGTAAATCCGGCGATTGTTTCAAATTTATGAACGAGTTACCGGATAAATATGAGCAAATGAGTATATTTGACCTGTAATAAAGGTAAGAACATTCGTGGTGCAAGGCTGCTTTTTTGTATTAACTGAAAAAAATTCAAATAAGGGAGCCTTTGGTCAGTGAACAATAAAATAAGAAAAATACCGTTATATCCTGTTGGATAATTTTTTATCCTGATACGTGTTCAAGGATATGAGGCTAGATGCCGTTAATTCTGCCATCGGTTCAGAGATCGTTATAGTGAGTATGGATAAGAGATATGTTTCATATAGGGCAAAGCAGATTTAATAGAATATAAAGCATTCTACAGTTTATGTGAGAAAGGAATTATCCTGATGAATGTAAGACTTGACCCACTTTTGGCGGATGATCGTGAACAATTTATAAAAGATAATCAAGAAGCTTTTAATTACGGGGCGCTTCAAGAGTTTGGACACAGGGATGATCATTTTGAAGAAGATGAACAGATTATCTCACGTGAGACAATAGAGCAGTCTATTGATAATGGAGAAGCTTACAGAATTATGCTGGATGGTAGTCCTGTGGGTGGTGTGATTATAAAAGTTGAAGGTGAAAAGGGTGATCTGGAGATTTTATTCACTTCTCCGAAAGAACATAGCAAGGGTGTGGGATATACTGCCTGGTGTGAGATAGAGAAACTTCATCCTGAAGTGAAGGTTTGGGAGACTGTTACACCATATTTTGAGCAGCGAAATATCCATTTTTATGTGAATCGATGCGGATTTCATATTGTGGAATTCTTTAATAGTCATCATCCTGATCCAAATGATTCAGAAGTTGAAAATGTGAATTCAGATGAGCAGTTTCCGGATGGAATGTTTAGGTTTGAGAAGAGAATTTGAATTTAAGTTTTTCGCTCTAATGTAAATTATATTTCAGGATAACTTATGAAGGGATTGAGTAATAGTGTAAAGAAGGAGGTTTTTTAATGAATGAATTATGTATGATAATCAAGGATATGGTTAAACCGAATTTTCTAAATATACGGACATCTATTCAGACCTATGATCGTGATGCGATTTGTTGTGGTGCTCCCTGTTGGAGATGGGTATATCACGCACTTCATTCTGCGGATAAGTGGTTTATTAATCCTTGCATATATGATGAACCTACATTTCATGAAGACGGTTTGGATAATCCTGATAATCCTGCTTTGGTAATATTATCA
>JAILKW010000128.1 GCA_024693455.1 Lachnospiraceae bacterium
CTACTGTTTGATATTTTCTTATGGTTGGGAGATTGAGATGAAGGCTTGGATGAATTCTCATAATCGTGATTGATCTGAGCCGTCAGCTTAAGATTTTTGCCTTGTTCTTCTAACAGGGCAGTTTTCACTTCATATAATTCCAGTCTTTGGCTGGAGACTTTATCCAAGGCTTCATCCCGTTGTCTTTCCACTTCAATGATACGATCTTTAAGGCTTTTTATCTCCCTGTCCTTTGCAACCAGTGCTTTAGTATGCTCAGTGTATAGATCGTCAACAACTTCACACCATTTATTGCGGACATCAACGACCCGTGCATGTGCATGTGATAACTCTACTTCAAGATTATGTATGCGAGCTTCCTCAGAGCGAAACATTGACTTATAGTCATCCTCCATCTTCTTATATTTATCGCCGCTTTTAAAAGCCTCAAGCTGATTCTGAAGACTTTTGATGCGATATTGAAGTGATGAAATTGTCTCAAACTGAGAATTGATCATAGATTACTGGTTTTCCTTTAACTTTTGGATTTCTGCCTTTAAAGATTCGATAAGAACTTCCTGTGCTTCGTATTTTTTTAGAAGTTTGGTGTACATCTTTTTGTAATCAATGTCTTTTTCTTCCGGATCTTTCTTGGCTCTGTGTCTTCCGTCAGTTGGAATGATCTCGCCGGTTTCCGGGTCGAGTTTTCCGATCAGTGTCCTTTTGGCCCGGCTCATCTGTTTCTCCTTATCCCAATAGGACTTGGATTCGTATACATATGTAATCCCGGTTCTTTTGTCATGTTGCTTTATAATGCCCATAATCTGTGACCTCCTTCCTTGTTCATCGTTACGTTTATATTATATAACATAACGATGGAAATGTCAATAGAAAAACCCCAAAAAAGTAAGGTTTTTCCTAGCTTTTTTGAGGTTTTAAGTCGATGATTTCTATGACTTTTATCGTTATGGATCATTTGTCAAGGTAGGGTCTGAACTGTAACGCTGACAGCGAATGATTATTTGGCTTATAGGATATAGAATAAATATAGTAGAAAACCCTTTAGTTTAGGCACTGTTAGGAAGGAAAAGTAATGAGTTTAATATTTATAATCTATGCAGTTTTGGGGTATTTAGCGGTACCACACACGATATGGAGAAATAAGGTGATTGTTGAGTTTAAACTTGGTTCTAAATTTGTTCAACAGGTGATTTATGGAGTGGTGCTCGGCTGGGCACTTATTCCAATCTGGTTGGTAATGAAATTATTAGGTCGCAGTTGATTATTTTAGGGGTAGGGGGACTCCATGGACGTATGTCCAAAAATTAAAGAAAATGAAAAAAAATATTTGTATGATATCCGTTTTATTTGCTTTAGTTCTTACACTAGTATCTGCACCGGCACAAACGTACGCAGCATCTAAAACAATATATGTATCCTCGCAAAAGCAATTACAAAGGGCTCTTAAAGGAAAGAAATATGACAAGATCGTTATAAAAACTGATAAATCCCGTTCTTTTACGATAAAAAAAGGGGATTATGAGGGAAAAGAACTTGTAGTAAATTCAGCAAAGGCAAAAGTTACTAACAGAGGCTTTTTTGATGGAATCTACGTTAAAAAGGCGAAATCCATTATTGAAAACGCTGATTACAATAATATTCATATCAGCGCATCAACAACAGTAACAGTTAGTCGCTCGGTAGAAGGCGCTGAGTTTTCCTTTAAAAAATCCGGTATCAAAGTAAATATGAACGTTAATGGCTTCGTGGATTCTTTAAGCATTGAAAAAAGTATAAAGTTGAAGCTTGAGGTTAAGAAGAAAGGCAGCATTGATATAGTAGATGTTGATGCAAAAGGATCAGTTTTGCATATTAAAAATACCGGATCTATAGAGAGTATAGATCTTAACAGTGAATCAACAGTTAATATAAGTGGAAAGGGAGAACAGCCTACGGTAAGCGTAAATGTTGATGGCGCCGAAGTAAATTCGGGTGATCTTGAACTTGATATCGTGGATAATACTGAAAATAATACAATCGTTACTGATGAATTATCTGAAAAGGAAATAGAGGATAAGCAGTCAAAAGAAGAGGAAACAGAAAAAACTCAAACCGAAAAAAATAAACCGGAGGATAAGCAACAGAACGATACAACTCAAAATACAAATAAGGATACTGAAAATAATAAAAACAAAGATAAGGACAAAGATAAAGAAACAGATAAAAACAAGGATAAAGAAGTTCAAAAGCAAACCGAACAGAATACAGAGGCAGCGGAAACTATAAACACCACTACAGATTCAAGCATAGAGACTGGAAATACCACTACAGGCTCAAGCATAGAGACTGGAAACACCACTACAGGTCCTTCTGCAGTAATTGAACCGGTAGAAATGCCGATCTATCTTAATTATGAATATGAAGTAAACACATACGTTGGATGTAAAGTTGAGCTTTATATGAAAAATTATGCTCAGGGTTATGTGGGAGCCACGGATTGGAAGGTATTGGATGGACCGGAAAATACATCTTTTGAATACGGTACGGATGCATCACAGTGGGGCATCACTGTTACCGGGATCAAGCCGGGAGTGACAATGTATTCAGCCTGTATGGAAGGTCAATACAGATTTATTTATGTCAGGGTATCTGAACGACCTGAAGCGAAATATATTATAGAGTACAATGGTTTAGAGATAGAATCTCCGCAATTATTTAAGACAACGGAAGGGCAGTTTGAACTTCGGCTTTATGGTGTTTCACTTGCGGAGGCGCGCCAGATATTTGCTACACCTCATTTAGCGAAATTTGGAAGCTATGGATATTACGGTGATGTAGTAATTAACAATGATCTTACAAATTCAATCTCTCAAAGGGGTGAGTACGCAAGGATTGTTGTGGATACAAGTGGCCCATATGTAAAAGGCAGTGAATGAAAAAGGGGGATACAGAGAAGTAATGAAATGCAAAAAGTGTGGGAAGGAAATTGAAAATGCAGTCTTTTGTCCGCATTGTGGAACAAAGGTTGAGGGATTAGATGTAACTGTAATCGATATGACGAAAGACAATGATACAGTCAAAGAAGAAAAAGCAACGGCATGGGACAAGTTTACGTATATAAGGTGGTGGCTGGTCTCTGTTTCAGGTATATTAGCTGCACTGTTTTGTGTTTCACAGGGCAGTATACCGGCTGCATCGTTATGCATCATTGCAGGTGTAATTATGTGTCCTTTGATCCAGGTGAAGTTTACCTGGGGAAAACAGGTCATAATACGTATTGTTGGTATCATATTGGTAGTTGTAGCGGCAGGAATAATTGCTACGAGCGGAGAAAATGAGGAACATGTTCAAAT
>JAILKW010000163.1 GCA_024693455.1 Lachnospiraceae bacterium
CATACGTTATGATATGGACGGTAACTTTGATCTGTCTGTTATGAGCAAATATGAAAAACTTCGTGCATTTTACGGTATGGGCTGTGAAAAAGACGAGACTCCCTTACGTGACGATGCCTCCATCTGGACTACCAGTCTTAACGTTGGCGTTAACTGTAACAATAGGGAGATCAAGGTCCGCTTCTGGGAGGATGACAATGTGATCTTCCATGCCCAGTTCTGATCCTGATAAGAAAAGAATTTAAGATAAAAAGAAACCTCTTAAGTACTGACAGGTACTTAAGAGGTTTTTAAGATTTCTACGCTAAATCCTCCTGTTTTTCGCCGCGGCTGTGGATAAATACGGAAACTATCATTTCGATTCCAAGGACTATAACATGCACTGTAAAGTGTTCAAAAGGATCCATGATAAGTGTTGCTGCAAGGATAGTTGAAATGATCATGCTCAATAAGCTTATTATATGGAATTTTTTATTCTTTCTGTATTTGTCAATCTCATCCGCCACTTCATAAAAAGATTCCATTGCCCATATGATACCGATTGCGGAAATCGATTTTTCTCTTTGAAACAGGATGATCAGACCCAAAATGCCTTTTATTATCGCATCACCCAAACGGGCATCGGAATCCGGGGCTTTTATACTGGTAATAATATTTATGACAGAATAAACAATAAGAGCAATACCGATAATATATGGAGCAAAGGCAGTAAGTACATCCGGAAATAATATGAGTATTATACCGATTATCACAAATACATAAGCCTGACGGTCTTCTTTGAAAAATTTTTTTATAGTCTGCATGATTTTCCTTTTTACTTTTATTATTTTTAAATGCTAAGGGATTAAAGAATCAAATAGCAGCTTTCAGTATTATCATATTCTTTTTCCGCTTTAGTCAACACTATAAAGGTGACAATCTGGAACACTCTGTTGACCCCGGCGGTAAATGCGCCCGATAATACCTATCGGGTATAAAACAAAAATGGTATTACCCAAATATATGCAAAGAAAGGAGTACTGATTAATTGAATAAGGAAACAGAAAACATCACACAGGATTTTTCACTTGGCAAACTGTTTATTTATGTATTGCCGACAATCTTTGCAATCCTCCTGGCATCACTCTATACGATAGTCGATGGTATTTTTGTGTCAAATGTCGGCGGAACTACAGCATTTGCATCTATAAACCAGGTATCGCCCATTTTCATGATCATTGCAGCCATAGGATTTATGTTCGGTACCGGTGGGAGTGCCCTGGTAGGTAAGATACTTGGAGAGGGAGATGAAAAGAGGGCGAACGGGCTCTTTTCATTTTTCACATATGCTCTGATAATTATCGGTATTGTCTGCTCATCGCTGCTGTGGATCTTCCTTGAATCATTTCTTGATCTTCTGGGTGTTACGGAAACGATGATGCCCTTTTGTGTAGCCTACAGTCACATTATGATCCCTGCCCTGACGCTCTTTATGCTGCAGTTTTATTTCCAGAGCTTCCTTGCGACTGCAAAGAAGCCCAGACTGGGTCTTCTTTTTACTATCCTTGCGGGAGTAACCAATACGGTAGGCGATGCTGTCCTGGTCGGGGTTCTTGCAAAGGGTGATCCCATAAAAGCTGTTCAGGGAGCAGCCATTGCTACGGTTGGAGGTCTTTTGATAGGTGGAGTCATCCCTCTTATTTATTTCTTTGGCAAAAATACAAGTCTTTTGCATCTTGGAAAGCCGGAAATGGATGCAAAGGCCCTTCTCAAGGCCTGTGGTAACGGATCATCCGAATTTTTCACCAATATTTCAGGTTCCATCATTAACGTTGTCTACAATAGTCTCTTCCTGTTTATGATCGGTGATATGGGTGTTGCAGCTTACGGTACTGTAGGATATGTCAACTCGATCTTTACTGCCATTGCTTCCGGTTTTGTATTGGGAGTTTCTCCTTTGTTTTCCTATAACTACGGAGCCGGCAATACAAAGGAGCTTAAGAGCCTGTATAAGAAAAGCCTGACGCTTATAATCATGATAAGCATAGGATCAACTGTTGTGATCGAACTGTTGTCACATCCGCTTGCAGCCGCATTTGCTCATGGGGACGCAGAACTGATGCAGATCACTGTTGATGGTCTCACCATCTTTACCTTGTCCTTCCTCTTTAAGGGGAT
>JAILKW010000164.1 GCA_024693455.1 Lachnospiraceae bacterium
ATATCAGGATCAGATCGACATTAAAAAGGGTGTTGAGAAAAATTTCAGCGTTGTCTATACGGTAGATAAGACGATGACCAAAAAATTCATAGAGGCCAATAATGATAAACTGGTTCAGAAGGTAAAGGAAAACTCTCTTAAGAGAGAAAACGGACAGTTCGTTTTTGTTAAGGGTAAAAACGGTATTACGATCGACTTTGACAAGTCTGCGGACAATGTCCTTACGTATATGGAGACTTCTTTTGATGGTGTGGATGATTCCGTTGAACTTGCCACTATTGTGGAAGAACCCAGAGGCAGTGAAGAAGACCTTAAGTCTGTAAAAGATGTTCTCGGAACCTTTACCACCAATTATTCGGCTTCTTCGGCACCTCGTGCCAATAACGTAAGAAACGGGGCATCACTTATTAACGGAACGGTTCTTTATCCGGGAGAGGTATTTTCGGTTGCCAAGGCATTAAATCCCATGACTGCAGAGAACGGGTATCAGCAAGCGCCTTCATATGAGAACGGTACTACTGTAATGACATACGGAGGTGGTATTTGTCAGGTGTCAACTACCCTGTATAATGCGGTTATCCGTGCAGAACTTGAGGTTGTGGAAAGAAGCAGCCATTCCATGATAGTTTCTTATGTTAAGCCTTCCGAGGATGCTGCCATTGCAGGAGATACAAAGGACTTTAAGTTTAAGAACAACCAGGACACACCTGTTTTCATAGAATCAAGTACGGATGGAGGTCTTATTACATTTAATATCTACGGAAAAGAAGTAAGGGATCCTTCGAGAACAGTGGAATTTGAAAGTGAAGTACTGAGCACCACAGAGCCTAAGAACGTATTTGTGGCTAACGGCTCAGCTCCGGTCGGAAGTATAGTAAAGACTTCGGGTTCACCTCACACGGGATATGTTGCACAGCTTGTAAAGGTAGTTAAAGAAAACGGTAAAGAGATAAGCCGTGAGGTATTTAACAGCAGCAGATACAGGGCTACAAACAACGAATATGCAGTAGGTACAAAGTCCGAAAGTTCGGAAGCCACGGCAGCAATGTATACTGCGATCTCATCGGGAGATTACGGTACTATACAATCAGCTGCGTCAAAATGGGCAGGAGCAACTGCTCCCGAAGAAGAAACGAAAGAGGAACCTGCAGATAAAAAGCAGGAAACTACTGAAACTACGACCGACGATTCAAAGCAGCCGGAGGAGACTACCGAGGAAAAGCCGGCTGAGAAAAGTACTACGGAACAGACAGAAGCAGATACGGAAGATCCGACAGATGAAGAGGTTTAAATAGGTTTATGAGAGAAAAAATACTTAATTATATTCAGAAAAATTCAAGAATTGATATATCGGAGCTTGCGGTAATTCTCGGAGAGGATGAAGCCGGTGTAATGAATGCTCTTGAGGAGATGGAACAGGAGCATATAATTTGCGGATACCATACTTTGATAGACTGGGAAAAGGCCGGTATCGAAAAGGTATTGGCCATGATCGAAGTAAGAGTCACACCTCAAAGGGGTATGGGTTTTGACAAAGTAGCGTCCCATATATATAATTACCCGGAGGTGGAATCCGTTTATCTTATATCAGGTGGTTTTGACCTTATGGTCACCATTGAAGGAAAATCCCTTCGTGAGGTATCGGGTTTTGTGACGGACAAGCTTTCCACTATGGATTCTGTCCTTTCCACCAAGACTAATTTTATCCTTAAAAAATACAAAGAGCATGGCTCGATAATGGCTGAAAAGTCAAAGGATGAAAGAATGAAGGTGTCATTGTGAGAGATCCGTTATCAAAAGTAATAAAAACAATCGAACCCTCGGGTATCAGGAAGTTTTTTGATATTGTAAGTGAAATGGAGGATGCGATTTCACTCGGAGTCGGAGAACCCGATTTTGATACACCCTGGAGGATAAGAGATGAGGCTATTTATTCTCTTGAACAGGGGCGTACTTTTTACACATCAAATGCCGGACTTCGCGAACTTAAAGAAGAAATAGCAAAATATCTTTACAGACGTTTCGATCTGTCTTATGATCCGGCAGGAGAAATGATGCTTACTGTGGGAGGCTCAGAGGGAATTGACATCGCACTCAGGGCAATGCTCGATCCCGGTGATGAGGTACTGATCCCCCAGCCGAGTTATGTTTCTTATTATCCCTGTACCATTCTTGCTAACGGTACACCGGTTGTTATACCGCTTCAGGAGAAGAACGAATTCAGACTTACTAAGGAAGAACTTTTAAGCTACATAACCGATAAGACCAAGATACTTATCCTTCCTTTTCCCAACAATCCTACGGGAGCCATTATGGAAAAGAAGGATCTTGAAGAAATAGCCGAGGTTATTATTGATAAGGATATATTTGTTCTTACCGATGAGATATACTCAGAACTTACTTACGACAAAGAGCATGTTTCAATAGCGTCACTCCCCGGTATGAAGGAGAGGACCATATATATTAACGGTTTTTCAAAGGCATATGCCATGACAGGATGGAGACTCGGGTATGTATGTGCTCCCGAGGTCATCTTAAAGCAGATGCTTAAGATTCATCAGTTTGCCATCATGTGCGCACCCACTACAAGCCAGTATGCAGCGGTGGAGGCTGTCAGAAGTTGTGATGACGAAGTGGCGGATATGAGAGAGCAGTACAATGAAAGACGCAGATATCTTATGCACAGATTCGAGGAGATGGGACTCAAATGTTTTGAACCTTTCGGAGCATTTTATGTTTTTCCGTCTATAGCCGAATTCGGACTTACATCGGATGAGTTTGCCACAAAGCTGTTATCCTCGAAAAAGGTAGCGGTTGTACCGGGAACAGCATTTGGTGACAGCGGAGAAGGGTTCCTTCGGATTTCATATGCGTATTCACTTGATAACCTAAGAATAGCACTCGACAGAATAGAAGAATTTATAAAAGAATTAAAGGGATAGTTACCGTATGGGAATCGTAGAGGCGAAGAACCTTTTATATGAATATTTTAAAAGAGATGATGAAGGGAAAGTAACCGGAATTGAAACTGCCATTGACCACATAGATCTTTCTGTGGAACAGGGGCAGTTCATTTCTATTCTCGGGCATAACGGCTCGGGAAAATCAACCCTTGCAAAACATATCAATGCGCTTTTGGTTCCGGCAGAAGGAAGTGTTACAGTGGACGGTCTTGACACCTCGGATACCAAAAATCATTTGTCGGTCAGACAGATTGCGGGAATGGTTTTTCAAAATCCCGATAATCAGATAATCGCAAGCGTAGTTGAAGAAGATGTGGCTTTCGGGCCGGAGAATCTTGGTGTTCCCACCGAAGAGATAGTGGAGAGGGTGGAACGTTCTCTTAAATCGGTCGGAATGTGGAAAAAAAGAACTCATTCGCCGGGACGACTTTCCGGCGGTCAGAAGCAAAGAGTTGCTATAGCCGGAGTTATGGCGATGGAGCCGAAATGTATCATCTTTGATGAACCCACAGCCATGCTTGATCCCGGCGGAAGAGCCGAGGTTATTTCCGTTGCACATGAATTAAACAAAAAAAAGGGAATAACGGTAATCCTGATAACACATTATATGGAAGAAGTTGTGGGATCGGACAGGGTATTTGTCATGGATCACGGAAAAGTGGTAATGCAGGGGACTCCCAGAGAGATTTTTTCACAGGTTGAAGAGTTGAAAAAATATCGTTTGGGTGTACCTCAGATGACATTGCTTGCTGATGAACTTCGAAAAAAAGGTCTGCCCATACCGGCAGGCATACTTACAAGAGAGGAATTGTTAAACGCCTTATGTCCTTAATATTTGACCATGTAAGCTACACTTACAGTATAGGCAGCGGATACGAGACTAAAGCTTTGTCTGATGTATCCCTTAAAATAGGAGAACGTGAATTTATCGGTATTATCGGGCATACAGGCTCAGGTAAATCAACTCTTGTTCAGCATATGAACGGTCTTCTTAAAGCAACCGAGGGAAAGATATATTATAACGGCGAGGATATTTACGATAAGGATTACGATCTTAAGGATTTAAGAACCCAGGTGGGGATGGTTTTCCAGTATCCGGAGCATCAGTTGTTTGAGACGAGCGTTTTTGAAGATGTAAAGTTTGGACCCAGAAATCAGGGACTTGATGAACAGGAAGTTACTTTAAGGGCATATGAAGCCCTCACCAAAGTAAAATTTCCCGAAGACAGATTTGATCAGTCACCCTTTGATCTTTCGGGTGGGCAGAAACGAAGAGCTGCAATAGCCGGAGTACTTGCAATGAAGCCGGCGATCCTTATCCTGGATGAGCCTACAGCCGGACTTGATCCCAAAGGACGTGACGAGATCCTTGGTATGATCTCGGACATGCATAATACTGTAGGAAATACCATTGTTTTGGTTTCGCACAGTATGGAAGACGTTGCGGAGTATGTTGACCGGATAATTGTTATGGATGAAGGCAGCGTGCTGTATGACGGAACTCCGAGTGAGGTCTTTTCACATTACAAGAAACTTGAAGAGATAGGGCTTGCAGCACCTGAGGTTACCTACCTCATGCATGAACTTGCGGACAGAGGAATTCCGGTGGATGTAAATGCTACTACCATAGAAGAAGCCTGCGAATCCATTGCGGCTTATTATGGGAGGACCGGAATATGATGCGTGAAATTACGATAGGGCAGTATTACCCGGCAAAGTCCGTGATCCATTCACTGGATCCGAGGGTGAAGCTGTTCGGAACTTTGATGTATATAATAGCCCTTTTCATAGCAAATTCGGTTTCCGGATTTGTTTTTATGACGATAGTGCTTTCGGGAATCATAATTATGAGCAAGGTACCTTTCGGATATATGGTAAAGGGTCTTAAAGCCATTGTTGTTTTGCTTGTGGTCGCAGGTTTATTTAATCTGTTTCTGACTCCCGGTATCCCTGTTTTTACGTTTTGGAAGTTTTCTATTTCCATGGCGGGTATCAGGGGAGCGGCTCTCATGGTGTTTAGAATGATCTACCTTATAATAGGTACCTCGATAATGAGCCTTACCACAACACCCAATCAGCTTACGGACGGACTTGAAAAATCAATGCGTCCTTTATCGGCGATCGGAGTTCCGGTTCATGAGATAGCCATGATGATGTCCATAGCACTCAGATTTATTCCCATTCTTACCGAAGAGACGGATAAGATCATGAAGGCGCAGATGGCAAGAGGAGCGGATTTCGATAGCGGTGGTATTATAAGAAAGGCAAAAGCGCTTGTACCTCTTTTGGTTCCTCTTTTTGTTTCCGCATTCAGAAGAGCAAACGATCTTGCGCTTGCAATGGAAGCCAGATGCTATAACGGAGGGGAAGGAAGGACAAAGATGAAACCTCTCTCATATGAAACGAGAGACGGGATCGCATACCTTATTATCCTCATCGCATTTATAGGAATAATAGCAGTTGAGATATTCAGGAAAAAAATAGGATTTATTTGATATATGCGGGTAAGATTAACTATTTCGTATGACGGTACAAATTACCACGGCTGGCAGATCCAGCCGAATGGGATAACGATCCAAAGTGAGATAAACAGAGCTCTCTCCGAAGTATTCGGCGGAGAGCTTAGTTATATTTCGGGCAGTGAAAGCAAAGCGGTTACTATCGGTGCATCCAGGACGGATGCCGGTGTACATGCAAGGGGAAATGTTGCGGTTTTTGATACAACAAGCCGGATGCCTGCCGAAAAGGTTGCATATGCACTAAACCAGCATCTTCCCCCGGACATAGTTGTTAAGGCTTCAACAGAGGTTTCCCCCGATTTTAATCCGAGATTCGAAGCGAAGAAAAAGACCTACAGCTATAAAATCTTATCTTCAAAGTTTCCGGATCCTTTGATTGCCAGATACAGTTTGTTTCATCACTATGAACTGGATACGGAAAACATGGCAAAGGCCGGTGCATATCTTACGGGAGAGCATGATTTTACCTCTTTTTCATCCATTCATTCCCAGACAAATTCTTTTGTAAGAACCATTTATGATCTTGGAATAAGACGGGAAAATGAACTTGTCATAATGGAAGTGAGCGGAAACGGGTTTTTATACAATATGGTAAGGATAATTGCCGGAACGCTTATACAGGTGGGAGACGGAATAAGAAAGCCCGATGAAATAAAAAGGATACTTGAAGGAAAAGACAGAGAACTCGCTGGCCCTACTGCTCCCGCGCATGGACTTTGTCTTGAGAGGATAGAGTATGATCCTAAGGGCTTGAATAAATAAAAAAAGATACGTATAATATTCGATAAAGTAGGACGTGTGATCGCGGGTACCAAGGTACACGAGGAAAGTCCGGGCTTCACAGGGCAGAATGCCGGTTAACGGCCGGCGGAGGCGACTCCAGGGAAAGTGCAACAGAAATGATACCGCCGAAAGGTAAGGGTGAAATGGCAGTGTAAGAGACTACCGCTCCTATGGTAACACAGGAGGCATATGTAAACCCCATTCGAAGCAAGACCAGACAGACGCTATTACGTGGCCCGCCAGCGTCAGGTAGGTTGCTTGAGGTCTTCGGTAACGAAGATCCTAGATAGATGATCACGCAAGACATAACCCGGCTTACAGTCCTGCTTTTTTTTCAATGTAGGAAAGGATTTTGTAATGTTTAATTATGACAATGTGTTTTTCAGGTTTATGAGCAAGGTTGCTGATGTAATGATAGTAAGTCTTTTATGGCTGCTGTTTTCTATCCCTGTTGTTACTTTAGGACCTTCCACCTCCGCACTTTATTACACGGTGCATAAAGTTATAAAAGGAGGCAGGGAATACGTATGGAGAAGCTTTTGGGGAGAGTTTAAAAATCATATCAAAGACTCCATAATATGTACGGTTATAGTAGAACTGTTATTTGCGCTGCTTTTATATGATATGTATTTCTTCCAGAAGGTTCTTATTCAAAATCCTGACGGGGCACTGGGATTTTTGTATTATTTCTTCTATATACTTCTGTTTTTGGAAGTGATATGGGGTATATATGTTTTCTGTTACAGAGCAAGATTCGAAATGGGATGGAGAGGATCACTGCTTAACGGATTTAAGTTTTTCATTTCCAATTTTGGCTGGTCAATGCTGATCGTTTTGGGATTGATCGTATGTGTTATTATAGTAAGAGATATGCCTTTTTTCATTTTTGTGCTCCCGGCACTGATGGCTCTTCTTTGTGATTTTGTTATGGAAAGAGTATTTAGGCTGGTTATGACCGATGAAGAACTTTTAAGAGAAAGAGAAAATGATATGGACGCAAAGCATTTTGAGGACTGATAATGGAGATAGAAAGAGATGTGACAAAGCTTAGGGCTTGTCGTAAATGCTTTGTATATGATGAGGCGGAGGCTGATGCCGCCAATATAGATAAATATCTTGCAGTCATAAAAAAAGAAGACCTCGTAAGTGATGAGGTCTTCGAAAAAAGAATTTTGATATGCCGTGATTGTGAACTTCGCATGGGAGCTACCTGCAATGCATGCGGGTGCTACGTAGAGTTCAGGGCCAATGTAAAAACGGGAAGATGTCCCAAGAAAAAATGGAAATAAAAAGCAGCGGAGCATTGCTCCGCTGTTTCTTTATTTACCGAGCTCTGCTGTAAGCTCATCTTTTGTTTTCTGATCTATCTTAAAGCTTGAACCGTTCGCGTCGGCTTTGTCCGAAAGGGTGAGTGTTCCGTCCTTAAGTGTAAGGTAGAAGCCGGGCTTTGCAACGCTTTCAAATGTGTAATATCCTTCTTTGCCGTTTGCCGGGGTCATTGTCTTAAAGGTCTGGGCATTTAAGGTTTCTTCTTTAGCATCTGTATCCTGAGCAAGTGTTATGCTTCCGTCTTCGCCGGCTGTTAAATACAAACCTGATTTGTTCTCAGACTGGATAGAAACATATGCTTCATTGGCAGGATCTGCTTTTCCGGGATTCATAACCCACATCTGATCTGTAGCTGAAGCATCCTCGAAAGAACCAACCTTAACCTTTGTATAAGGATAACTTGAATCTTCGTGAGCATTGTCATAATGTTCATGAGCTACGTTGGTATCATCTCCGGCTTTGAGGAAGGTTGCTTTTCCGCCAAGACCGCTGGAGGTTTCTTCCATGAATTCCACTGTACCGTCGTCGTTCCACTTAAGCTCCTGAATACATGCGCTTCTTCTGAAACCGCTTCCTGCGGGAAGAGATCCGTTATGATATATGAAATAGGTCTTGCCCTTAAAATCTATAACAGCTTCATGGTTGGTGTTTGAAGTGGATGTGGGATTCATGATCTTTCCGCCGTTTTTCCATTCACCGGAGAGAAGATCATCGGTTGTTGCGTAACTCATACCCTCACGCCAGTTGTATGCGTAGAAAAGATAATAGTCGCCGTAGTATTTTCCGTTTTCATCCTGTCTTCTGTAAAGCCAGGGTGCTTCGGTATAATATTCGATTCCCGATGTACGGTTTATGATATCAGCATCTTCAATGCTCAATCCGCAGGTGATCTCACCGTCTCCGTTCTGATCCTTGACCGAGATCATATCTTCATTGAGCTCGCAGATATAAAACAGTGAATTACCCCATGCGAGATATCTGTGCTCTTCTCCTTTATCATCGGTCTCAACCCAAACTGTGGGATCGATATCATTCCAGTTGTTGGTCTGGGGTTTGGTGACGAAGCCTCTTACCAAAGGCTCTCCTATATCAACAAAGGGACCGGTGGGAGCATCGGCAACAGCTACTCCGATGGACTGTTTTCCTGCTGCAAGCTTATCCCATGAACAGTAGTAAAGATAATATTTGTCTTTATATTTGGTAACCTGTGATGCCCATGCGCTTGTTGAATTTGAACACCAGTCAACGTCATGCATTGAAAGACATACGCCTTCGGACTTCCAGTTGATCATATCGGTTGATGAGTAGCAAAAGTACTCCGGAATATGGTAAATTGAATCGGATACTTCTTTGTCTGTTGAGATATCATGTCCGGTGTAAAGATAAACCGTGTCTCCATCGACATATGCAGCGGGATCGCCGCCGTAGAGATAAGTACCGTCTTCCTGAAGACCTCCGACAACGGGATTACCGAGAGTGACCTTTTCACTGAGAGTGGTTTCCTCAATTTTAGCAGTTCCACATCCTGTGAAAGAAGAAGCTGCCATTAAAACTGAAAGAGTTACGGCAGCGGCACGAGAACCAAGGTTTTTGAATTTTGTTTTCATTATTTACCCCCTATTCATTTTTTTCTTAATGATACACCCATTTTTTTTTAATATCAACATAAAATTTAGATTAATGTGAAATATTTTACGATTTCACAAATTTAAACTTCAAAAACGCTGAATATTAGCGTATTATAAGGAAAATCAAAATTATTTTGGAAAAATCTAAAAATATAATTGCGAAATACTTTTATATGTAGTAAAATATAACCAATAATTGAAAAAGGGAAAGGGGGGATTCTGCCATGTTGCACATAGAGAAGATTGATGACGGACTGGAGTTATTTAAAGCCCTGGGATCGGAAGTCAGACTTGATATCATTAAACTCCTGCTTAAGTACAAATCCATGAATATGAATGAGTTGGCTACAGAGCTTTCCATAACTAACGGAGCCCTTACCAGTCATATCAAAAAACTCGAGAGCTGTGGCATAGTTACTACATCCTCCGAATCAGCAAGGCATGGGAACCAAAAATTATGTTCTCTGAAGCTGGATAAGATCCTTATTGATATAGTGGATGATGTGGACAATGAAAATGTCTATAATGCAGATATCAAAGTAGGGCATTATACTGATTATGAGGTTTATCCGACCTGCGGTCTGTCTTCCTCCGAAAGCATTATAGGAGAGGTTGATGACACCAGGTATTTTGCACATCCGGACAGATATAACGCCGATATTTTATGGTTTACAAAGGGATATGTGGAATATGTTATCCCCAATTTTGTGCCGAGTATGAATAAGATCACCGGGATCACAATTTCTGCGGAGCTTTCTTCGGAAGCCCCCGGAGTAAACAGTAATTGGCCCAGTGATATCACTTTTTATCTTAACGGAAAGCGTTTGGGTGTTTGGGAGTCACCCGGAGATTTTGGTGACACAAGAGGGATATTTACCCCCGAGTGGTGGTTCCCCAACTGGAATCAATATGGTTTGCTGAAGTTGCTAGTTATCAACAAATATGGTACATTTATAGACGGACTTAAGATTTCAGAAATATGCATAGATGATTTCAGACTTGACCACAGCAGTATTTTAAAGTTCCGAATGGCGGTTGAAGAGGATTCGGAACATGTCGGAGGACTTACAATTTTCGGCAGGACTTTCGGCAATTACAGCCAGGACATAAAAGTCTGCATCAGCTATGCAGAGGAGTGATAATGGCAAAGGGTCTTAGTGACAATGAGATAAGAGCAGCGCTTGACGAATATCTTGAAGCGCATTATGGGAATGAGCCGGTACTTTCGCTTGTTCCTTCCAAAGATATACACGAATTAAAATTTCATCTTGTAGAGGATACGATCACCCTTGTTTGTGATGAGGGTGGAAACATCACAGAAAAAAAGAGAAAGCGGCGCCTTCCAAAATCGGAGATGGAAGGGCAGCTTTCTCTTTCTGATATTGTAACGAGTCCGAAGTCGGACACTGAAACTGTGGGAGAGGATGAAGGTGTCGCAGGATCAGCTTTGGATGAAGATGTCGCAGAATCTGTTTTGGAAGAAGATGCCGGGGAAGTTACTCATAAGGATGAGGTAAAGGCAGAGCCGAAAAAGAAGCCCGGAAAGTATAAGGACGGACAAAAGGTAGTTAATATATTTACAGGGGATGTGTATACGGTAGTGGGTTCGCTGGACAATATGCTGAGGGTGAGACCCGAAGGTGAACTTTCGACCATTATGCTCACGGCAGCGGATGTGAGCATTGCTAAGGAGGAGTCATGAGTAAGGCAGATAAAATATTCGTAGAACTTTGCAGGGATATACTTGATAACGGCATGAGCAGCGAGGGACAGATAGTCCGCCCCAAGTGGGAGGACGGAACCTTTGCGCATACGATCAAAAAGTTCGGAGTTTGCAACAGATACGATCTTAGGGAGGAGTTTCCTGCGATCACTCTCAGGAAAACCGCTATCAAAAGCGCAACAAATGAACTGCTTTGGATCTGGCAGAAAAAATCCAATAATATAAACGACCTTAAAAGCTCTATCTGGGATGAGTGGGCAGATGAAGACGGAAGCATAGGAAAGGCATACGGTTATCAGATGTCTTTAAAATATCCGTTTCCCGATGTGTCCCGAAACGGACTTAAGAAAAGATACGGGGAAGATTTCAAACCGGTGACGATAAATGCAAAGACCCACGTCAGACGTGAGCTTATGTCTTCGGATGAGCTTATCCATGCTCATGTGGTTTATAATGAAGCAGACGGCATTTTTTATATGGATCAGGTGGATAAAGTACTTTATGATCTTACCGTCACACCTTTTTCACGCAGGATACTTACGAGTATGTATAATTTTGCGGATCTTGGTCAGATGAATCTTTATCCCTGTGCTTATTCAATGACGTTTAACGTTACAACTGATGAAAATAAAAATCCGGTTCTTAATGCGATACTTAATCAAAGATCCCAGGATATACTTACTGCCAATAATTGGAATGTATGTCAATACGCAGTGCTTGTTCATATGCTGGCACGTGCTGTGGGTATGATACCGGGTGAGTTTATTCAGGTAATATCCGATGCACATATTTATGACAGACATGTTCCGCTTGTAGAAGAGCTTATCCAAAGAGAGCAGCATCCGGCACCTAAGTTTTCACTTACCGAAGGAAAAACGGATTTCTATGATTTTTCGGAGGAAGATGTTATAATAGAAAACTATGTGACGGGAGAACAGATAAGAAATATACCCGTTGCGGTATAAATCAAATGTAATACCTAAAGGAAAGAGGACGGAATGATAGCAATTGCGGCAGTCGATAATAACTGGGCCATCGGTAATGAGGGGAAACTGCTTTTTCATATTAAAGAGGATATGCAAAGATTCAGAAATACCACTATGGGTAATATCTGCGTAATGGGAAGAAAGACGCTTGAGAGTTTTCCCGGGGGCAGACCTCTTGAAGGCCGGGTTAATATGGTATTTACCAGAGACAAAAATTATTCCAAAAAGGGAGTGATAACGGTTTCGGGTATTGAAGAAATGAATGAAAAGATCGCGGAGCTTATGAATGAAGATCCAAACAGAGAGGTTTTTCTTATAGGAGGAGACAGCATTTATCATCAGCTTATAGATGAATGCTTGGCTGCATATATTACCAAGGTAGATTACGTTTATCAGGCGGATGCATATTTCCCCGATCTGGAGAAAAAGGAAGGCTGGGAACTGATAGACGAGAGCGAAGAATATACCAGCTTTGATCTGGCATACACCTTCAATGTATATAGGAACACCGGAGTGAAAAAATAATATGGATATTACAGGAAAGAAACTTATAGTCAAGGCTCTTCTTGAGGAAGGTGTAGATACTCTTTTCGCCTATCCCGGAGGAATGGTGACTGATATCATAGATGAGTTATACAAACATGAGGAGGACATACATCTTATCCTTCCCAGACATGAACAGGCACTCATACATGAGGCTGAGGGTTATGCAAAGGCCAGCGGAAAAGTGGGAGTTGCGCTTGTTACAAGTGGTCCGGGCGCTACCAATACGGTTACGGGTATAGCGGATGCGCATGCTGACAGTATCCCCATTGTTGTTATAACGGGACAGGTTCAGCAGCAGCTCATAGGAAATGACGCCTTTCAGGAAGTTGACATAGTCGGAATGACAAGGAGTATAGTAAAGTACGGGGTTACGGTTCGTGAGAGAAAGGATCTCGGTAAAATACTCAAGATGGCCTTCCATATAGCGCGAAGCGGAAGACCCGGTCCTGTTCTTATTGATATTCCAAAGGATATTCAGGTGGAATCCGGAAGTGCGGTTTACCCTGAAAGTGTAAATATAAGAGGTTATAAGCCCAATGAGTCGGTTCATATCGGACAGCTTAAAAAGGCATATAAGATGCTCAGGAGCGGAAAACAGCCCGTTATACTTGCCGGAGGCGGAGTTAATATTTCGGGAGCTTCGAATCTGCTTCGTGAGTTTGCCGAGAAGATGAAGATTCCGGTAGTTACCACGATAATGGGAAAGGGTGCCATAAATGAGGACAATCCCCTTTATGTGGGTAACTGCGGTATGCATGGAAGATATGCTGCGAATATGGCTGTAATGGAATGTGATGTGCTTTTTTCCATAGGAACCAGATTCAACGACAGGATAACCGGTGATCTGAATGAGTTTGCACCCAAAGCAAAGATAATTCATGTTGATGCCGATACGGCGTCCATTTCAAGAAATGTTGTAGTTGATATTCCCGTCGTTTCCGATGCGGCACTTGCACTCGAGAAACTTTTAGAGTGGGCTGAGCCCATGAAGACCAAGGGCTGGAGAGACCGTATTTATCTTTGGGAGGAGGGACATCCTCTTGTTATGAGAACGAACAGAGGTCTTAATCCCCAGGAGATAATGGAAAAGATAGGAAAGGTTTTCCCCGACGGGATCTACGTTACTGATGTCGGACAGCATCAGATGTGGGCAACCCAGTTTTTGCCTGTTAACGAAGGCGCGAAAATGATCACCAGCGGCGGACTCGGTACTATGGGATTCGGTTTCCCTGCGGCTATCGGAGCAAAGCTTTCAGACAGATCAAAACCTGTCATCTGTATTACCGGAGACGGGGGAATGCAGATGAACATGCAGGAGATGGCGACAGCCGTTTATCAGGAATTGCCTGTTGTGGTATGTATCTTTAACAATAAATATCTGGGAATGGTTCGTCAGCAGCAGCATCTTTTCTACGGGAAGAGATATGAGCTTACCTGTCTTAACAGAAAGGTGGGTTGTCCCGTAAACTGCAAGGGGCCTTCAGGAGCCTGTCCTCCCTATGTTCCGGATTTCATAAAGATTGCTGAAGCATACGGTGCATACGGGATCAGGATCACAGAGCCGGGTCAGATAGAAGACGCACTTGAACAGGCTGCGGTCAACAGAGGCTGCCCTGTTATATTGGAATTTGAGATCGCTACGGAAGAACTTGTTCTTCCTATGGTAAAAAGTGGAAATCCCATGAGCGAGATGATCTTAAAGTAGGGAGAGATATATGAGCGGCAAAATGAAAAATCGATGGATAGCCCTTTATGTGGAAAACCAGGTCGGTGTTTTGGCCAAGGTCAGCGGATTGTTTTCCGGAAAGTCCTACAATTTACAAAGTCTTACCGTTGGCACGACCGAAAGAGAAGACGTATCCAGGATGACGATCTGTGTAACCAGTGATGACGTGACTTTTGAGCAGATAAAAAAACAGCTGAATTCCATGGTTGAGGTCATAAAGGTTATGGATCTTACCCACGTTCCTGTTTTTATGAAGGAGATCTTATATGCCAAGGTTAAGGGCATAGATGAAGCCGGGAAGGCGGAGGTCTTTCGTATAGCCCAGACCTATGAGGTCAGGGTAAGAGATATAGGACCGGACAGTGTTCTGCTTGAATGTCTTCTTACGGAGAACAGGAACAACGATCTTATAAATTATCTTAAGGCTTATTTTAAAAATGTTGAAATTGTAAGAGGCGGAGCTGTGGCCATAGAGTCGATAACCTCCTCATGCAGATAGGAAAGGAGTATTACAATGGCAGAATTACCAATAGTAACCATTACCATGGAAAACGGAGATGTGATGAAGGCGGAACTTTATCCCGAAATCGCACCCAATACCGTAAATAATTTTATTTCTCTTATCAAAAAAGGTTTTTATGACGGTGTTATTTTTCACCGTGTAATCAACGGATTTATGCTTCAGGGCGGAGATCCGGACGGAAGAGGAACAGGCGGTCCGGGATATTCGATAAAGGGAGAGTTTGCAAGCAACGGTTTCAAAAACGATCTTGCTCATGATCCCGGAGTACTTTCAATGGCTCGTACCATGATCCCCGATTCGGCAGGAAGCCAGTTCTTTATCATGCATAAGAAATCACCTCATCTTGACGGTGATTATGCGGCTTTCGGTAAGGTGATCGAGGGAATGGATATAGTAAACAAGATCGCCGAGGTGGAAACCGATTTTTCCGACAAGCCTCTTACCGAGCAGAAGATGAAGACTGTTACTGTTGAGACCTTTGGAGTTGATTATCCCGAGCCTGAGACGGTTTGATCCCGTTACAGAGACGGTTTTACTAGTGAAAGCGGCGCAGTAAGACGATAGTTTCTTAAAAAACTTAATATTTATAAAAAATGTTTAATAAAAAGTTTCGAATTCGTTAATGGTATTCGGAGCTTTTTTTTATTATCCTAAATCTACACTTTAAAAGGAGGTGGGAAGATGCAGGATTTAATCCATGAATACGGAAGTGCTCTCATAGCAGTGGTTGCCATTCTTGGGATCATAGCCGTTGTGTCGTTTATTATTGGAACCGATGAGGGAAGCGTGGTCGGTAAGGCGTTTACGGACCTTATCAGTCATTTCTTTGAGTCGGCTTCACAGGATGCTGTTGTAAGCGGAACAGGAGGCGGCGTTTCGCCGTAAGGTATTATGTCAGAAAAAGTTATCATAGAAGAAAGCAGTTCATATTTCGGTCCGCTCTATCCTTATGTATGTGATGATGAGATAACGGACATAGATTATAACGGCCGTGATCTTTGGCTTACCACCTGTAAGAATGAAAGGTACAGATGCAGACAGGCGAATATCACGGAGGACTTTGTTGAGGAGTTTACGAGGAGGGTTTCCAATACAGTCAGCAAGCCTTTTCACAAACAAAGCCCCATATTGGAAGCCGAGACAGATACTCTTAGGATCACCATTGTGCATGAGTCTGCAGCGATCTCAGGCAGGACCATATGTATCAGGAAGTCCATGCCTTTTGTCAGGCTTACGAGGGAGGGGATGATCGAAGATGGATATGCTTCGGATGAAATAATAGATCTTTTGAGAAGCTGCGTGTTGGCTCGTTTGAATATGGTATTTTGCGGCGAGCCGGGGGTCGGTAAGACAGAATGTGCCAAGTTTTTTTCGCAGTTTATACCGGCCAATGAGAGGGTGATCACAATAGAGGACAACCCTGAATGGCATTTTTCATCGATATCTCCGAATTCGGACTCAGTAGAGCTTAGGATCAATCCCATGATGGATTATACTCTAGCCATTAAAACCTGCCTCAGGCTCAATCCTAAATGGATGATGCTGTCAGAGGTTCGCTCCAAGGAGGCAGTGCATTTAATAGAGGGCTTTTCCACGGGAGTAAGAGGGATGACCACCCTTCATACTGATGATGTTAGGAAGGTTCCCGATCGTATTATGAATATGGCAAAAGCGACGGGAGACGGAGGTCGTTTTATAAATGATATATACAGCTTTATTGATGTTGCGGTTCTTATACGCCGGAAGGCTTTTTGCGACGAAGGCAGGGAAGTTATAAGACGCTATATTGATCAGATCGGCTTTTTCGCAAGAGAAGGTGATGAAAACAGGATCTTTATGGCCGCAGATAAGGGAAGGCTTTTAGCGGAAGATATGCCGTCATATATCCTTGATAAATTAAAAGATACAGGATACACGCCTCCTTCTTTGCCCGCATTAAAAGAAGTCAAAGAAATACAGTCTCTCCCCGGATCGGATGAAGACATTAAACAAAGAGAGCTTAAGATGCAAAAGTATATGGAGCAGATAGGGGCGGGCTTCTTATCAGCCTGCAATGAGAGGGGGACATATATTGGCAAAACAGAAGCTCTCGGATGAGATGAAAAAATACGGCTATGTTTTTTCGCTCAAAAAAAGCTTAATTTCCTTTGCCGCAATGTTTACCTTCATGTTTCTTTTGGGACGGTTTTTTGGACTTTTAAATGCTGCCCTTTTTATCCTAATGGCGGCGGGAGCGTTTCTGCTTCCGTTTTTCCTCAGAAATACTTATAAAAACAGATATTATCAGAAAAAATTTTCAGATCTTAACATCTATATGGAGCAGTTTCTCTATTCTTTTCAAAAGACGGGAAAGATCCTTATGACATTAAAGGACGTAGCGACTTTGTTTGAAGACAAGGGAATGCGCCTTGTGATAGAGGACGCGATCTATTATATCGAACACACATATGATGAGAGAAATGTGACCGAAAAGGGACTTGCCATAATTGAAAAGGAGTATAACTGCGAAGGGTTGGTTACCATGCACGGCTTTGCACTTTGGACAGAAGAATTCGGAGGTGAATATTCAGGCTCCGTAACCATTCTTCTTGAATCCCGAAGAATGTGGGCTGACAGGGTTTATAAGTTAATGCAGATGAAACGGAAAAAAAGGTCCGATATAGTGCTTTCTATAATCGCTTCCCTTGCTTTGTGCATGGGTATTTATTATATGTCCCGCAAAATGGGAGTGGATGTTTCGGAAAGTCCGGTTGCCCAGGCAGTGACAGTTGTTGTCCTTATTATGGATATGTTCATTTATTATCTGGCAGACAGAAAGCTCGTTGGTGGATATTTTGATGAGGACGAGAAGCTTATGGGTGAAAAAGAAGCTCAGGAAGCTTATGAAAGATATTACGGATATAAAGATACCGTTTTGGGGAGAATGGCAAAGAGATCGCTTAAAAAACGTCTTACAAGAGAAACGGAAAAATGTTTCCCGAGATGGCTTATGCAGCTTTCGCTCCTGCTTCAGACGGAGAATGTTGATGTTGCGATCTTAAATTCATACAAACAGGCTCCCTGTGTTATAAGGCCTCCCCTGCTCAGGCTGATAGGTGCGTTGAAAAAGGACCCTTCGGGCCGGGATGCGTATCTTAACTTTCTTTCGGATTTTAATCTGCCTGAGGTTGGATCGGCGATGAAAATGCTTTATTCAATATCCGAGGGCAGCGGAGGTGATTCCGGAGAGCAGATAAAAGATATGATCCGAAGAAACAGGCAATTAACGGATAAAGCAAAACAGCTTTCCGGAGAAGATGCTGTTGCAGGCATGTATGCCCTGTTTTTGGCTCCGCAGCTTACCGGAGGTGCCAAGATCATGGTGGATATGCTCCTTATTTTCACGGTTTATATGAGCAGGATGGCATAAATGAAAGAAATAATAGAAGAGTTTGGTATAGCATTTGTTTATCTCATATTGGGAGGCGGACTGATAGCGTTGTTTGGAATGTTTATAAGCGCTGTTTGTTTATAGGAGGCAAAGTTTTTGGAAAATATCATAAAAGGTTTTCTCGGTATGTTTTTCATTGTCCTTACAGCGGCAGTGGGACTTGGGCTTATCAGTGCAAGCATAGATTCTGCAGCTGCGGAGCGCGCACTTGATAAGTACTGCGCCCGGATAGAAAACAGTCATTTTTCGGATGATGTTATAAGTGCCTGTTGCATTGAGGCTTCAGCCGATGGACGGGAGCTCGTGATAGAGACCTCGAGCCGTTTGGGAGAGAACGTAATAAGCTACGGTGAAGCCGAGCTCAGGTATACCTTTAACATCCCGATACTGGGGATTGAAAAGGATATGAGTGTGAAAAGTCCGCTAAGGTAAACTGCATTTAACTCAGTCGGAGAAATCCCCCACCTCTAAGCGTTAGCGTAGGTGGGGGTTATGACAAACTATACTCAGTCGGGGTACAAGCTCCGACTGAGTTAAACGCTCCGCGAGGATGCGCACGGATTCGGACAGGAATTTGTCTACTGAAGCAGACCCGAATCCGGCGCGCAAGACTCGCGAGCGAGTCTTGACTATTTTGCAACACGCGATGGAAACTTAGTTTCCATCGCGTGTTGCTTTTTCTAAGGCATTTGAGATTGCTTCCACTAAAACGGATTTGGTGTATTGGTTCTCCGGGGCGGTAGTGATAGCGTTTAAGTCTACTCCTTTTTGTAACTGGGCATTGATTTCTTCCGTAACTACGGTGACA
>JAILKW010000170.1 GCA_024693455.1 Lachnospiraceae bacterium
AATCTATTCTTATCGTAAGCTTTGATGTTAATAATCTGAAAAGTACCAATGATATTTACGGTCATCAGGAGGGAGATACGCTTATATGCATGGCTTCTCAAACCATAACCACGGCTGTTAGTGGTGTTGGAGAGGTTTACAGATACGGTGGAGATGAAGTTGTTGTCATCTCCAAGTGTTGCGATGTGCAGCGTTTGGAGGATGCTATAGGAAGGCTTGAAGAGCTGTCCGTTGATGTAAATTCTTCCGGAGATCTTCATCTTCCATTTGCAATAGCTTACGGCTTTGCGTTTTTCGACAGCTCTGTTGATGTAAATATTTCCGATACATTAAAACGCGCCGATTCAAATATGTATGAGAAAAAACGCTCAATGAAGGTCGAAGAGGCAGAGCAGGAGTAAAAGACACGGTGTAAATCATAAGGTTCTAAAATAATATTGAACTCAATTAAACGTAAATGTATAATGATCGTATCTTGGATGCGGTGATAAGGTCTTTCTTAAAAGCACAGTTTTATTTAGAAAGAATAATTTAGCAAAAAGGAGAACAGTAAGGGATGAAAAGAGGAATAATCGTTGGTCTGCTTGCAATTACACTTACTTTGTCCGGTGTTTTCGGTTTAAATGGCATTGTAATAAATGTGCAGGCAAAGAAAGTGGTTACCGAGATCACAAATAAAAAAATTGCTTTAAAGAATCCGTCTCTTGTCAACGGTTGGAACAAAAACACGGAGCTGATAGCCGGTGAAGAGGTATTTGGCTCAGCTTTGGCCGTTGATGCAAAAGGGGAAAAATTAGAATATAAAAAAGATTGGGCATTTGTGACGGAAAGTGAAATAGCAGACAGTGGGTTAGAGGTTCAGTTTTATTCCCAATATGCAGATGAAAAAAAGGCAAGTAAAGATTCCGATCGCGTTGAGTTTGATGATGAGATTCCTGAGGAGGCTTTCGGAAAATATATTTATAAATGGGTAGCGGTTGTTCTTTTGGATGAGTCAGGTGAAAAAACGGATAATGCAGCTTATAAGCTCATCCGTTCGGAAAACAAAGTTACCGATTGGGGCGATACGGACTATCAGACTTTTGCCCTTAACAATGACGGGAAAACCGTGAAAGTATTTTCCATATATAATGCAGAAAACAGTTTTGACGCTGATATTCAAAAAAAGGTTAAAATTGGCGAAAAGAAGTACAAAGTCACCGGTATAGGAGATTACGCACTTGAGAATGCCGGAGGTACGGGAATGGAGAGCATAACTATTCCTTCCGGGATCAAGAGTATAGGAAAACAGGCATTTAAGGGTGCCAAAAACCTTAAGACGATAAATATTCAGGGAAATCTTAAGACTGTAGGCAAGAATGCATTTAAAGGAATTAATGAGAAAGCCCTCTTTAATATTAAGGCTTCAGGATCAAAATACAAAAAGACAGTTAAATTGATAAAGAAATCAGGTGTTGCAGATACAGTGACTTTTAATGCTGTATCATAACTTATCATATAATAAAATCCCGAAGCGCGTAGAAGTGCATCGGGATTATTATTTTTTACATATGAAGAAGCGAGACTGTAAACTATACGAAAGAGGTAGATGAATGAAAATTGGTTTGGTTGTAGAAGGCGGAGGAATGAAATGCGCATACAATGCAGCGATCTTAGATGCTTTTTTAGATAAGGGCATTAACTTTGATTATTGCATCGGAGTGTCCGCCGGCTCAGGAAACCTGGTAAGTTATCTGGCCGGTCAGCGTGGTCGAAATCTGCGTTTTTTTACGGAACACACGCATGACCCCGAATATATTGGGCTGAAAAGCTTACTTAAGACAGGTAACTTTTTCGGGCTGCAATATATTTACGGTACGTTGAGCAATTCTACGGGAAAGGATCCGCTGGATTATCCTGCTTTTATAAATAATCCGACCGAATATGAAGCTGTGGTAACAAATGCATTAACCGGAAAAGCAGAGTACTTTGGAAAAGATGAAATAGCTCAGGATGACTATCGTGTTATTATGGCCTCCAGTGCCATCCCCGTAGTCTGCCGTCCGGTAGAACTTAACGGTGTGCCTTATTTTGACGGAGGAATATCAGACGCCATTCCGGTAAAAAGAGCACTGAAAAAAGGCTGTGATAAACTTGTGGTTATTTTATCTAAACCGAGAGATTACGTTCGAAAGCCTCAGGGGAACAGGTTTCTATACGCACTGCGCTGCCATCGTTATCCAAGGATCGTGTCCTTGATCGATAAACGACATAATGTTTACAATCACAATATGCAGGGCATTTTTTCTTTGGAGAAAAAGGGCAAAGCCTTTGTTTTTGCGCCAAGCCGTCACGTAGAGGTGAGCACCACTACCATGGAT
>JAILKW010000175.1 GCA_024693455.1 Lachnospiraceae bacterium
TATAACTGTCATCTTTACAATCACTTACAGCATCGATAGTGATATTGGAGGGCTTTTTGGTGACGGTTTCTGTAAAGCCTCTTACTCTTTCACGATGCCCGTGTAGTTCACTTGAACCGGTGATGATGGCTATCTCAGCACTATCACCTGTAAGGATCTTCATAAGACCGCCTGCAACCGTACCGCTTTTATAAGCATCGGGTCCCACGTAGCACATTCTGTCTGTGTCCTCTATATCTGAGTTGACAGTGACAACTTCAATGCCTTTTTGCATAACTTCTGCAAGCTTTGAACGAACTTCAGGTACATCCATAGGTGTGATTATAAGACCTTTGATGTGCATCTTAACAAGCTCGTCTATGGCTAGGAGCTGTGCCTTGATGGAGTATTCGATTCCTTTCGTAATGATATTTGGTTTTTGACTCGAGTAAGCTTCTGCTGCATCGTTCATACCGGATGTGATTTCGTCAAAATATTCACTTTCTGAATCGAACAGTATTATTCCTATACTGACATCGTTTTTGGCGGAAGAAGCTCCACTTTTTTTTGCTGTCAATTTTATTCCCCCTTTCGTACTCGTATGATCATATCGGTATTGAACCGATAACAGTCAAGAATTGATTTCAGTTTCGAAACCTGTATATGTATAAATGATAATGCCCTCTTTGTGAATAAACAAAAGAGGTCTTCTTAGACTTTACCATACTTTTAGTGATAATTGATATATATATACTATACATTATACTCTTTTTTTGGTCAATATTTTTAAATTAGTCGGAGAAATCTCATCCTCCCGTCATCAGTAAGGAGGGATTATAACAAATTTTATTGATTCCAAAAAAATGTGGTATTAATTTTTCTGCTGTGCTATACTCATAAATGTATCTAAAAACTATATAAAGGAGGAAATGAGAGTGAAGTTTTTTATTGACACAGCCAATGTAGATGATATTCGTAAGGCAAATGATATGGGGGTTATCAGTGGTGTTACTACAAACCCTTCACTTATCGCTAAAGAGGGCAGAGATTTTAACGAAGTTATTAAAGAGATAACATCAATAGTTGACGGACCTATAAGCGGAGAAGTTAAGGCTACAACTACAGATGCCGAGACTATGATCGCTGAGGGACGTGAGATTGCAAAGATTCATCCCAACATGGTAGTTAAGATTCCCATGACAGCTGAAGGCCTTAAGGCTACAAAAGCTCTTTCGGCAGAGGGTATTAAGACAAATGTAACACTTATTTTCACAGCAAATCAGGCACTTCTTGCTGCAGAGGCAGGCGCTACATTCGTATCTCCTTTCCTTGGCAGACTTGATGATATTTCGGTTATAGGTGTAGATCTTATCCGCGATATCGTTACTATTTTCGATAACTATGGATATGATACACAGATCATTGCAGCATCTGTTCGTAATCCTATTCATGTTACAGAGTGTGCACTTGCCGGAGCACATATCGCTACAGTACCTTACGCAGTAATCGAGACTATGACACATCATCCTCTTACCGATGCGGGTATTGCAAAGTTCCAGAAGGATTATATTGCTGTTTTCGGTGAGTAATGAAAGATTTGTTTGGATTTATTGATGATCTGTACGATAAGGCAGATGTTTCCGATAATGCACTTTCGGATATTTTAACCGATTCTTATGTATTAAAAGAGAGTGATCAAAGGTCACTCTCTTTTTCTGATGTCGATACATATCTTTTTAAGAGCGCGGATAAAAAGCGAAGGGAAGTTTACGACACAGATGTATATGCAAGAGGACTTATCGAGATATCAAACAGATGTAAAAATAATTGTTTGTACTGCGGGATCAGAAGAGGCAGTCCTGTTTACAGATACTCTTTGTCGCAGGACGAGATAATGGATTGCGTTCGCAGCGGTCATGAAATGGGTTTTCGGACTTTTGTCCTTCAGGGTGGGGAAAACCCGGGGAGTGATCGCATGATAACGGAACTGATAAGGCGTATAAAAAGCGAGTTCCCTGACAGTGCGGTAACTCTTTCGCTCGGAGAAAAAACAAAAAAGATATACGAAGAATTTAAACAGGCGGGAGCGGATCGATATCTGCTTAGGCATGAGACTGCGGATAAGATGCATTATGAAAAACTTCATCCGGATGAAATGTCGTATGATAACAGGATAAACTGTCTTTGGACCTTAAAAGAACTCGGATATCAGGTCGGAGCGGGATTTATGGTTGGCTCTCCTTATCAAACGACAGGTAACCTCATTTCGGACCTTAGGTTTTTAAAGGAGTTGTCACCGGATATGGTGGGAATAGGTCCTTTTATACCTCAGCATGACACACCGTTTTCCGGGGAAAAAGCAGGAAGCCTTCTTACAACGTTAAGATGTCTTGCGCTTATAAGACTAATGCTTCCGCATGCACTTATTCCTGCAACAACAGCTCTTTGGACCATTCATCCAAAAGGAAGGGATGCGGGACTTAAGGCGGGGGCAAATGTTATCATGCCGAATCTGACGCCTTCATACGCAAGAGAGTTGTACAATCTGTATGACAATAAGAAAAATGTAAAAGATGAGGCAGGCATCCGGCTTGCCGGAATTTCTGCAAAGATAAGTGAGTCTGGTTACAGACTTAGTATGGACAGAGGGGATGTTATACGAAAATAGTCTGTTTTTTTACTTAAAATTTAGTAATATTTTAAAAAATGTTGCACTTTAATAAGGTTTTAGGTATGATTATAGATGTGGTTATATCTCAGACAAAGAGGGTAATTGTCTCTAAACGTACCGTAGGTGGGGCAGCATACTTGTCTCATGTGGACAAATCCCATCTGAGATGATTGCTTTGCGGGAAAGCACACGGATCCGCATAGGGAATATGTCTGCAATGCGGACACGGATCAGGCGCAAGTCTCGCGAGTGAGACTTTGAAACAGTGAATATGGAAAGGAAGGGGAAAATGAGTGACGTAATTAAAGAATCACCGAAGACAGAAGAAGTAGACAACAAAAAACCTGCCGGACTTAACACATTATCCGGTAGAATGACTTTGATGATCATCGCGATCGTAGCTTTGATCATTGTAGTGCTTCTTGTGATCACGATCAGTAACACAAGAAAGACAGTGGAGGATACGTACAGCCGTTATACTATGAATATGGCTGAAGCCGCAGCTACATCTGTTAATGCATTGATGGATGGAGCAGCAGATGATTCACCCGAAGGCGGAGCCGGAGTGGAGATGTCACTTGTTGAGCAGTTAAAGGCAGATCCTGAAGGACAGAGAGAAGCCATGCAGGAGTCTTTCGGAGAAGCTCTTGGAAGTATCGTACTTGATGGTATTGAAGGCTCATATGCATACCTTGTAAGTGCGGATGGTCTCATGGTTTATCATCCCACTACCGAGAAGATAGGCGGTAACGTTGAAAACGCAGCCGTAAAGGGACTTGTTTCCAGACTTCAGGCAGGAGAGACACCGGATAAGATAGGTGCTGGATCTGTTGTTTATGAGTTTAAGGGAGAAGATAAATATGCAGGATACGCTTTTACAAAAGGCGGAAATATAGTAATAGTTACAGGTGATTATAAGCTTGTAATGACTCCTGTTGATAAACTTCGTAATACAGCTATAGTTGTAGGTTTGGTTCTTGCTATTGTTGCAGCAGTTATTTTCCTGCTTCTTATCACCATGATGCTAAGACCTCTTAATCAGGTTACAGAGATTCTTATGGCTACATCAAGATTTGACTTTAAGAAGACGGAGTATGGTGAAAAGCTTACAAAGCGTAAAGATGAGATCGGCATGATCGCAAAGGCTACATCACGTATGAGGAAGAATCTTCGCGGTATCGTAGGTCAGATCTCAGATGCTTCCGAGATGATCTCAACAGATATGTCCTCTCTTCAGGGTACTACAGACAATGTTAATATTATGTGTACCGACAACTCAGCTACTTCGCAGGAACTTGCAGCAGCTATGGAAGAGACAGCAGCTACTACAGAGAACATAAAAGAGAATATCAATTCCATGCAGGATGATGCAAAGAACATCAACGATCTTACAATGGAAGGAGACAGATTTGCGGGCGAAGTACAGGCCAGAGCCAAGGAACTTGGTGAGACTACGGTTAACGCTTCCAACCGCACAAGAGATATTTACGAGTCGGTTAAGGTTAAGGCTGACAGGGCTCTTGAAGATTCCAAATCAGTTGATAAGATCAATGAACTTACAGACACCATCATGTCTATTTCCTCACAGACATCACTCCTTGCACTTAACGCTTCCATTGAGGCTGCAAGAGCAGGTGAAGCAGGAAAAGGATTTGCGGTTGTTGCTACTGAGATCGGTAATCTTGCAAAGCAGACTTCCGATGCGGTTGCAAACATCAACGATATAGTCGGAGAGGTTATTTCCGCAGTGGGCAATATGTCAGACTGTCTGACAGAGACAACAGATTTCATCGGATCCAACGTACTTGCGGATTATGATGAGTTTGCAAAGGTTTCCGAACAGTATCATTCAGATGCCGGAGAGTTCCGTGCAAGCATGCAGAAGATCAGCGATGGTATATCAAGTCTTAACGGTGAGATCGATATTGTGGTTTCTTCTGTTTCAAATATCAATGCAACTATCGGAGACGCTGCTAACGGAGTTTCGGATATTGCCGGTAAGACAACCGATATCGTTCACGGTACATCAGAGACATCGGATAAGGTAGTAGAGTGTCTTGATTGTATTGGAAATCTTGATGGAATAGTTGCAAGATTTAATCTTGAGTAAAATCATCTCAGATTGACATACATTGCTTTTAACCAGGTTGTTTTATTTATATCAATAGTAATTATTTACCGCTCTGCGCAAGCGCAGGGCGGTTGTGTTCATATAGAAAGGAAAGGATATGGCTTATTCCGGTATAGGGGGACAAGCTGTTATGGAGGGAGTCATGATGCGCTGTGACCGGGATGTTGCAGTTGCTGTCAGACTCACAGATGGCACAATTCACGTTGACAAAAAGAAAGTAAAGGAAAAACCTGATTGGGTTGAAAAGGTTCCGATAGTAAGGGGAATCTACAACTTTTTTCATTCACTTGTTGTAGGTATGGGAGCTCTTTTTGATTCATCAGCTTATTTTGATGAAGATCCTAACGAAAAAAAGGATAAAGTCAACGATAAGAAGGAGACACTTGAAATAGGAGGAACCCTTTTGATATCGTTCGCACTTGCTATCGGTATCTTTGTGGCGATCCCCTTTTATTTATCGGGATTTCTTAATAAATGGATAACATCCCCCGAGATACTTGCTTTTGCTGAGGGTGTGGTAAGACTTATTATCTTCCTTTTGTATGTTTGGATAATTGGAAAGACGGAGGATATCCGCCGGGTCTTCATGTATCACGGTGCAGAGCATAAATGCATCAATTGTATAGAAGACGGTAAGGACTTAACTTTAGAAAATGTTAGATCCAGCTCAAGATTTCATAAAAGATGCGGAACGAGTTTTATCTTCATTGTTTTTATAATCAGTATATTTGTTTTTATGTTTATCAGGTCTGATATCAGACTTGTTCAGCTTGGAATGAGAATTCTTTTAATGCCGCTTATAGCCGGCATTTCTTATGAGTTTATAAGATTGGCAGGGAGAAGCAATAATCCAATAGTCGGATTGCTTTCACTCCCGGGACTTTGGATACAAAGGCTTACCACAAAGGAGCCGGATGATGATATGATCCGTGTCGGCATAGCTTCTGTTGAAGCGGTCTTTGATTGGAAAAAATTTTTGGAAAAACAGGGAGGCACAGATGAAAAGAAGTAAGACCACTAAGATCATATGGGGTATGGTTGGAGTGCTTTTCGCTGTATTGGTAGGCGTATATGCCTATATTACCTATTATTATTCAGACAAATTTATCGTTAATACATCGATATCAAATATAGATGTCAGTAATATGACGCTTTCACAGGCAGAAGATATTTTTGATGCAAAAACTAACGAGTACTCCATAAGATTGGATTTTCGCGATGAAAAAAGTGAAACCATAAACGCAGAAAATATCGAATTTCGTTTTAATTCAAATGACGGAATAAGAAGTTCCCTTGAAGAACAGAATGCTTTTGCATGGCCTGTGGTTATGGTAAACGGCGCAGAGTATGAGATAGAGTCGGCTTTTTCTGAGGAAATGCTTGAAAATGAGATCAATGGGCTCGAAGAGTTTGATAAAGAAAAAATGATCAAACCCGTGGATGCTCATATTGATTGGAGTGCCGATAAGGGCTTTTATATTGTTCCCGAGGTGATCGGAAATACACTTAAGAAAAATCTCGCCGTAGATACCATCAAAAATGCGATCCGAAATACAGAAGAAGAACTGGATCTTGAAAGTGCGTACAAAAATCCTTCAATTTACGCAGATGATGAGAATCTTGGTAAACAGATCGACAATTTGAAATCAATTTTGCCGACAACGGTTACCTATACACTTCCTTCCGGAAAAGAAGTGGAGCTGCTCGGTGATACTATGCTTAAATGGCTTGATCGGGATGAAAACGGCAATTATTACAAGAATGATACCAAATGGACAGAGTCGATCGCCGCATATGTTGAGGAATTGGCCACAAAGGTTGACACTGTATATAAAGAACGTTCCTTCCGTACCACTGCAGGAACTGATGTTACGCTCCGGGGTACGGGGTACTACGGATGGAAGATATGGCAGGAAAAGGAAGCAGAGCAGCTTAAGGCAGATCTTGAATCCGGATCGAATGTAAAAAGAGAACCGGTATATGTTATGAAGGAGGCTGCTTCGCCGGATGACAATGGAGGCTTTGGAAATTCATACATAGAGATTAATCTTGGCAGCCAGCATCTTTGGGTCTATCAAAAGGGTAAGGTGGTATTTGAAACAGATGTGGTTTCGGGAAAGAATGTTCCGGACAGGCGTACACCGGACGGCTCTTTTATGACCTATGACAAACAAAGAAATAAGGTTCTGAAGGGGGACCGTAGACCTAACGGAACTTATGGATACGAGACACCCGTAAGTTATTGGATCAGACTCACCAATACGGGAGTGGGACTTCATGATGCATCATGGAGACATGGAAGGTTCGGAGGTAGTATTTGGCAGACAAGCGGATCGCATGGATGTATAAATCTGCCACCCGAAGCAGCTAAGACTATTTATGAAATTGTTCCCGAAAATACACCTGTGGCAGTTTATTATTAATAAATAAGATATTCTTAATACGGAGGAGTGGCATGAACTATAAAGTGATCATAAGCAAGGTTATTGCAGTAAGTCTTGTTATTTCGGGGGTTATGGCATCTTCAAATATTTGTTTTGCAAAGACACCGGCTCTTCATGTTGAGGGAACACGGATCGTTAGCGATTCCGGGAAAATAGTTTCCCTTAAGGGGATATCAACTCATGGACTTCCGTATAACTGGGACACAAAGTCCACTGATTACATTAATAAAAAGGCTTTCAAAAGACTTAGGGATGATTGGCATGCCAACACAGTCAGGATTCCCGTTTATACAGACACTCCTTATGGAGGAAAGGGATATTGCAATGTAGATGAGGCTGCGAGAAAAGAGTATCGCAAATGGGTAAACAAGGCAGTCAAATATGCTACTTCACTGGGGATGTATATTATAATAGACTGGCATATTTTGGATGATAACAATCCAAGGACCCATGAAAAGATGGCCAAAAAATTTTTTGCAACCGTTTCAAAAAAGTATGCGGATCATGATAACGTTATCTATGAGATCTGTAATGAGCCGCATTGGGTAAGCTGGCAAAACGATATACGGCCTTATGCGCTTAAGATAACAAAAACCATCAGAAAATATGACGATGATGCTCTTATAATCGTCGGAACGAATACATGGAGTCAGGATGTTGATGAAGTGGCGGGATCCATGCTTCCCGACGACAATACCGTGTATGCACTTCATTTTTATGCAGCAACTCATGGGGATTTTCTGATAGAAAAAGCAAAAAGAGCCTTGGAAGCAGGAGTGCCTGTTTTTATTTCGGAATGTAATATCTGTGACAGCAGCGGAAACGGAAATCTTGATAAGTCATCGGGAGCAAAATGGATGAAGCTTATCAGAGAATATGATCTGCCGTATGTGGTTTGGGCGCTTTCACATAAGCAGGAAAGTGCGTCTCTTATCAGTAATTCGTGTAATAAGAATTTCGGATGGAAGACATCTGAACTTACGGAGGCCGGGAAATGGTGGCGTAAGCAGATGAGGAAAGGATGAAAGTGTGAGAAACAGCAGGATTCGTTCGTTCATTGCCGTATTTATACTTGTTGTTTTTATGATTGGTCTTGCGGTTACCATTTTTTTGAAAAGTGATGTTCAAAAGAAGTTGGTCTTAAATGATGGTTGGACAGTTGAGTATAAGGGCAAGTCATTCGAGGGAGTTAGCCTGAATTCATTCGATCTGAATGAAAAGTGCAATAGAGGAGATATTATAAAATTAAAAAAAACTCTTGATCTTTCGGAAATAGATGAAGAGGATTTTACGATGCGTATTTACACCAGACTTTCAGCCTTGAAAGTAAAACTTGCGGACCGTGTTATTTACGATTATTTCGGTGATTGGGAAAATACAAAAGCCTTTGTCGGAAGTGCATATCACTTTGTCATTCTGCCGTTTGATCTTCAAAATAAAGAGATTGAGATAACGATAACAGCCACTGAAAACGGTGCATACAGTTCATTGCCCGTAGTAGTGGTTTCTCCGAGTGATAAGGCATATTCGGATTTTGCAAACGAGAGAGAGATCGGGATGATGATGTCGATCTTTCTTATGGTTGCGGGCTTTGCAATGACTGTTATTTCTGTTTTCGGAATGACCTGGGACGAAGATTTTAAGCCTATTTTAATGATAGGACTTTTTGCGTTTTTAAGCGGGATATGGTCTTTTTTTGCCATGAAGGGTGCGGAACTTTTTTCAAACCGGTTCGTTTTCAATTCCCTTGTGGAGTATGTTGCTCTTTATATAATGCCGATCCC
>JAILKW010000262.1 GCA_024693455.1 Lachnospiraceae bacterium
ACTCAGTCGGGGTACAAGCTCCGACTGAGTTAAACGCTCCGCGAGGATGCGCACGGATTCGGACAGGAATTTGTCTGCTGAAGCAGACCCGAATCCGGCGCGCAAGACTCGCGAGCGAGTCTTGACTATAGAGTATTTTTATCGAGCAGGTGTTAGCCTGCTCGATTGCGTATCAATAAAATTATACTAAGTGATGTTCGTTAGTGGCAGATAAAAGGAGGTTTGGAAGATGAAAGTAGGTCTGTACACACTGGCAAAAAGCGACATAGAGAATTTTAAAGGAATTGTACCGAATGAGGTTATTGAGAACACGGGCAAGACCGGTTATTTTGTCCTTGGTGCTGTGGATGAAGATTATAAGGTTATAGGTATCACACAGTTTTATATCAATATGTTAAATGAAGAAGAATGTGATTCTCAATTGGTTTATCTTTATGTTATAGATGAATATCGTAATGAAGGGATCGCTTCTCAGATGATCGATAAGGTACACAGGATACTGGGCAAAAGCGATATAGGAAAAAGTATGGTAATACTGTCAAAAGATGATGAGCCTGAGGAAGGAACTCTTTTGGCTTCCAATACCAAAGAAGAGGTTTTTGAAAAAAACGGTTATATCTTCATGAAAGTAGACCCTTCGTCGTCAAATTTTTTGTCAATGCTTTATTCGGATATCGATTTAAGTGAGATACGTCAGGGTGTTCATTGGATCAACAGATAAGGAGAATTAAAGATGAGTGAATTTTTTGAACAAAACAAAGATAAGATTAATTTAGAGTTCAATACCCAAAGCAATATTGAAAATGAGTTGATAAAGCAGAATGCCAACAAAAATGCAATGATGGAAAATGATTTATTCTATCAGAAAAATAATGTTGAAAAGGGTAACAATTTTTCAAACAGTAAGAGTTTGAGTCCAAATTATAAAAAAACTTTGATAAAAGTATCAAGGGAAATGCCTCCGCAGCTTAAATATGCCAGAGAACATCGTGATATGGTGCTAAACAATGAGGAAGCAGATCTTAATGAACCGGTAAATGAGTTTTTCCTTACATTGCCGACTAAACTCAGAAAAACGATCAATGATCTTGATTCCGATACAAGAAGCGGAAGTGAGGAGCACTTTGTGCCTTTAAAGAATGCCGCTCATGAGCTTATTCATGCAGAAAACGAGGCTGATTCGGCAAAGGCACTGGCAAATCTTTTAAAGGTAAGTGCAGAGTATCTTAATTTTCAAAGCTGGTTTTCATGGAATAAGAAAGGCTGGGACAGAAGAGGCTGGTGTAAAGAAATTATAGATGGTGTCGCAGATCTGACTATGGATCTTGGTGGAACTTATCTGAAAGAGATCCATGCTATAGTAAAAACAAATGCATTAGACAATGACAATGTAAATACAGGTTACATCAAAAAGTATAATGAAAAGGCTCGTAAGAATATAAAGGAAAAAACAAACAAGGAAAAAGATATAGGGGCTGTTGCCGCAAATAAATTATTCGTAGAACGAAGAGATAAGGTAAAAGAAGACGGAAAAAGAACGGTTGAATTTAATATAGCAAATGATATTGATATTATAGAAGATCTTCTGGCACAGAATATACCTTCTTATGATAACACAAGAATAAATGACGCCGGTTATAATTATAGGGAAGAGTTAAATTCTTACGGAATTACTATACTGACTGCATACAATAATGCGGTTGAGAGGATGGAGAAATACCTTGGGAATGAGGACGGAGATGTTCCTGAGGTATTGCAAAATAAGATAAATACTGTTTTGGATGCATGTAAAGCCCAAAGAACCAATTTTAGCGATAATTTTAATGAATATATTATGAGCGCTAATATGAATCGCGGAAAAACCTGGAGAGATATTGCAATGGCCGATATACTTAAGGCGAATAAGATAAATGTCTCTTCAGAGAGAGATATCGTTCATTCAGGACAGGGAAAAGCGTGCTATAGCATTGAAGGGAAAAAGGTTTATTTACCGACTGAGTATAATGACACAACTGCAGTAGTAGATAATGTTTTAAATGATTTTATTAAGGGAAGGAAATCGATAAACGAGTTTGTAGAGAATTATGATTCTTTTGTAAAGTCATCCGGTGAAGCTTTAAAAGAGGATCTGATTAAGGATCCCGAGGCGTATAAAGCGGTTTTGGATTTCTATAAAAACGTAAAAAACGGAGAAGATTATATAGACTTTACTTATAAGAACAGGGAAAACAATAATATTGGGAATTTAAAGTTCTTTAAATTTATTACGACTCTCGCTCTTATTGATGATAATCAAAAGTCGCGTAACGGGGAAAGAAATGATTATATCAATAAAGCCCTGGGAGATATGATAGGGGGATTGAAAATATATTCCGCTGCCGTAGATAAAGCTGTTCCTCTTGATAATGATCTCAATAAGAATTCCGAGGCTTTCAGCAGATTTGCCGATATGCTTGGTATCGGGAATATGGTTACGAAGAGCAGAAATGTAAGATACAATGTAAACGGAAAAGAAGAAAACTGTCTTGTAGAAGAAAAAACTACGGGGCAGTCATTGGCGAGCCATAAAGAAGAAAACAGGCTGATAAAGGATGATAAAAATATCTTTGGTATTGTTAAAATATTTGATTTCCTTTGCGGACATTCAAACAGAACGGATGATTCAATACATATTAAGGCTAATCAAAACGGAATGGTGGAAGGAATAGAAGTATCCGACAACCTGCTTTCGTTTTGTAATAAAAACACACAGGAGTTTATAGGTGAAGAAAATATCACAAGGGAGTTAATAAGATCTCTTCCCATAAGTTTTATTGACGAACTCAAAAAAATGGATGAATCTTCTCCCGAACTTATATTCGGGGATCTGCTCGAAAAGTCTCAGATCGAATCTTTCAGAGAGAGGCTTAAATTTGTGCTGGATGAAATATCTTTAATGGACAAAGACAAACTTGATAAGGAGAAAACTCTCGCAGACAAAAACAATCAAGAAAAAGAGGCTGTTTTGTTAGATCAGTATCTTATGAATGATGATACTTACAGATATTATTATTATATGGTTGCAGCTTATGACAGCGGTAAGGATATGAAAGAGGCCGGATATAATACTGACCTTATATATGATAAAGAAAATGCTAAAATACGTTTAGAAACGCTAAAGGAAGCTCTTTCACAAAAATATATAACTGACAGAAGAAATGAGCTGTTAAAAGGTTCTGTTAAAATTATAGCAGCCGTAAAGTATCAGGAAAGACATGGTCTTGAAGACTTCAGAAGAAGCTCTCTTGTGGTCAGAGAAACTGCCGGGGACCCGGAGATGATAAAAACACTTATCAATCGGGATGTTAAGATACCGAAACTTCATGATCTGACAGATGAACAACTGCTTGCGTATGATGTTAATAAAAATATAGATGAGATCAAAAAAAATACGGTTATCCCTTTAAAGATGGCATTTTTACGTATGGTAGCATATGGAAAGATTACGGATCCAATAGAAATAAATCATTATAAAGCTGTTTTTATGTCCTTTGAGCAGATGGAAAATTATTATGATGCAAGGCTTAGTAAGATAAGTGAAAAAGAGGGTTGGGGAGCAGCATACTCTAAACATCTTGTTACGGAATCACCGGAGGAGCTTATAAGACACAACGAGAAGATTCTGGGAGAACAGGATGAGATTGACAAGATAAAATATAAAGAGATGTTCCTTAAGTTACATCCGGGTAAGACTATTTCGGAAAATGAAGTCAATCGTAAAATGATCGAAGTGCGCAAAAATATTGGCAAAAAAGAGTATTACAGTACAGTTGAGAAGATAGCTGAAAAATCCTATAAATATCCTGCGGAATTATTCCTTGGAGATAAAAAATCTCTTAAACATCGTAGTTTAGGTTCTCTTTTGTCTGCAGATCGTGACATGATCCATGTTGAAGAACCTGTCAAAAACGAGAGGGGTGAGATAACAGGATATACAGATAAGGTTGTACCATATACCACAGACAAGTTACAGAACCTTATCGCCAACTTAAATAGTGATGATAAAGAGAATAGATTTAAAGCATATAAGCAGATGCTTTATCAGCTGAAGTTTTTCGATTTAAGTGTATATGATGATACTACAGATGAAGAAGCCGTTCACTCCAACCTTCTGGAAAAAACTTCAATATGTCGTGTATGTACGGAAATTGGTTCCGCCCTGGATGTGATGGCACAAGACGGATATCAATTTAGCGCTGAAGAATATCATGCTTTAAACCAACTCAGGCTGTTTGGACAGAGAATGAGCGGAGGAACCCAGTTTGAAAAAAGTATGTTCAAATATGAAGGGTTTGAATACATACTTAAAGAAGACATAGAGACCATCGATGATAAGAATATCAAAAAGAAATATTTAAAATCCGATGCTCCGGTTCATGGGGCATTGGCTCCAAAGGATGAGGCAATAAAAGAAATATGTGCGACGTACAATAGGTTAAGCAAGATGCCTGTCGCTTATAAACCGGGTACAGATACCAACTACGAAAAGAAATATGCCAAAGCTTTCGGAAGCTATAAAGGAAAAAATTCATTGTTTACTGATGCAAGCATTCCTGAAAATGCAAAGTTAATTAAAAGCAAGAAAAACAGTCTTAAAAAAGCAGAAATGTTCAGTAACAAGGTATATGACAAAGATAAAGTATCGGATGACAATATTAAGAATAATCAAGTGGAATATATCAGAGCTGCAGTAGAGGAAATGAAAAACCATGATATATTAGAGATCAGAAAAAAAGATCCTGATTATGTAAGTAAATTCTTTCATCTTTATAAAAGATCAAAAGATTATGCGGTTGAGATCAAAAAATCAGTTGAGAAATTCTATATAAATCTTGATAAAGAAACTCTGGACTTTGTTGAAAGTACAATTAAGACTTACGATCTTTATGAGCCATATGCTCTTGATTATATGAAATTGGTGCAGATGCCCGGATATGTTTCACTTTCGGCCAGGGGAATGCTTTTACCCAATACCAGGATCGATCCCGGTTATTCACAAGTAAGTCTTCAAAATGTCTGGGAGAAACTTATTAATAGTAACGAAGAAAAAGAGGCATATGATGTATGGCGTAATATGGCAAAATATTGGGAAAATAATTTAGCTGCAACTGAACCGGAATTTATAGATGATACATGTAAAAGAGTTATTGAAGGGGATAAGAAACCTTATATAAGAAATGAATTTGAAATAGTTAATGATTATTATCTGAATTCCGGCAGATACAGAGCAGATACTCCGCAATATTTTACCGAGAAAGCAAAAGAGGAGAAATTTGTTCCGAAAGGAGAGCATCGTAAAGTTTCAAATACAGTTGCAATGATGTGCCTTCTTACCAATACAAGTGTTAAAGATGGATACCAGTATTATAAAAAAGGTATGAACAAAACAAACTTAGCAACTGCAACAGATGAGGAACTTGAAAATTTTAAGGAATGTGTTGAGTGGGCTTTTGATTATATTGCAAATATAGATATGAATATTTTTAAACTGGATAATGATGAACAGATATTTGAAGATTTTGAAAAGAAAGCAAATATCTGTAGTCTTGGTTTTGATTTTAGATTTCTGTATGATAAATACGTTGCGATCCACGACAGTGGAAGATTGAATACTCTTAAATACAACACTGAAGCCCTTACAGATATTGACGCCCGTGTGTCTGCTTTACAGGTATATAATAAAAAGATCATGACATATGCAGAGTTGAGTTTTAACAAAATTCACAAGACTCCGTTCGGTAAAGAAGTGCGTGGTCTTAAGTTAGAAGAGGTATATGTACTTTTTGAGCATTATCGTAAATTTGATTGGGATAATAGTTATGCCGAGGAGCATCCTGAAATAAATTTTGATAAAGAAAATACAAAAGAAATAATGGTTTATCTGAATTTGCTTTATAATTATTATACTGTGTATAATGTTCCCGGTTATGGGTATTTGAAGGATGGAAACGCATTAAAATGTTATCAGGATTATAAAACGGAAGAAGAAAATTCTAAAAATGATATATTAAATACCGTAAAGGATGCTTTGGTATCAGTTGATTTTACTTCCGTCAGATCAACTATGGCACAAGCCGGAAGTAAAGCTAAATACAGGACAGATGATGCCGATAAATGCAAAAAAATAGAAAATACAGTTGCTGCATATGCTTCTTTGCATAATAATAGCATCGAAACAACCGTTAATCTTCAAACTATGCTCGAGATAAATGATGAGAAGACAGATGCCCAGTTTGCTAAAAACAAATTGAAGGCTATTGAAAATGTGCTTTCTGACATTGTAACATGGGATATCAATAATTTTGAGTTTGATAGTGATAAAGAATTTGCTGGGGAAAATTTAGATACCAGGTTAAAAAAACTGCAATCGGTTGAAGGTATGGGAGTTTTACTTGAAGATTATGAAAAACTCATTGCAAAAGGTACAGAAGGTCGCATGTTTACAGAAGACGATGTTAATGAGATAAAGGCCAGAATATCCGTTTTATCTGACGTAAAGAAGGTATATGATATTAAAATGAGTATTCTTGGTTCTGATCACTATAAACAGGGGATCAAGGACAAAATTGATATAATGTCGGTTAAGGACTTAAAGATCTTTTCCAATAGTGTCAAGGACGATGGGTATCTAAAACTTATAAACAGCTATATTGCATATAAAGAAGCCAACAGCAGCAAGTCAAATCTTTTATATAAAACCGGAGGCAATCTGTACGCGACCCTTGCAGCAGAAAGATTAAAACTGAATCCCAAACATAAATATGATTCATCCAACGTAGAGGCATTAAAAAGAAAAGGAATCGCACAATCAGCTGCTTCCCATGTATCTACCGCTGCGGATGATCCGGTGCTCACAAAATATTATACGGTATCTATTATTTCGGGAGAAGTTTCAGATGCTTATATGAATGATGAGGCACAAAGAAAAGAGCTTATAAAAAGATATGCAAAAGATTTTGGTATTGAAGCTACAGATGATTATATTAAAGAAGTTGAGGAAAAGTTTAGCGACAGATATAAATTATCAAAGGCTGTAAGTAAGAGCTTTGCTAAGGAAAATGAAGGTGTAGATGAGGATGTTATAAGATATAAGGAAGAGTTTAAAGCAAAGTATAAGCAGGAGATATTAAATGATAAGGATCTCCTTGAAGAGCTTAAGGGAAAATACAAGATAAAGAATAATGTTAACGAGGTTTCGGATGAAACAGTAGCCGAATTTTATTCAAATATAAATCTTCCCAGGTCAGCTATCAGTCTTATGTCGTCTAAGGGCATTTCCGAGGAAGACAAATATGAGTTTATGTATATGTCGGCATTCGGTAATGATATTATGAAAAAGTTTAATTCGCGAAAAGGAAAGAACACTCGAAGCATCAAAGGTCAAAGTAATACGATCATTATATCTGAAAAAACAAGTGAAGATTATGGCCAAATGGATGAAGCATCTGAAGCCAGGATCATTTCAGATGCTAAGAGAATCTGGAAAACAAAGATTAAACTGGTTAAAATGTTTGCCGGAATAGATATAAACAGGTATAAATTTGAATCGGCTGAGGATATAGGAAAAAGAGCCAATGAACTTCCCGAACTTATGCATAATCTTAGTATTGCATTGGAGAATCAAGGCCTTGTGAATGAGGTTACCGGAGACAGCCCCTATGATGTCCGTGATGCAGAAGCCCCTAAGTTAACCAAAGAGGAGTTAATAAAGGCAGGAACATTTATTAACGCTTCAATGGCTTTAAATCAGGGACTTATGAACCAGATTAAGTTTATGATCACACCGGGTTATTCACTTATAGATATTGAGAAACTTTGGGATAAAGAGGATCTTCTCGGAGCAGACATGACGACTTTTGCCGAACAAGACAGAGTTGCAAAAGAAAAAGAGCGGAGTGATTATCAAAAGCTTAAAACAGATATCGAGTCAGGTAAGAAAAAAGTTGAAAATACATCTTTAAATCTTCAAAAAAGGATAAGGATGGTAGGCGAAGGAAGAGGCCTGAAAGGTACAACAAGAGACAACTTTGACGAGATGGTAAGCGAGAACAAAAAACTTACACTTGATAATTATCAGGGAGTATAATCAGTACTTGACGGAGGGGAAACATAGCGGATTTTAATGTTTCTCCTTCGTTTTTTGTGTTTTTTTTGTGTATAGTAAAATTTTTTGTTGCATTTTATAACAAAAAAAAATATAATTTTTTGTAGTTTTTGGAAGATGCCTTATGTTTTGGGGATATTCCGAAACAAATAGGCATAAGCCTAAGCAGTCGTTTTATTGCATTGTAAGGAAGGGAGATATAAGATGAATTACAAAAGCAGTTATTTACAAAGTGTATACGACGGACTTTGCGAAAGATACGCTGAGCAGAAGGAGTTCCTTCAGGCAGTTTCTGAGGTTCTTGAATCGCTTGAGCCTGTGGTTGCAGCTGATGATAAGTATGAGAAGAACGGGATCATCGAGCGTATAGTTGAGCCTGAGCGTACCATTATGTTTCGTGTAAGCTGGGTAGATGACAATGGCAAGGTTCAGGTTAACCGCGGATACAGAGTACAGTTTAATTCCGCAATAGGACCTTATAAGGGAGGTCTTCGTCTTCATCCTTCCGTTAACCTTTCGGTTATAAAGTTCCTTGGATTTGAACAGATATTCAAAAACTCACTTACAACACTTCCCATAGGAGGCGGTAAGGGAGGAAGCGATTTCGATCCCAAGGGTAAGTCTGATAACGAGATCATGAGATTCTGTCAGTCATTTATGACAGAGCTTGCAAAGCATATCGGCGCAGATACCGATGTTCCTGCAGGTGATATAGGTGTTGGCGGACGTGAGATCGGATTTATGTATGGCCAGTATAAGAGACTTCGTAATGAGTTTACCGGAGTACTTACAGGAAAAGGTCTTACATACGGTGGTTCTCTTGCTCGTACAGAAGCTACAGGTTACGGTGTATGCTATTTTACACAGGAAATGCTTAAGATAGCTAAGAATACTTCATTTGAAGGCAAGACTGTAGCTGTTTCAGGTGCAGGTAACGTAGCTATATATGCTATTCAGAAAGCATATCAGCTTGGAGCAAAGCCTGTTACATGTTCTGATTCCACAGGCTGGATTTATGATCCTGAAGGAATTGATGTAGATCTTCTTAAAGAAGTTAAGGAAGTTAAGCGCGCTCGTCTTACAGAGTATGCTGCAGCACGTCCTTCAGCTGAGTATCATGAAAAGAAGAATGGTGAGCACGGAGTATGGCAGTATAAAGTAGATATAGCTCTTCCTTGCGCTACACAGAACGAGCTTAATGAAGAGGATGCCAAGATGCTTATTGATAACGGTGTTATGGCAGTTTCAGAAGGCGCTAACATGCCTTCAACACCTGAGGCTGTTTTAGCATTCCAGAAGGCCGGAGTTCTCTTTGGACCGGCTAAGGCTGCCAATGCAGGCGGTGTTGCAACATCAGCACTTGAGATGTCACAGAACTCCGAGAGACTTCACTGGAGCTTCGAAGAGGTAGATGCTAAGCTTAAGGGTATCATGGAGGGAATCTTCCATGCATGCGACGACTCTTCCAAGAAGTTCGGAATGGATGGAAATTATGTTGCAGGCGCTAATATAGCAGGCTTTGAGAAGGTAGCTGAGGCTATGATCGCCCAGGGTGTTGCTTATTAATTGATACAAATTAAACGGATACAACTTTTGTGGTTGTATCCGTTTTTTTTATAGCCAGAAAAGAAGTATTATCGTATAATTTTAGTGTATCTGTTTTTATGTTTCAAACATAGAGGAACAAAAGAGCATAATATTATTTGGCTTAAAGGAGGGTATATGAAGAGCATTAAACTGAAAGAAAACGAAATATCGGCTTATTATAATGTTAATGAGCGGATATTTCAGAACGGAGAGCTTCAGGGATTTGGATGCCGGGAGGATGATGATATTGTAGGAGTCATCATTTATGAGATTTTTGATAATAATTGTTCTCTTTCATATATCTGGGTAGATGAAAGCTTTACCGGGAAAAGGGTTTCTGATTTTTTGATGGAGAAGTTCCTTTCAATGGTAAAAGATAAAGACTGTAATATCACGGCATGTTTTGATTGTGAGGACCCAAGGACGCGCGAAATTGGAAATCTTCTTATGTCTTACGGCTTTGATATCAGGATAGAAAATTACAAAGAATATACGATCGAGATAGAAAACTTTGAGAAAATACTAAGCCGAAGCAGTTCTTTAGGTAATCCGGCCGGAAAAAACAGCCTTGTAAGACTCGATAAGGTCAAACCGGCATATTTAAGTGCACTTTGGAAGAAAAACGAAAATGCGGCGGTTGCATTCATTGATCCAAATGATGTATTAAGAGCAGATGCGAAAATGAGTTTTACGATACTTGATAAAGATTCGAAGATC
>JAILKW010000287.1 GCA_024693455.1 Lachnospiraceae bacterium
TGCGAGCAGATTTTTATATATGTTATTCCTGGATATGACGGGAAAGCGAGAGGAGTGAAGACGTCAATGAAAAAAATCCTGCTATACGGAGATTCAAATACATATGGATACGACCCAAGAGGAATGCTTGGTATGAGATACCCGTATAATATTATATGGCCGTCTCTTTTAAGGGAAAAATTAAACGGACGGTATGAGATAATAGAAGAGGGAGAAAACGGTCGTCAGCTTCCGCGCATGCCAAGGGATGAAGCTTTCCTAAAATCACTTACATATATGTTGGAACCCGGAGATATTTTCTCAATAATGCTGGGGACCAATGACATACTTTTAACAGCCAATCCCAGACCGGGGACTGCTGTAGAAAAAATGAATGCTCTTATAAAATGGATAAAGAATGAATTAAAGGATGTAAAGACAATAGTTGTGGGTCCGGTATATATAAGTGACAATTCCGGAGATATGAGGGAATATTATGATGCTTCGTTGGAAATGAACAGAGGCTTTGAAGAATTATGCAGGGAAAATGGAGTTACATTTTGGAATGCAGGAGAGTGGGATATTTCATTAGCCTATGACGGAGTGCATTTTTCGGAAGAGGGGCATATGCAGTTTGCAAAAAAATATATTGAATTAATGGAGGGATGATCGGGTTATGAAAAAGATAAAAAGATATGTAATGATCAAAAAAATAAAGTTTGTTGTTAAAACTTTATTCATGATACTTTATCCGATAATAGCCGCTTTTATTTTGAAACAGATATTTAAAAATATTAGTCGAAAAAGAAGAGAAAAAAGAAGAATAAAAAAAGAGAAACGCAGACAGAGGCGTGAATATGAAAAAAGAGAAGCCCAAAAAAGAGCAGAGCAACAAGCTTAAAGAAATAAAAACCAAAAAGAGTCCGAAAATGGACAAGATTAATGAAGCGCCTTCCGAAATCATTGCAAAGGCTTTAAGAACAATGATGAAAGGCGAACAATAACGGGTGTGGGGAAATGGGTCTGTTTAAAAGTAAAGCGGAAAAAGAGCTTGATGCCATAATCGAGCGGCTTAACATGAATATGTCCAATAATTATAAAGACAATGCTCAGGATGATATGAAGGAACTTGAAAATTTATTTCAAGAGATGGTATCAGAAGAAAAGATAAAGGGAAAGGTATTATCAAAGTATGATAGTATCCTCGAAGAGTATCGCGAAAAATTAAAAGGTTACAGCCATAAAGATCAAAAACCGTTTTGGCATTGACGGATGATGTGGGGATCGATAGTCATAAAAGACCTCGCGAGGTTACGGATTTGGATAGGAAATATGTCTAAATCAGACCCGGATCCTGAGCTGAATTTTTGCGAGAGAGATATAAAAATAGTATATATTCATACCAAATTAAGTTTTTACATACAACATCTTGTGGCATCCAAATATAAGTGGTATACTCATATTAATAATAATTAATACATGGTTACGGGGGTATTTGTTATGGCTATCAGAATTGGAAACGGAGTTAATATATCGGGTATGGGAGTTCCCACATCAACACCCGGAGTTAATAACAAAGGAGATTTCTCTACAGATTTTCATAATCTTCTTACAAAAGAAATGACAGATATTAACGATTCCGATAAAGAGAAGGTTCAACAATCCTCCGGTAATCCCGGATCTGATGAGGATTGGCGCAAGGTTCTTGAAGATTTTGATGCGAACGAAGAAGTTATTATGAGCGCTATGCAGCAGACTATGGCAAAGCAGTTAAAGGCAGAAGGAATGTTTGATGATGATCAGACAATGAAAATTAATAATATTTAGAATTAAAGCTGTATTTTTCATCATGAAAAATGCAGCTTATTTTCGCGGTAGTATAAAGTGTAAATCTCCAAAGTCATTGAATTGAAGGGAGCATGAAATATGCGGGCGGAGTGGAACAGAGCAAAGGAAGATCTGGTTTGTGCGGTTTGCGAGACGGGTTTTCCAAAAGAACTTGCGGAGCTTCTCGCAAAGAATCTGGGTAGTCCAAAAGCGATAAGACGAATGACATCTTATCTGTATCAGGTCAGACCGAAAAAAGAAGAGATGATAATAGATGAAATGCTTGCCATAATGAGTGAGATAAATGCCTGGAAGGATAAAAAAGCCAGTCAGCAGGCAAATGCATCCTATAACGATCTGCTCAATTACGGTCTTGGTGAAGATGAGTAAATATGGTATAAATAAATAGTCAGTTAATAAGTAAAGCAGAAAAGGAGAAGGTTATGAAAAAAACACTAAGAGCTGTCATATCGGTATTTCTGGTTTTTGCGATCGCAATAGCCGGGATAAGTCCGATAACGGACGTATATGCAGCGACAAAAACCGTAAAGGTGACGGGAAAGTATTACCAAAGTGATGCACGAAAGATGAAAAAGATGATAAATGCGTTCAGAACCGGAGACGAGGCATGGTATTACAAAGAGGAAGGTTCTGATAAAAAGGTAAAGTTGAAGGATCTTAAAAAGCTTTCATACGACTATGAGCTTGAGAAGATCGCAATGAGAAGGGCAGCGGAAATTTCTATATTGTTTGAGCATGTAAGACCAAACGGAGAAATGTGTTTTTCGCTTTTTCCCGACGGATATTACACCTGCGGTGAAAATATAGCAATGGGAACTTCAAGCATCATGTCAACATCGGAAGTTCTTGAATTGTGGAAGGAAACAAAAGAAAGTTATAACGGTCAGGGACATAGACGTAATATGTTAAATGAAGAATTTACCGCAGTTGGAGTAGCATGTTTTGAGGCAAACGGAAACAAATACTGGGTCCAGGAATTTGGTTCACCAAACAGTGGCAAAAGTAAGACAAAGGCTTGTAATTCAGAAAAGACCGTAAAAATA
>JAILKW010000293.1 GCA_024693455.1 Lachnospiraceae bacterium
TGTCCTTTAGTGGACACCCTTGCATACCCGTAAATCACTAAAAATCACTCCTTACTTTTGACACCAAGTTTTGACACCACCAAAAATCCCTATTTTTCGGGATTCTTGATTTTGTCCCAAAACTGTTGAATTATGACACCGCTTCACATACCTCTTTCGACTGCTTTTCATCAAAAAGTAAGCTAAATCTGTTCCGGACAGCCTTGCCCTGATCTTCATCAATCGTACCTTCGGATACAAGCTCCTTAACCGCCAGACGCATATAAGATTTTGCTATCTCATTAAATGCAGAGCTATCGAAAAGCTTATAAAAATCATCATCATCACAGGTACCGAGAAAATCAAAGATCCTACAATCCTTGTCAGCTTGTTCCTTGCTGATTTTACCCTCTTCCGCAGCCTTGCGGTAACTTTCTTCCATCAACTTAAAGCCGTTCATACCTTCTCTCCTTCCTATGCCATCATCTCAGCCAATGCCCTGATGGACTTGGTTGTTGTTATCTGTACTTCCCACAATCTGCTCTTTGGATTTATCATAAACTTATAATCAAAGAGATAATTTTTGTTTACGTCCGCACCATCTATCGCTTCAGAATAGGATCCTTTCCATATCACGGAACTGTTGTCCTTGTAAGTAAAATACTTTACATACAGTTTTCCCAGGATTCCTTCCGTTCCCATCAGATCCGAAAAGATCCGGTCTTGTATCTGATGTATCGGGATTGTTCCATCATAAGGCGTTTCAAGCGTTGCAGTCCAAACGTCAGTGTAAATTGCTCCGGTCTTTTTATTATGTCCTGATATTGTCTTTGTCTGCATTATTTTGCCAACAAATCTATATCCACTATGCTCTTTCTTGGGCTGTAGTCCTCTTTTAGAATTTGCTCTTTCCCTTGTTATGCGGAGAAGGTTACGATTAAGGTTGGTCTGTCTCTCAGCTTCAGCTTCAGCAGATTCCATTCTCACACGCATCTGCTCTATCTGAGCCGTTGCATTATCGTTAGCTTCCCTAATGGCAGCATTTGCGTTACTGTCAGCTTTGCGCTTATAGTCTTTTGCTGCCTGTTCCATTTTATTTCTGTCTCGGATAGCCTGGTTGCGCTCATCACAGAGGGTTTCGTATTCCTCTAAAGATAAAAGCATATGTGTAGCCCTATGCTTTTCATCCTCTTCATGCCATCCGGTTATATTACGGTACATTCTGTCTGCCATACTTATAACCCCCTAATGTAGTTATTTGCGACTACTTCAAGGCGGTTATGCCCCAGGGCTTTACTCGCCTTCAACATGGCTTCTTTATCCAGCTTTTTCCCGGACTCGTCCTTACGGCACGTATATACTCCGCTTTGGAACCGTCTGCCTGTTCCTTTGTTGGTTCTGTCATACGGGATCTCTTCTATCGGTCTCGCATACATCTTATATATAGCGGTCGCATATGCTCCCCTATATCCGTGTATGTCGGCATTACCCGGAACATGCTGCCATACCTTTTCGTCCGGTTTCGTTGCCTTCATACGATCAACAATCTGCTTCTTGTTATCTCCGATAATAGGAGAATATCTTTCTCTACCGCCTTTATCCTTCCTATGGTGCAGGAAGTAGTCCTGATCCGGGAACTGATTTACAGCGTCCTTTAAAACATTAAGATGCTTTTCTTCCGCTTCCGTTCTCGTCTTAGCTTCCAAGGAAGCAATCTCACGGTCAATGTCAGCTCTGCTTGCAAGGTCCCGTCCTTCAAGCTTCTCCATGATATTTCTACGGCATCCGGTTCCCTTGCAGAACTTCACGAACTCATCATTGTTCTTTTCAGAGAAGTGATGGTCTCTTACTGCATCACCACGGCTTCTTACAATATCAGCTCTATGACGCTGCGGAGCCGGAAAGAAATCCTTATCATCCGGTTTTATACCGTAGAGCTTTCCCAGGGCTTCACGTTCAAGCGTGATCGTCCATGCGCTCAAATGCTTCCCATTCTTGTCCGTCTGGTCAACTCGTGCCTGTAGCCACTCGTTGACATATTTCTTTGCTTGCTTCAAGTTTGTTACTTCAGGATGATTCTCTCTTACGTACCTGGAGAAGTATTTGCAATGTTTAAAATAACTTTCGTAGGTGCTATATGAGAAGATCTTCTCCCGATCCGTTCCGTCAGCAATCGCTTCTTTCTTACTTGTACCTTCACCGGCATGAAGCATCGTTGTGAGCCGGTCATTTATCTGTTGCGTCAGGTCTTTTTGGTATTTCTTATTTTTATAGCCCATTCCAGACACTCCTTCCTTTAAAGATAATATGGTTTATATATGCGAATAGACAAAGACTTACGCCTTTGTTCCGATTATTTTCTTATTCATATCGTTTGTTAAAGCAAAGCAGCTTCCTCAGCCCCGAAGGATCTGAATCGGCAACAGGTTTTTTTAGATGGTTCTGTCTCCATACGCTCCATCCTAAGATGGTACAAACTT
>JAILKW010000303.1 GCA_024693455.1 Lachnospiraceae bacterium
GCCACTATATCAGGATTGATATTTTTAAGCGATTTAAGATCTATCTTTGCCAAATCACTTTTTAACTTTATGTTTATTTCCTCCGGCTTAAGCTGCTTCTCGTCAATTTGATGAGAAGTGATCTCTTCCTTTTCTACCGGGTTTTTGGGCAAAAAAAGTGCAAGGGCGGCAAGTACTCCTGCCGCCATTGCAATAATGCCCAGAGAAATGATTATTTTCTTTCTCATGAGCTCCTCCTTCGTCTTACAAAAAATGCTGCTCCAATAAGTCCTGCTCCCATTACAACCATAATGATCCAAATATAATCCCCTGTTTTAGGTGATGGCTTATGGTTAAATTCAACAGTCTGTGCCTCATCTTCAATATCATAGTGATAAAAAATAGGAACATCTTTTACCATTAATTTTTCAAAGACTACGAGCTTTGTTCCATCGGAAATATCATCCGCAGAAAACTCAAACTCTACTTCTACCTTTCCATCCTTCTTTTTAGGCTTAAAGTTTGCATAGCTTTTTACAACTTCCCCGTTCTGTTTGAACTTTTTGCCTGTTGACTTATCCATTAGATAACCCTCTACCGTATATTTAAGTCCGGGGACAAGATTTTTATATGTCACGATATCCTTAAGCTTTACATCTCCGCTTGCTGGAACAAGTTTTTTCCCACCTATTGTAGCTGTTGTCCTCATACCGGGGTAATAAATTGTCTGCTCCTCGTCCTCTATATCCTCATGACTTGCTATCAAAATATTTCCAAGATACATATACTCATATATAACACCCGTTTTTCCGACAAGTCCTTCGGAATCAATATCAAAGTATAAATCTATAACACCATCCGGTTCTGTGGGTATAAAGGTTACTTCTCCTGTTGTATTACCGATATAACTAATGTTGGTTTTTGCGTTTTCTCCATTTGCTTTAGATATTTTAATATCTGATCTTGCAATAGGCTTTTGGGTTTTCTTATCCATAAGCTTTCCACTAAGCGTATATTCGAGCCCCGGAACAAGGTTTTCATATGTTACATGATCAATAAGTTTTCCATCTTCCGTAATCTGAGCGATGTGCTCATTTGTTTTTGCATCTTCCGCTGTTGTGTGTATATCCGGGAAATATACTGTCTGCTCCTCATCATTAATATCCTCATGATCTGTTATCAGAACTTCTCCGAAATAAAGTTTTTCAAATACAACGCCTGTTTTTCCGGCAAGTTCCGGGGTATCTATATCAAACGGAACGTCAACTATGCCATTTGCCTCTGTTGGCGTAAATTCTATTGATGCGGTAATCGGTTCTGTTTTCTGAATGTTTTCAAATGTTGATGCCGTATTCACACCACTATTTAAAATACCTGTAATGGAACTACCCGTACTCGTTTTTGTAATGGGCTCACCTGTATCCTTATCGATTAGCGTTGCTCTAAGAATGTACTTAAATCCGGGGATCAGGTTTTCATACCTTACGTGATCTATAAGCTTTCCTTCCTCAGACTTCTCCATAACATGACTTCCCGTTTTACCATCCTCTGCCGTTGTTCTTATTTTAGGAAAATGTACACTCTGTCCAGCATCTTCTATATCTTCATGACTCGCTATCAAAGTATCTTTAAGATATAAATACTCATAAATAACACCGGTCTTTCCTTCAAGTCCTTCAGAATCAATATCAAAGAATACATCTATAGTTCCATTTCTCTCTGTAGGTATAAAAGTTACTTTCCCGGTTACATCCTTGCTGTATCCGTTATCTGTCCCTATACTCTCACTCGTAGCTACCGATATTTTTAAACCTGATCCTGTGATAGGTTTTCCTGTCTCCTTATCCATCAATGTTCCAACAATGGTATATTCAAGTCCGGGAATAAGATTTTCATATGTAACATGATCTATAAGCTTTCCATATTCAGTAACCTGGGCAATGTGCTCTTTTGTTTTTGCATCTTCTGCTGTTGTATGTACATCAGGGAAATATACTGTCTGATACTCATCGTCAATATCTTCGTGGTCTGCTATAAGGATCTCTCCAAAATAAAGTTTTTCAAATACAACACCTGTTTTACCTGCAAAGTCCCGGGTATCTATTTCAAATGGAACATCGATCATTCCGCTTGACTTGGTTGGGATAAATTCTATCTTTGCAGTTATCGGTTCTGTTTTTTTAGTATTTTCCGTACCTGAAATAGCATTGATCGCCGCATCGAAAATGCCGGTAATATACGCACCTGTGCTCGTTTCAACCCTTTCCCTCGTCAAAGGCTCATTTGTTCCCTTATCCATTAATGTTGCCATGAGAGTGTATTTTAATCCCGGGATCAGATTTTCATATTTTACATGATCTATAAGCCTTCCGTTCTGAGATTTCTCCATGATGTGATCTTTTGTTTTACTGTCCTCGGCTGTTGTTCTTATTTTAGGGAAATGGATACTCTGTCCCTCATCTTTTATATCCTCATGATCCGTTACGATCACGTTGTTATGGATAAGTTCTTCAAATGCAACAAGTGTTTTTCCTTCAAGTCCTCTGGAATCGAGATTAAATGAAAGATGTATACTTCCATCCGTAGTTACCGCTTTAAACTTTGTTTCTGCGGTAATAACATTTCCTCCTGTAATTACGGTACGCTGTGGTGGCTGTATCACAGTAACTCTTCCATTAGTTGCAGATGATATTGCTGCCCCGTTGCCCACGGCTTTTACAGATGTCTTATACGCTTCTCCAGTCTCTTTATCCATAAGTATTCCCCGGATCAGATACTCCTGTCCCGGGATAAGATTCTTATAAGAAACAGTATCCGTTAATGTGATCTTTTTTCCCTTACTTCCAAGGTGTTCCCCTGTTTCCGCATCGATTGCTGTTGTCCCTATCTCCGGGAAATGTATGCTCTGATCTTCATCCTTAAGATCGGCATGGGTTGCAACATCTATATTATTAAAATAAAGATCTTCAAAAGCCACCGCAGTCTGTCCTGTCAAAACAGATGAATCCACTTCAAAGAACAGATCTACAAACCCACTTGAAAAAGGTGCAGCAAAAGTTCGCTCTGCAGTATAAATCTTTCCCGACCTGTCTTTTAAGACTTCTCCTGTTGCCTTATTATAAAGCTTACCTCTAACAATATAATTTCTTCCCGGGATTACATTTTCATACCATACGGAATCTCTTATGGTAGTTGTCTGAGGGATAAGTTTTACCTTATCTCCTGAAATATGATCAGATTTTATGGTTCCTTCCGTAATAGTTCCGGTAACATAATCTGCGCTGAGCCCTCCATCTGTCTTCGTATGACTTATTGTGCGTCCTGTAACGATTTCAGTCTTCAGACCTTTATCTTTATTTATAAGTAATCTTCTCGTTCTTACTATTTTGCTGCCACTGACCTGATCTCTTGTTACTCTTCCGACATGATCTCCCGTATTTTCATCATTTGCAGTTGTCCTTATCTTCGGCACATGTACCGTCTGGCCCTCATCATTTATATTCTTATGCTCTGCATAAGATGATATGCCATGGAACAGTTCTTCAAATACAACAAGATCCTTACCCGGAAGATCCTCCGGTGCTTCAAATGTAAAGGTTACTTCAACAGATCCATCCTTTTTATCAGCTTTAAAGGTCTGCTCGGATTCCACCTTTTTACCCGTCTTATCAAGAAGGGGCTTACCCGTGGTCTTATCCATGAGTACACCACCAACGCGGTATGACAGTCCCGGATAAAGATTAAAATAATCAACCGTATCTGTGATCTCTACAGTTCCCATTCCATTTACTATCTGATCATTGGTTCTTTTTCCCTTTGCGGATGTTCCCATTCCCGGAAAATAAATAGTCTGGTCTTCATCCGAAAGATCTTCATGAGATGCTACGTGTATCGTATTTTTCCCATCCGGAGACTCAGCTACCATCTTTTCAAAAACAACAACAGTCTTTCCTGCCAGAGTAGATGCATCAAATAAAAATCTCTGCCTTACCGTTCCTGTAGATGATTTTGGTTTAAAAAGCTGACTGGTTTCGATCCTTTTGCCCTCTACCTTTATCTCATCTCCTGTAGACTTATCTACAAGCCATCCTATAAGGGTATATTTATAATTCTGCGAAACACCATTCTTATCAATATAGTCTTTGGTCAGATTATCATATGAGACCACATCAGTTATCATCGCATCTTCATCGGCTCTGCAATACTGTGAAAGAGGCATGTCTGTAATATCACCGTTTGCCTGAGACGCAAGCTGGGGTTTATCAAGATTTTCTATATTGTTTAGATAAATAACCTGCTTATCCTTGTATATCGTAATGATATCGTCATATAAAACTTTTCCCTTATTAGCCTCGCAGGGAAGTTCTTCTATATGATATCTGTCGAAAGGAAGTGCCGGCAGGCTGTCATCTACGGGAGCTACCGCTCCATTTCCTGTAGTACCAAACCATAATCCGTCCTGTTCGCCTCCGCCATTGGTATTCTTACTGTGGGGATTCCATTCACTGCAGCTACGGTATTCACCATTCGCATCCGTAGTAAACATATGACTTTCACCATTTGTAACAGAAGTTATCTTAAAAGAGATGTTGCTCATCCTTCTCTGACTGGTTGCGTCTATCTTTCGCATTTCAAAGTCACCACGCATTACCCAGTTTATCATCGAATGACCAACATCTGTCATATCAACGATAACTCCATCCTGTCTTATGGTAAAAGTGCGTGTATAAACGCCTTCTCTTTTATATCCTGCCTGTGAGATCTTATCAATACGCTGATCCTCTGCGTCCTTATATACTTCCGTCAAAGTATATGATCCATATGGCAGATAATCTTCCGCTGTTTCTATCACACCGGAATTATCTGTATATAACGTGGCACATACCTGTCCCGGCTGATACCTTTCGCCGTCTACAAGTACCTTGTATTTACTGTTATTTGTGACCTCTACCTTAATATTTTCAAACGAAGCACCTCCAAGCGGACTGTCATCCTTCGTTTCCCAATCTCTTTTCTGAAGCTTAAAACCTCCTCTTACCGGACGATTAAGGATGGACGTACTTACGCTTTTAAGATCCTTATAGGTATTATCATCCTCCTCCGTTATTGAAAAATATCTTATCGTCATTCCTACATTTGTATTTCCTATTGCGGGCGATGTCTCTTCACATGAGTAATCCCCTGCCGGAAGATATCTTGCTGTAGGTGTTTTTGCGTATCCGTTTGCATCTGCAAACATCGTACAAACCGTCTCCCCGGGCTGATATATCACACCGGCTACAATTACCTCCCCCTGGCTTTGATTTACTATCTCAAACTTTGTTCCCTCAAACGTAATATCTCCCTGTGGTTCGGTTTCCAGTGTTTCTATATCACGTTTTTGCACTTCAACACCACCAAGATAGGGAAGATCACTTGAAGTAGGTGCATTTGAATAACTAAGCTCTCCCTTTAGATCATCAGTAGATATTACATATACGTTATCATCCAGTCTGTATCCCTCCGGTGCTTTTGTCTCTTTTATTGAAAGTACGTGTCCAAGTGGCAGTGAATAAAATTCACCCAAACGCGTCAATTCCGATAAAGAACCTGTAACAAGATGTTCCTCATCAAGTGCTATAAGGCCCTGATCATCCGTCGCAAACACCCATGTGTCCTTTGGACCGTAATCTTTAAACTCTCTGGTTTCCGTGCTTGTTGCCGGTGTATCCCCGTTCATATAGTGTTCTGTATACGTATAGCTTTGCGTTTCAGGATCTGAGGATGTACTTGGGATCGTTGTCGCATCCGCATTGTCAGAATCAGTCGATACCGGCTCCCAAAGCTTTATCGTGTACTGTGCACCTGCAACTGTAGATATCTTCTCCTCAGAATCACTGTCTGCAGATATCGGATTTCCTTCCTCATCAATATCAGTATCATCTTCTGCTGAAGCATCTGAATAAGGATCTGAGCCACCGGACGAAGTTGCTCCCTCTGCAGTTGCATCAAGCTTTTTTAACAAAAGTACCAAAGGATTTTCAGTAGGCTTATCCTTAAAAGACAGCGAATATTTTTCTATCTTTGACTGGTTAGCTTTTACCTTTACCTTTTTCGGTTCATTAGGATCCGGTAGCTCAAAACCTTTAGGAGCCTTTGTTTCCTTAACATAATAAGTTCCCGGGGCAAGCATTACATATCCGGTCTTTCCATCAGAACCACTCTTAAGAGTTGCATAACTTTCACCTGAATATGTCTTTGCTTTCTTCGTACAATCCTCATCGGTATAAACAACAAATTTGGCTCCTTTAAGCGAATATGAGGGATTCCCGGATGTCATATCGGGATCTGTAGACTTTTTTATAACACGAAGTTTACCGGGCTTTTCCTCCTCCTCATCATTTCTATACGGAATCTTATATATTCCCATACCGGACTGTCCATATGCCGTAGGTGTTAAAAATCCCATGATCATGTATCCCGAGATCTTTGGATCATTTTTTACTTCCTGCACTTTAAGGATACGCATAACAATCTTTGCTTTGATATCATCATGACCATCTCCTCCACTCCATGAGGTGGTATTTGGATTTGAAATATGAGAACACTTACAGGTAAGCCAGGCATCTGTTCCTGCATAAGTAATTCCGTGCGTCTTGTCTTTCCAGGTTGCTGTTCCCATGTCAAAAGCAAAATTGACTGTTTGGTTAGTATTGATGTTTTCTACTTCTTTAAGTTTCTTATATGAGGTATTTCCGGATTTACCGATCATATTTGCCATTTCTCGAAGCTTGTCATTTGAATTTCCTGACCCTACGATACCGTACATCCGCTCCCAGTTTTTTCCTTTATCCTTCTCACGGTTTTGAAGTGTGCTCTTTAGTATGGCATCCGAATGATACATAGCATCACATTTATTTGATACCATGACAACCCCAACACTCTTTGAAGGATCTCCATCTACCTGTATGCAATATTTCTTATAATCATCACAATCCTTACCATTTTTTGATCTTATTACCTTCATCTGCGCAAGTGTTGTGGCGGCATGTACGGTTAGCGGCTTAACAAGCGAATTGGCTAATTTTTTAAAGACATTCTCTCTTTCTACATGTACCTCTACAGAATCAAGGTTAGTAGGAGATGTAGGAATTACAACTTCCCCTGTCTCCTTTGAATATTCATAAGCTTCTGTATCGCTTTCTTCACCATTTATAAGCACTGTAATATCATCTTCTTTAACAGTTTTTCTTGCATCTTCATCCATTGCCACGGGAATCCTGGTTTCTATATCAAGAGCGTCTGTTTCAATCTCCGTACTTCCCGCTATTGCTTCATTTATATTTTCATTATGGACTGCAACATCCACTGTGGTTGTCGGCGTAGGAGTAGTACATTTCTGAAGAAGTTGCACCTGCACTCCCAGGATCTCCCACTCCGTTTTTTTCTCCACAAAATATTTCTTAGGGATATAACATAAACCATTCGATGTATCATAAATGCATCCGGACAGCGTTTCTCCGTTAAGATTGTTTCTTGCAAACAGAATGTCTGTTACTTCAGATTCCATGTCTTCCTGCATGGTATCTATCTTTGCTATGTAGTATTTGCTCTCATCATCCGTGTTATAGATGTACATTGCGTCATCATACATGGCAATAAGACTCATGGCACTCTCCAAGTTTGCATAGAGCTGCCCAAAATTAGTTCCCTTAAATGTACTCCCATCTACAAGAGTCTGTTTTACCCAGATAATATTTGCCGGTTCTAATTTCGTCACCCGTGAAAGTGAACTTCTTACATTCTCTTTAAAGTATTCAAGTTTTTCCTCGGCCATGTCATCTGCTTCAGCTCCGGGTTCTGCAAGTTCTACGCTCTCATCATCTTTTTCATCTGACTCCGCAAGATCTTCTTCCTCCGCTTCCTCTTTATCATCCTGATCTGTTTCATTCTCAGGATCGTTTTCCTTTACCTCAGTTTCTGTATTTTCCTGTAAAGTCTCCCCATCCTCAGTCTGCTCTTCCTGCCGCATACTGTCTTCACTGTTTTCTCCCATGCCTGTATCTGTATTTTCTGTCAGTTCAACAGGTTCCGCTGCCTGTACTGCGGATAATGGTGAAAGTAGCAATACTCCGGCCATAAGAAAACTGATTATCCTCTTTTTCATTTCCTTAAAATCTCCTTTGTCTGTAAAAATCTTTTGTTGTTATTTTGCTTTCATAAGTTTCCTGAATCTTTTCAAGTGCCTTTTTCCTTGCCCGCAGGATAGTGCTTCTGTCTTTAAAATATTTCTTTTCAAGATCCCTGCAGGTATTGGTTGTTCCATCATCACTGCTGATAAACTCTCCCAGAATTTCTCTTTCCCATTCAGGAAGCGCACGATAACATGCCATTATGCGATTCATTCTCTCTCGCCTTTTTATAAGCTCTCTGATATACAGCTTTAACTCGGTTGATTCCTTACGGACAAAATACTGATACTCATCCAACACCTGTCCGGCTTCCTGTACCTTCATTTCATCGGATGTACTAAGAGAAATGGCTTTGATCATATCGTCTTTTGATTTATCGTTTATAATCTCAGCCAACCGCAAAAAAGACGATGTTATCTCTCTCTGGGAACAAGTCATAAGTTCTTCATATCTTTTTAGAACTTCATATATTTCCTTATCATCCGGTCTTTCATCCATGATTTCCTCCTTTCAAAACAAAAAAGCAGTGATAAAACCAAATTCTTGGATCTATCACTGCCTCTTCAAAATCACTTATCGTCAATTTGATGACAAGTTAATCTATTTACTTTTCATAATCTCAAATGCTATATTTACTGCATATTCTGATGCTTTCCAGGTTTTGTCCTCTCTCCTTATACATATACAATCTCCAAAACTTTCCGCTCCCGGATAAAGGATTCTTATAAATCGTATGTCGTTTAACCTGCAAAGCCTGTTCCTTGCCCTCTCCCTTTTTATCTCACTGGGAAAGTAATCTGTTCTTTTTGAAAGCCTTATTGCCGCATTTACATTA
>JAILKW010000304.1 GCA_024693455.1 Lachnospiraceae bacterium
CTAAAGCCTTCAAGAAGTTCTTTCCCGCCTTCCATGGTAAGCATTGCCATGGGATCTTCATTTCCCGTAAGGTGAGATATCAGTTCCGTGAATTTGCCGGGAACAGTAAGGTCGGAAAATGTAAGATTCATATCCTCCATAGCAGAAGTGATCTCTTCTTCACTTACATTTAAATTCTCTGTGATAAGATTTATCACATCCTGTCCAAATACAGACAGTGCTTCATTTATGACTTCTTTTTCTTCTTCAGTCACCTTCTCTTCTTTTGGCGCTTCACCTTCATTTACCACTGTGTTTTTGTCCGATTTACCGGTCTCGGTGGATTTGGAAGCAGTCATGTCCCGTTTTTCTTCAGTGGCAACAGGCTTGTTTTCTGTGCTCATCTTAGCATCAGACTTAACAGGCGCTCCCACCGCAAAAGAATCGGTTTTCGATGCCGCATTTATTTCAGGCGCAGCACCCGCTTTGTTCCCCATACCGCCGGGCACAGGCATGTCCTTAGTGATCGAGCTTTGCATCATATTGTAAAAATCAAGGGATTCGTTTTGATCTTTAGAATTTGACTTTTTCTCACGGACAGGCTGTACCGGGGTAAAAGGTACGTTTGACACATTAGAACTTGTCATTCTTTCTCCTTTCTCCCATTATGCGAAAGTGCCGATTCCCGGCCGCATAAAAGGTGTCGCCCTCCGTGGCTTTTTTTGAATTTTCGAAAGGAATATTACGGTTCCATAAGTCTTGTGACCGCAGCCGCTGTTTCCGGATCCATCTTTCCAAGTATTTTGCTTCTCGCTTCCTTATCCATATTGGTAAGTATCTTCGCAACAAGACTTAAATTCTTGGTCATGGTGTTAAATATACCTGCAGCTTCATCAGGCTTCATAGAGGAATATGCTGCCACATAATCCGCAAGTTCTGCATCTTCCTGAAGGTCCTTTACTACCTGCTTATAAAGTTTCTCGGCGTTCTGAGGTTCTATACTCTCATAATACTCCTTATATGATTCTATATCGGGTGCTTTGTCCGAATACACAACCTCTTCATAGAATTTTTGTTTAATTTTTTCGAAATTTTCTTCCTCCTGCTTATATTTTTGAAGTTCATTCTCAATAGCTACGTATTCTTCACCCTTGGCTTTGGCCGATTTGTTCTTTTTTTTCGCTTTTGCCAGTTCTTTTTCAAGATATTTTATTCTGTCAACAGCTTCCGCCATTGATGCAAAGCCGTAAGGATCATCCTCTTCCTCATATACCTCAACCTCGGGAAGTATCATGTTAAGAACCGGAATATCTTTTATCACCGGATACGCCACCGTGGAGCCAAAACCTCCCACGTCCATTTTTATAAGAAGAGCCGCTATTGCCAGCCAAACTATGAAAATAAGAAACGCAACAAAAAAGATAAGCAATCCGCCGCCTTTTTCTTCTTCACCGTTTTCACCTTCCGCTCCTGCAGCTTTCTTTTCTTTCTTAAGGCGTTTTTCTTCTTCTTTTTCCTCTTTCGTCTTCTTTGGCATCTGTTCTTTCCTCTTTACCTCTTACTGTATTTAAATCCGGTAAACTCATCCGTCACCTTCATGTCTTCATAGGAAACTTCCTTTAAAAATTCATCAAAGGCTTTTTCCCTCAACTTTTCATGTGTTTTTCTGTCCTTCATCAGATCATCAAGCTTACGCCTCTCTGCTTCCAAAGCCTCATTTGCTTTTTTGATCGCAAACATCTGATCTCTGATAAGAGTCTTCATCGTTGAGATCGCGGTCTTAAGATGTGCTATCTCTTTAAGGTCAAGAATACCTTCCTCCGCCTCTTTAAGTCTTTTTTCGTACTCACCTCTTCTGAGAAGAAGCTGTCTTAATTTATCCTCTTCTTCTCTTACCTTAGCCATAGCGAGCGAAAAAGCGATCTTTTGCTGAGATTCGAGTTTTTCTTTCAGTTCAAGAATGTTTTGCATCCTGTATTTGAATTTTGCCATATCAACAGCCTTCCTATATCAGGTATCAGCCGGCCGGCGCCTGGGGGAATATCTCTTCAAGTGCCGCAACTTCTTCTTCAAAAACGAATTTTTCGTCTGTAGCCTGACATAAATAATTATTAACAGCGTCAATTTTATTTATAGCGAAATCTATATTCTTATTGGAGCCTGATTTATAAGCCCCTATGTTGATCAGATCTTCCGCCTCGGAATAAGTTGCCATAACAGCCTTCATCTGTCCTGCCGCAATCTTATGCTGTCTGTCTGCTATTGCGCTCATAACACGGGAAATGCTCTGCAAAACATCAATAGCCGGATAATGATTGCGCTGGGCCAATGAGCGGTTTAACATAATATGACCATCCAAAATACCTCTTGCACAGTCCGTTATCGGTTCATTAAAATCATCGCCGTCAACCAATACCGCATACAATCCCGTTATTGAACCTTTATCGGAATTACCTGCTCTTTCAAGAAGCCTTGGCATCTCCGAATAAACACTGGGCGGATATCCTCTCGTAACCGGAGGTTCGCCCGATGCCAGACCTATCTCTCTTTGTGCCATCGAAAATCGGGTAAGGTTATCCATCATAAGAAGAACATCTCTGCCTTGATCTCTGAAAAACTCAGCGATCGCAGTAGCTGTTTTTGCCGCCTTGTTTCTGATAAGCGGAGGCATGTCGGATGTGGCTATCACAACAACCGATCTTGCCATTCCCTCAGGGCCAAGATCTCTTTCAACGAACTCCCTTACCTCACGCCCACGCTCTCCTATAAGTGCTATAACGTTGACCTCAGCCTGGGTATTTCTCGCAAACATACCCATCAGCGTTGATTTACCTACACCGGAGCCTGCAAAGATTCCGATACGCTGACCCTTTCCCACAGTAATAAGCCCGTCAACCGCCTTTACTCCCAGCGGTAAAACTTCACTAATTATCTCTCTGTCCATAGGATCGGGCGGTGTGTTTTCAACCGGGTATACAGCCTCATAAGGTAATGGTTCATCAGTATCCGTAGGTCTGCCTATTCCGTCTGTGGTATGTCCCAAAAGACAGTTGCCAACAGCAACCGTAAGCGGATGTCCAGTATTTATAACAAGTGTACCGACCGCAATTCCCTCTGCATTTTCAAAAGGCATAAGAAGAAGCTTTTTCCCAACAAATCCAACAACTTCTGCCCTAACGGTATTTTCTTCGTCTACCATTATCTCACAAAGATCGCCGAGTTTGGCCTCGGGGCCCAAAGACTCCAGAGTGATACCTACAACCTTTGTGATCTTACCCAGGTGATCATAATGGATATTGTTAAGTACTGATAAATACTTTTCCCTGTCGAGGGCCATAACCTACCGCCTTTACTACATAAAAAGACCTTGCGCCACAGCACAAAGCCTTTAAATATCAAAACAAAATTTAAATAACACTGAGTGCCTTTATTTCCTTTATCAGATTATTGATCTGAGTATCCATTCCACAATCGAACACTCCCCCATCTGTCTCAATAAGGCATTTAGTATCTTCCATGAGGGGATCTCTTATGAATTCAATATTCGCTCCCTCACCGACCTTTTCCTGAATCTCATCCTTATGTTCAAGCAAAAAATCACAATTTGCTTCATTAACCCTGATAAGAAAATCTCTGCTTCCCTGAGCTCCCATCACGGCATTTTCTATGAGGTGAAGAGTTATATCCCTGTGATCGGAATATTCAATAAGAAAGACCTCTTTCATAATGTCCGATATCAGCCCAACAACATCACGTTCCATTGAAGCCAGTCTGTTATCATAATCAGCCTTTAACTGTGCAGCTTCCTCATTTAATGCAGACTTATGTTCCTCAAGTTCGGCTGTCGCCTGTGCCTGTCCTTGAAGAAAGCCCTCCTGTCGTCCCTCTTCTCTGGCATTTTGTTTAAGAGCATCTGCCTGACCATGTGCCTCCGAAATTATCTCTTCAGCTTCAAGTCTGGCATTGGCTACCATGAACTCGGCTTCTTCTCTTGCAGCAATACGAGGATCCTCTTCCGGCTCTTCCTCTGCAATTTCCTCTTCTTCTCCTTCGATATCTTCTGCTTCTTCCTCAGCAGCCTCTTCTTCCTCGCCTTCTGCGATAAGCATACCGCTTTCATTATAATTAACAAGAGGCTCACCGTCATCATCAACAGGAACATCAAATTCCCCGTATTCATTTCTTGGGAGATAATAATTTCCTTCTTCATCGGGTTCTAAAGAATCCAGAAATTCCATGAGAAGATCTTCGCGTCTTTGCTGTTTTTTTTCTCTAAGCTTCTCCTCGTATTCTTCTATCCTGGCAAAAACCCTGTCATTGGAATCAATAACACGTTTTTCTTCTTTGACCGTCTGCCCTTTAAATATACTATACAACCAGATCGTCACCTCCACCTCTGGAAATAACAATTTCTGATGCATCCTCGAGTTTTCTTATAACACCAACGATCTTCTGCTGAGCTTCTTCCACGTCCTTCATTCGTACAGGACCCATAAACTCCATATCTTCTTTGATCATGGATGCAAGACGTGAAGAAAGGTTCTTGAAGATAACATTCTGAACATCCTCATTGGCACCCTTAAGCGCAACGCCGAGATCCGAGTTCTCCACATCTCTGAGCACTCTCTGTATAGAACGATCGTCGAGAAGAAGAATATCCTCGAACACGAACATCTTCTTTCTGATCTCTTCGGCAAGTTCCGGTTCTTCGATCTCGAGAGTTTCCATGATACGTTTTTCAGTACCTCTGTCAACCGCATTAAGAATAGCAACCGTAGCATCAACACCACCTGCAATGGTGTAATCCTGATTGATAAGTGAAGAAAGCTTACGTTCAAGCACTCGCTCAACCTCCTTGATAACTTCGGGAGAAGTTCTGTCCATCATTGCTATACGTTTTGCAACATCTGCCTGTTTTTCCGGTACAAGTGCCCCCAGGATAAGGGAAGCCTGTGCGGCAGGAAGATATGAAAGTATCATTGCTATTGTCTGAGGGTGCTCGTCCTGAATAAAGTTAAGCACCTGAGCAGGCTCTGTTTTTCTGATAAACTCAAAAGGTCGAACCTGAAGCGAAGCAGTAAGCTTTGTAATAACCTCCTGTGCCCTTTCGTTTCCGAGCGCTGTCTCCAAAAGTTCCTTGGCATAACCGATACCACCCTCGGCAATATACTGCTGGGCAAGGCAAACCTGATAAAATTCGTTAAGAACATCCTCTTTCACCTGCGGTGTTATAGACCGTGTGTTTGCGATCTCCAGAGTGAGTTCCTCTATCTCATCTTCTTTAAGGTGTTTAAAAATATCAGCGGATTTCTCCGGTCCTAAAGTAATAAGCAATACAGCAGCCTTTTGGACCCCACTCATATTTTCAGTCGCATTACCGACTTGCGCTGTATTAGCCTCATCCATGGTTTATTCTCCCCAATCCTCGTTCAACCAGTTGCGGAGCAATGATGCAACCGCCTCAGGCCTTTCATCAACAAATTTTTCGATAAGAATTCTGGCTTCGGACTTATCTGTGTATCCAATATCTTCAAGCTCAGACTCTTCCTGCTCTTCAAGAAGGGCTTCCACAGAAACCTCTTCGACTTCTTCCTCCTGCTTCTCCTTTCTGAATGAAAGGAAGGCAACCACACCAAGGAGTAAGAATATAAGTACCGCAAGTACGATCTCCAGCCAATCGGTCCAATCTCTGCCACCTGATGAATACCTAAACTGCGGCGAGTCATATGCAAGTACCGAAACATTCGCAACCGGTATACCGGTCGCATTGGAAATGGCTGTTACGAGATCTTCACCTACCTCAGTTTGAACTATGGCTGAATTATTTGCAACAAACTCAGCAAAGGTAGTACCTTCAAGCTGGCCCGCAGCCTTCATCTGATCTTCATCATATAAAACATTGTTGTAGGCAACCACTGTAATATGTGAAACATCATACTCCGTTGTTCCGTTGGAGTTTTCAGTATGTGTGATCGTTTCACTCGGCAGATAATCCTCTATTACCTCATTTGACTGGCTGCTTCCGTTTTCTCCATCCTGAAGAACATATGTTGTGTCATCATTGGAATCCGTACCGGGCACTCCCGCAACCCCGTTTTCCGATGATGCGGATTTCTCACTTCTGCTATCGAGATAACCCTGGGACATACCTTCATCAACGTAATAATGATAGTCATCAACTGTCTTCTCCGAAAAATCAAGAGAAAGCTCCGCGGAGATCTGAACATTATCATATAATGGTTTACCCGTTCCGTTATCCGAAAGAATCTGTTTTACTTTTTCAGCCGTAATTTCCTCGGCTTCACGTTTTACCTTTAGATTATTGGTGGCTATATCAGTTGCTGTAAGTTCTTCTCCACCGGAAAACAGCATATTGTTAAGCGTATCGATGATCGTAATATTTTCCGTAGTCTCATTACCGAGACTTGTTGCTATAAGCTTTGCGATACCCATGGCCTGTTCCTTGGACATGGTATCCGAAAGCTCAAGAATAACACTCGCAGAAGCCTCCTTCTTACTTGACTGAAGCGTACCGTCATCTTTTGGAATGTTAAAGCTTACCTGGGCACTTTCGACATTTGAAAGTGTTGCAAGATCCTGCTCGAGTTTTGATTGCAGGTAAACCTGCCATTTTTTCGTTTTGTCCGATTCCGTAGTAGAAAAGCTGTTGCCCTCAAGATAATCCTTGAAGGTATAACCTTTCACGGTCACACCGTTTGAGCCCAAAAGGATGGTTGCCTCCGGTCTGTCCTCCTCATGTATCGTAAAAGTAAGACCGTCAGCCGACTGCTCATACCAGATATCTTCCCCGTCAAGGATTTCCTTGACCGAAGCTGCCTCTACAGCATCCTCCGCTTTGTATAATTCATATTTCTCGGGTCTTGTGAACACAAAGATAAGAATACCTATAGTGATCACAAAAACAGCCACGCCGCTTATTATGAATATACGCTGACGCATGCTTAGGCTTTTCCACCACTCCACTATTTTATTAATGATGTTTTGCAGAAATTCCGGCATTGGTTTTTCCTCTCATAAAATTAGTTAAAACAGATTAAATTTGCATGTTCATTATAGTCTGATACGACTGCATAAATGTAGTTCGTATCGCATTGGTATATTGAAGTGCTATGCTTGCCTTCTGTGAGGCAATCATAACATCATGTGCGTTATCAGACAGTCCAAGCGAAAATTTAATGGATTCCGCAGAAGCTTTGTTCTGCAAAGTATTTGTTTCATCAACAAGATTTACCGCTGCATCAAAAACAGTTCCGAAATCCTTCTTGGGCGGTCCCTGTTCCGGGTCAATTCCCGGTTTTTGCGGAACGGTCTTATAAAGTGAATTTAAAGATTCAAGACCGCTGACAGGTGTTATATCCATATCCTACCTCCTATCGTTAACTTCCGCTGATACTTATGGCACTTTGTGTCATAGCCTTAAGAGATCCGAAGGCGGTAACATTAGCCTGATATGAACGGGTCGCATCTATAAGATTTGTCATCTCGGTAACCGTATTAACATTGGGATATGAAACATAACCGTTCTCGTCCGCATCCGGATGCGAAGGATCATAATCCATGATAAAATCAGTCTCCTCGTCCTCATCAACTCTGAGAACTCTTACGCCGTTACCTTTATATGCACTCTTATAACGATCCACCTGATCGAGCGCCTGGGAAAAGGTAACAGGATTAAGCTGCTTTTCCTGGAAAGTAACGATCTTTCTCCTATAGGGTCCTGCGCCGTCCTCACCATGTGTTGTATTTACATTTGCAATATTTTCGGCAATAACATCCATTCTGAACCGCTGTGCGGTCATTCCGGTAGCCGCAATATTAAACGCTTGAAAAAGTGCCATAATAACCTCCTTATCTTATCTGTCTGATTTCGTACTTATGACCTTGTAACTGTTGAGAATCTTGTAAATTCATCTTTAATTGCTGTTGTTAATATCTGATAATTAAGCTGCTCACTCGCGAGCTCAACATTTTCGGTATCAACATCTACGTTGTTTTGGTCAATACGATAAGAAAAATTGGGTGCATCAACATATACGGGTGCTTCGATATCAGAGTAATCCATCTCCTTTACCGCGCTGTCAAGACTGCCTTCGTATTTGATCCTCGTGATCTCATCCTCCAGCACGTCTTTGAAGTTTACATCCTTCCTCTTATAAAAAGGTGTATCTTCATTTGCTATGTTGTTAGATATAACAGTCTGTCTGTTCCAGCTGGCATCGGCCGCCTTATCCAAAACATTAACATAACTGAATGCATCCGACATTATCATATGGCATCCTCCCTTCAGAATATAATTATATGGATTCTACGAAAAAAGACAAGTCTTTTTTACATTATATTGTGTTTTTAATCTTAAATGCGTACTATAATTTGTGTGCCCGGCGCATTGCATAGCCTTATAAAACAGCTGTTTTTGCAATAAAACAAGCTTATTAAAACCCCAAAAAAGGACCTATACAAAGTATAAGTCCCTTTAAATTCATCTTCCATGAATATTTAATTAAAAAAATAATATCACAAAACAAATAAGCCGTAAAGATTTATCAATTTAATTTACTTTTTTCTCTTTATAACCGCAGGTCTCGTTCGAACAAACAAGATGTGCTCCTCTTTCTACCATAAAACTTCCGCAATCCGGACATTTTTTTGCAACCGGTTTTGCCCAGCTCATAAAATCACAGGTAGGATAATCCTCGCAGCCATAAAATCTGCGTCCTTTTTTTGTCTTCCGAAGCACAATATCCTTATTGCACTTGGGGCATAAAACTCCTATCTTTTCAAGATATGGCTTGGTATTTCTGCATTCCGGGAAACCGGGGCATGCAAGAAATTTTCCGTGAGGACCGTATTTGATCACCATCTTGCGACCGCACATCTCACATTCTATATCGGTTTCTTCGTCTCCCACATTAACCTTTTCAAGCTCTTTTTCTGCTTTTTCCACAGATTCTTCAAGATCGGGATAAAAGTTTCTGACAATGGATTTCCATTCAACGGTACCTTCTTCCACTCCGTCGAGAAGACCTTCCATATTTGCAGTAAATTTCTCATCAACTATAACCGGGAAGGATTCCTTCATTATATTGTTTACCACTTCCCCAAGCTCGGTAACAAAAAGATTTCTTCCTTCTTTGGTTATATATCTTCTTTTTAAAAGGATAGTTATGGTAGGCGAGTACGTACTCGGACGACCTATACCCTGTTCTTCCAGAGCATGCACTAAAGAAGCTTCGGTAAAATGAGCCGGAGGCTGGGTAAAATGCTGCTTATCTATAAGTTCGTCGAGATTGAGCTTATCCCCCTCCGAAAGTTTATAAAGCATGCTGTTTTTTTCTTCTTTTTCTTCATCAGCTCCTATGTAAACAAGTCTGAATCCGTCAAAGGTCTCTCTTGTGGATGAAGTCGTAAAAACATGATCCTTTGAAGAAAGTCTGACCGTAGTCGTTTCCGCAGTGGCATTTTTCATTTGACTTGCCACAAATCTTTTCCATATAAGCTGATACAGTCTGAACTGATCTCTTGAAAGTGATTCTTTAATATCGGAAGGAATAAGATTAACATTTGCCGGTCTTATTGCCTCATGTGCATCCTGAACCTTTTTTCCTCCTTTGGAAGCCTTCTGATCTTCCAAAAGATACTCGTTTCCGTAATGTTCTTTTATAAACTCTGTGCAGGCTGCCTTGGCCTCATCAGAAATTCTCACGGAATCCGTACGAAGGTAAGTGATAAGACCCACGGTTCCCATTCCTTTTATGTCAACTCCCTCGTATAACTGCTGCGCTATCCTCATCGTTTTGCTGATAGCAAAATTCAGCCCCTTCGAAGCCTCCTGCTGCATAGTTGAAGTTGTAAAAGGAAGCGGACTTTTCCTGTCTCTTTTTGTTTTCTTTATACTGTCTACATTAAAGTCACCGGAGCTAAGATCCTTCATTATGGAATCCAAAGTCTCCTTACCCCTAATATCCTTCTTTTCGGACTTGGTCCCGTAATAATGGGCAACCACAGATCCAAGGCTCTTCTTGGAAACCTTAGCATCCAATGTAAAATACTCCTCGGGGATAAATGCATTTATTGCATCTTCCCTGTCGCAGATCATACGAAGTGTGACCGACTGAACTCTTCCCGCAGAAAGTCCTCTTTTTACTTTTGCCCATAACAGGGGTGATATCTTATAACCCACAAGTCTGTCAAGTACACGCCTTGCCTGCTGCGCATCAACAAGCTTCATATCTATATCACGCGGCTCTTTAAAAGAATTCTTAACTGCGTTTTTTGTGATCTCGTTAAATGTAACACGTGAATAATCCTTATCCTCGAGTTTAAGTGCCGAAACAAGATGCCATGAAATTGCTTCTCCTTCACGGTCGGGGTCGGTTGCGAGATAGATCTTGTCTGCTTTTTTTACTTCTTTACGAAGCGCAGAAAGCAATTCCCCCTTTCCCCTTATAGTTATATATCTCGGTTCAAAATCATCCTCTACATTGATACCCATCTGGCTCTTGGGAAGATCCCTCACATGTCCGTTTGAGGCTACAACCTCATAGTTTTTACCGAGAAATTTTTTTATAGTCTTAACCTTGGTCGGAGACTCAACTATCACAAGATTCTTTGCCACGTTAATTTCCTTTCATCTCCCATATCAGGGGAATATAAAGCCTATAACAGCCTTATGTATTCATTCTTAAATGTCTCTTTTATAAGTCCCTTTTTACAAAGGTTCATTATCACTGACAGCAAAAGCAAAAGATCCATTCCTGTTTCTGCCTGAACGCTGTCTATGCTTTTTGCATAAAAATCGAAACAACTATACACCTTCTTTTCTTCTTTTTCAAGTTTAATTTCATTACTGTTTGATCCTACGCTCATAATTTTATTTATTTCCTCTCCCTCGGTAAGTTCGGCTATCAGACTTTCAACCGAGCGTATTATGCCGGCTCCCTGTTCAATAAGTCTGTTGCATCCGGCACTTAGATCATCCGTAACTCTGCCCGGCAGAGCATATACATCTCTCCCCTGTTCAAGTGCCATATCCGCCGTAATTAAAGAACCGCTTTTTTCTTTTGCTTCAATTACGATTACAGCCTTTGACATCCCGCTTATTATTCTGTTCCTCCTCGGAAAATTTGCCGGAAGCGGATTTGTTCCGGGAAGATATTCCGATATCACAGCACCGTTTTTTTGTATTCCTTCATATAATAGTTTATTTTGTCCGGGATAACAGATATCAACTCCGCATCCCAAAACAGCATATGTTCTTCCCTTCCCTACAAGCGCTCCGTCATGTGAATAGCCGTCTACTCCTTTTGCCATTCCGCTTACAACACAAAAGCCTGCCTTTGCAAGAGCATGACCTATATCTCTGGCCATAAGTTCACCGTATGCCGAGCATCTCCTTGCACCCACCACGGCTACTGATCTATCATCATTTGTCGGAAAATTTCCTTTATAAAAAAGCGCAAACGGGGGATCATATATATTTTTTAAAAGAGAAGGATATTTTTCATCCGCTATTGTCACAAGCCCTATTTCTTTATCCTTCATATAAGAAATATCTGCCTTCAGTTTTCTCATGTCTTTATTTTCCAAAAGGAAAGAAATTGCCTCGGGTTTTAAAAAATCCAGTTTTAACAATTCACTTTCATCAGCATCATAAACGGCTTTTGAACTTTTAAAAGCACCCAGCAATTTTATTCTCGTTTTATTTGAAAGCAAATATGACGAGGCAAGATAATAGTCATAAATTAAATTCATATTCACTCCTTTTATTCCAGTATTTTTTGTCTATGCTCTTATATTGAAGTGCCTCAAATATATGTTCCTTCTTAATTGTTTCCGATTCTCCAAGGTCTGCTATTGTTCTTGCTACCCGAAGCAATTTATGAAAGGTCCTCGCACTCATATCGTTATCTTCATAAATCTTTCTAAGGTATTCCTTCTCCGGATCATCCGTTAAACAATATTTTTCGATACTCTCTCCGGGAATTTGACTGTTATGTAAAAATCCTTCTTCTTTAAATCTTTCTTTTTGCAAAAGATGAGCTTTTTCAACTCTTTTTCTTATAGACACCGAACTTTCATTTTCACTGTGACCTGTCAGTTCCTTAAAACTGATCTGTTTAGCCTCAACACAGATATCGATCCTGTCGAGAAGCGGTTGGGAAATCTTCCCAAGATACATGGATATTTCCCGTTCCGTACATCTGCATTTAACATTTGGGAATAATCCGCATTTGCATGGGTTCATTGCAGCAACAAGCATGAAATCAGCAGGAAAGGTATATTCCCCGTTAACCCTTACTATATGTATCTTTTTATCCTCGAGCGGCTGCCTCATGACTTCTATGGTTTCTCTTTTAAACTCCGGAAACTCATCGAGAAAAAGAACTCCCTTATGCGCCAGCGAGATCTCTCCCGGCTTGGGAACACTTCCTCCTCCGGTAAAACCGTTTGTGGAAACGGTGTGATGAGGAGTTCTGAACGGTCTTTTTTCCACAAGACTGTTATGTCCTTCCAAAAGGCCGCATACACTGTAAATCTTGGAAACTTCAAGCATTTCGTCCTTAGTCATGGGAGGAAGAATACCCGGAATACACTTTGCTGCAAGACTCTTTCCTGCCCCCGGTGGTCCTATCATCAAAATATTATGCATCCCGGCCGCTGCAACCTCACAGGCTCTTTTAAGAAAAACCTGACCATTTATAGATGCAAAATCCGGATAATCTTCTGTATTTACGTTTACTATTATATCTTTCTCCCTCTCAGGGCATTTTCCTGCGGAAAAATATTCTATAGTATCCGTTAAATCCCTGACTCCTATTATCTCCATATCCGGTACCAGTTCGGCTTCCCGAACGTTTTTTGCCGGAAGTACACATTTTTTTATTCCACTGTTTCTCGCCCCTATAACCATGGGAAGTATTCCGGAAATAGGATGGAT
>JAILKW010000305.1 GCA_024693455.1 Lachnospiraceae bacterium
TTATGACAAACTATACTCAGTCGGGGTACAAGCTCCGACTGAGTTAAACGCTCCGCGAGGATGCGCACGGATTCGGACATGAATTTGTCTGCTGAAGCAGACCCGAATCCGGCGCGCAAGACTCGCGAGCGAGTCTTGACAATAAGCCCCGGAGCAAACGAGGCTGATCTTTGTGTTTTTAAATTTTAGGAGATGACTATGAAGTTTAGTGAGATGCCTTATGAGAGAATTGAGGCTGAGGATATTATCTCAAAGTCCAAAAGTTTTATAGAAAGGTTTAAAACAGCGGGAGACTTTGAAGGCGCATGCCGGGTTTTTGAGGAATATGATGTTTTTCAAAGACATATCTACACAACTACTGCACTCGCATATATTCGTCACGGGATAAATACCAACGACGAGTACTATGATGCAGAGGTTGATTATTGGAATGAAACAGCACCCGTTGCTGCAGAATACGAGACACTCTGGAAGGAAGCATTGCTTGAGAGTCCTTTTAAAAAGGAACTTTCCGAAAAATACGGAGAAATTATCTTTATCAATGCCGAACTTGAGAAAAAAGCATTTTCTCCCGAGATCATTTCGGATATGCAAAAAGAGGCTAAGCTGGTAAGTAAGTATGAAAAACTTATTGCTTCGGCTCAGATACCTTTTGAAGGAGAGGTTTATACTCTCTCACAGCTTACACCCTTTAAGACGTCCGAGGACGATAAGATAAGACACGATGCGTGGATGACCGAGGGAAAATGGTATAAAGACAATAAAGATGAGCTTGACAGCATTTATGATGAGCTTACTCATCTTAGGGATAAGATGGGAAATACACTCGGCTTTGGCGGTTACACCGGACTTGGATATTGCAGGATGCTTCGCAATTGGTTTAATAAAGAGGATGTGGAGAAATTCCGTGCAAATGTAAGGGAGTATCTTGTCCCGGTTGCAGACAAATTAAGAAAAGCACAGGCAAAGAGGCTTGGTTTTGAATATCCTCTTTCATATTCGGATATGGCTCTTGAATTCAGATCCGGGAATCCCAGACCGTCAGGCAGTGCGGATGATATTTTGGATGCGGGTCAGAAGTTTTATGATGAGCTTTCTCCCGAAACGAGTAAGTTTTTCAGAATGATGCGTGAAAATGAGCTCATGGATGTCCTTTCCAAAAAGGGAAAAGAAGGAGGAGGATACCAGGAAGGCTTATACGAATATAAGGTTCCTTTTATCTTCGCAAACTTTAACGGAACGCAGGGAGACGTAGAGGTCGTTACTCATGAGGCGGGTCATGCGTTCGAAGATTATTTAAATGAAGACAGAGTGCCCTGCAGCACTATCTGTCCCACTCTTGACGGAGCGGAAATTCATTCCATGTCCATGGAATTTTTTGCATGGCCCTGGGCAAAAGAGTTTTTTGGTGATGATACGGACAAGTATTTATACTCACATCTTGCTTCAGCCCTGTTATTTATTCCCTATGGAACAATGGTGGATCATTTCCAGCACATTGTATATGAAAAACCGGATATGACACCGGCCGAAAGGGACAATGAGTGGAGAAAACTTACGGGAATCTATATGCCCTGGGTTAAGCTTGACGGAGAGATACCTTTTTATTCCGAGGGCTGCGCATGGCAGAGACAGTCCCATATATATTCAAATCCGTTCTATTATATTGATTATTGTCTTGCACAGACGGTTTCACTTGAGTTTTGGGCAATGATCCGTGAGGATAAGGATAAAGCATGGAAAAAGTACATGGAGTATACCACACAGGGTGGATCCGATACTGTACTTAATATGCTGAATAAGGCAGGACTTGCCAGTCCCATGGATCCGGAGAATTTTAAGAATGTTTGTAAAAAAGCAGATGAATTTTTATCATCCTTTGATCTTAGCGGTATAGAATAATGAAGAAAAAAGATCGCCTCGAAGATATTAAATTGGATGAGAGTGAGCTGCATTACACTTATCAGGGCGGATATTATGTATGGGCTGAAGATGAAAAAAGTTTGGTCAAATATCGGACTACTCTTTTTGCATATCTTACAGTTCCGGTAATACTGTTTTTGATCTGCGGATTTTTACCGAATTCGGGGATGGATGGGGTTCCGCTTCTTATAATACCCTTTGCGATCGCTTTTGTGATCTATATTTTAATGTGGTATAAGACAGTCAGATTTTTTGCGGCAGGTGATAAGATACGAAAATATGTATTCGAAGAAACTGCCGGACGTTTTTCGATGTACGGACAATTTGCAGTTATCGTAAGCGGTCTTGGGTGTATGGCTATACCGATCCTTATTATTATGAAAAGCTTTGTCTGGGTTATGCCGGGGAGCATATTATATCTTTTGACAATGATCAGTTCAGTCGCCTGCGGAGTGATGTTTTCACGGGATACGGCAGGGATGGAAGACAGATATCGCTTTTTGGAATAGGTACTTACATGTCAAAGACATGAGGTATATATATGGTATGAGTCAAAGACTTATACTAGAAAATGAAAGGAGACATATTTATGAAAAAGAAGGTTTTGGCGTTACTTCTTGCAGGAACAATGGCTCTCGGACTTGCAGCCTGCGGTGGAAGTACAGCTGACAAGAGTGGTGACAGTGCTGCCACGGAGGAGACAAGTAAGGAGGAAGGCGGATCATCTGATACTCCGCTTGTTGTTGGATATTCACCCTTCAACGCAAAGTTTTCACCTTTCTTTTGCGAGACGGCTTATGATCAGGATGTTCAGACAATGACCAACATCACACTGCTTACAACCGACCGTGAGGGAGCTGTTGTATATAAGGGTATCGAGGGAGAGACTCGTGCGTACAACGGAACAGATTATACCTATAACGGACCTGCTGATTGTGTGGTAACAGAGAACGAAGACGGAACGGTATTCTACGATTTTACACTTAAAGACGGTATCAAGTTCTCAGACGGAGAGCCTGTTACAATAGATGATGTTATTTTTTCAATGTATGTAAGATGCGATCCGACTTATGACGGATCAGCAACACTTTTCTCTCAGCCCATTGAAGGTATGGAGGATTACAGAAGCGGTATGAGTAATCTTTTCAAACTTATCTATGATGCGGGAGAGGACAACACAGACTTTTCTCTTTGGACAGAGGAAGAGCAGAAGGCATTCTGGCCCGCATATAAAAAGGCGGCAGAAGATTTTGTGGGTGCTATTGCACAGTATTGTGTTGATAACGGAATCACAAAGAAGGCTGATGATATTTCCGGAGCACTTGGAGCATGGGGCTTTTCTGTAGACAAGAAGGCTTCTGCTTATGAGGGCTTCGAAGCAATGATGAAGCAGTATGAGGGAGATATAAGCTCTCTTTCATCAACAGAGGTTGCTCCGGGCGGAACACCTTTCTCAGACCTTATGGAAGGATTTGCTGATTATCAGGTCGGCGTTAAGACAGGCAAATCCGCAAAGTCAATTAAGGGAATTCAAAAGACCGGTGACAATACACTCAGAATTGTAGCAACAAAGGTAGATGCTACTCTTATTTATCAGCTCGCTGTAGAGATCGCGCCTCTTCATTATTACGGAAGCAAAGATCTTTATGATTATGATAAGAACATGTTTGGTTTTGAGAAGGGAGATCTTTCAAGCGTTCGTGCCAAGACAACGGAGCCTCTCGGAGCAGGACCTTACGTATTTAAAAAATATGAAAACGGTGTAGTTAACTTTGAAGCAAATCCGGATTATTTCCTTGGAGCTCCCAAGATCAAATATCTTAACTTCCGTGAAGTTCAGGATGTAGATAAACTTAACGGAGTAATCAACGGAGAGATCGATGTTACAGATCCTTCTTTCTCAAAGGATACTGCAGACGCTATCGCTTCAGCAAATTCAAACGGTGAAGTAAGCGGAGATAAGATAATGACAAAAACCGTTGACTTCCTCGGATACGGTTATATAGGAATCAATGCAAACAACCTTTCAGTAGACGGTAAGGCAGGTTCTGATGAGTCCAAGAATCTTCGCCGTGCATTTGCAACCATCTTCTCTGTATACAGGGATGTGGCAATCGATTCTTATTACGGAGAAGCTGCAGAAGTTATTAATTATCCCATTTCAAATACTTCATGGGCAGC
>JAILKW010000324.1 GCA_024693455.1 Lachnospiraceae bacterium
ACAGATTGAGTTCAATTATTCAGAAGCCAAAAACTCTCCCCAATCTTCAACCGAAAACGAATTATTTTCAAGGCTTGTAAATCTGGATGAAGAAATAAAAAGAAAGGCACTTCGAATTTCAATTATCGAAGGGATGATCGGCATCTTATTACTTGTAACCGGTTATAACTTCCTGACAATTCTTACAAACGCTTTTCTATCCGGAATACTTTTTTTCTGCTTCGGAATCATATTGTTGGCAGGAGCTTATCCCATGTATCACACTCTGGTGAAAAAAGCCCGAAAAAAATACTCGCCTGTTGTACTGACAATAACTAACTACCTGATCCGATCATAAAACAAACGAGTATAAAAACACATACACATAAATTAAGAAAGAAGAGGTAAAATCATGAAAAAAAGAGCTATCATTCTTGCAACACTTTTTGCTTTAACTGTTGGGATCGCCGGATGCGGAGCGTCAAGTGAAAACACCGATACTACTGCAACTACCGAGCAGGCTGCAGAAGAAACAACTGAACAGGAAAGTACAGAATCCGCCGATGCTTCTACAGAAGCCGCAGCAAATGTAACGGATCCCGATTCACCCGATTATGTTATTGAACTTGATCCGCAGTATAATGTACCCACCGAGGAGCTTCTTAAATCATTCCCTATTGAGCACCAGACTCCCGCAGAAACAGATCTTTCAAAGAAGATCCAAAATCGTATGCTTAACGGATTTAACAGATGGAACATGGGCTATGATGCCTGGGAGCATTGGGGCGAGGTTCTTTATCATGATGACTCAATTTATAATGTAAACGGTGTAAAACTTACCCTTAAAGAATACCAGCAGGCTATGGATATTTCTTTAAAGAAACTCGATATCCGTATGGGTGAATTTAAAAACATGGTTCTTGTTGATGATTGGATGGCAATTCAGTATGATATCGTAAATATTGACCGCGAAACAGGTGAAGAACATCCCGGTACTACTATGGAGTTTGCAAAATTCGGCGATTACGGTGAATTAGGTGCCAAGGTTGACGAAGGCTGGGGCGGAGTTAAAAATGAAAGCTATGCCGGAACAATGCAGTTCCAAACCGAAGAAGAACAGGCTGCACAGAACGCGTTCATGGAAGAGCTTATGAACACTGAGCTTAAAGATACAGATAACCTGGAAGAAAAATACCCCGTAGTTTACCCCACAACCATTAATACAGAGCTCGGCGAGAAAATGAAGGCTGCCATTCTTAATGATTTTGAGCAGTGGAACAGCGGAGAAAAGGCATGGGATAAGTGGACAAAGGAATTCTTTACTGACGACGCTTCCATTAACTATCTTAGTGAAGACATTTCCATGGATGATTATAAGAAGGAAATGAAAAATCAGATCAAAAACACCAAGAAGGTACGTATCAATAACATCCTTGTTTCCGAGGACTGGGCTGCTATCCATTACTGGACTGTAACCACAGCTGAAGACGGTACAAAAGATGCCGATAACCACATGCAGTTCTTACATTTTGTTGAAGATGGTGACGGAGTAAAGGTTGACCTTACATATTCAAAATAAATCAGTATATCAGACAAATACCCTCCAAAAGTTATGATACATTGATAGTGACATACGCAGTTTCCGTAAACTGCGTATGTTTTATTATTTATACAACACTTGTTCTCCAACATCAAACACATAACGATTGTATTAACAAAAGCTTATGAGGTATAATTTTTTCAAATAAGCAAATTTAAGGAGTCAATATGATATCTATATTATTACTTGAAGATAATCAGGATCTTAACCTGTCTGTATGCAGACATCTTAGTTTAAACAACTATAATGCCATAGGCTGTACCAATGCCATGGATGCATATGATGTCCTCTATGAAAAAAAGATCGATCTTAACCGGGATCAAAATGAAACGATCATAGAATTTTCTGACAGCGGCTGCGGTATGGATGAAGAAACCTTAAAACATATATTTGAAAAATTTTATCAGGGCGACACCTCACACTCAGTAAAAGGAAATGGTCTGGGACTTGCCATGGTAAAACA
>JAILKW010000337.1 GCA_024693455.1 Lachnospiraceae bacterium
TACCATATTATAAGCGGAAGTATTTCACCTATAGATACAATGAATTCTCTTCAGATATCGCTTTCATGTGCTGCAACAATTTTTTCAGCACCGGGGGATTACCAGATCACAGGGTCATACAGTAACAATAATTATGATATAACCTTTGAAAACGGCACACTTACGATCACATCTGAAACTGCAGCGACCACAGAGAACACAAACACAACGGTAAATGAGACTTCATCAAACGGTACTACGATAAATGGGACTTATTTCAGCGGTGTAGTGATAACCACTATAACGACGCAAAGCGGCTTGTCCGTTACAAAACGATCCTATACCGAAGGAGGAGCCTCTATTAAGACTGTTACCACAAGCAGGGGAGGTATTCAAACAGCCGAGGCAGATATCTATTATCCCAACAGTGAAGTGGGAAATTCAAGGATCAGCATACCTCAAACTTACCTTGATAGGGCTAAGGCGCTTTCAGATACTACGAATACTATAGTAACCATACACACAAAAGACGGTGATCTAAAAGATATTAACCTTAGCATAGATATTAAGTATACGGACGAAAAAAAGGTCATATACAAAAAAACATCATCAGGTTATGTGATGACAGGTATAGAGACCTCGGTGGAAAAACTATCCGGTCAGGGAAACGGTATACCACTTACAGGAGGAACTTATGAATCACTTACGGATGCGGAGCGTAAATCCATAGACAGTGCCATAATGCATTCGGTAAAAACAAATAGTAAGGTTTCTATCTCCAAAGATAAAAAGAAAAAACTGACTTTAGACGGTTACGGAAAAAGCAGTATAAAAAATATTTCATACCGTATATCAAATGCAAATAAAGCCAGGGTAAACAGTAATGGAAAGATTGTTGCCAAAAAGAAGGGGACAATAGTTTTAACAACCTATCTTACTTTTAAGAACGGCGAGTCTAAGACACTTAAAACAAAGGTAAAGATAAAGTAAATATGAGAAGGTTTTACAAAAAGCAGTGTCTGGAGACACTTGCTGCGCTTTTGGAAGTTCATAATGAGGTTATGGAGTTTATCAATAAAGGCAGGACAGAAGAGGCAGTCAGCCTTTTGGGAGAATGCCAGCAGGGAGCTGTCAGTATTGGTACTATGATCGAAAAAACAGAAGGCGAAGGCACGCAGGAGGTTAGTGAACTTGAGAAATACTGCGAACTTCTGTATGTATTTCATAAACAGATCGTATCCGGGGAATCGATAAATTTGGGTCAGATGAGCAAAAAACTAAAGCATCCGCTGACCATAGTTTCCAATGGGATCAAAAACAGGTTTCCAACTCAAAAAGAAGTGGTATTTTTACCATATAAAGCTTCCATGTGGGATTCTCTTGAAACGGTCTGGAAAAAAATGAAAGACGATGAAGATACGACTACCTATGTGATTCCGATTCCGTACTTTGATAGGAGAGCTGACGGGACTTTCACAGCAATGCATTATGAGAGGGATGAATTCCCGGATGATGTTCCGACCGTTAGTTACGAAGATTATTCTATAGAGAACAGACATCCCGATGTGATATATATTCATAATCCTTATGATGATTCGAATTTTGTTACATCGGTACACCCGGATTATTATGCATCCAAACTCAAAAATGAAACAGACGAACTCGTGTATATACCTTATTTTATCCTCGGAGCTATAGATCCTGATGATAAAAAGGCTGTCAAGGACGTGGAGCATTTTATAAAGCTTCCGGGTGTAGTACACGCACACAGGGTTATCGTACAGTCTGAGGACTGGCGAAAGGTTTACATCAGGGTAATGACGGAGTTTGCCGGTAAACAGACAAAAAGTATCTGGGAAAACAAAATAGAAGGAACCGGGTCTCCTAAAATAGAAAGAATTAAAAATCTTACCCCGGATGATTTTAAAATACCTTCCGAATGGGAAGATATTATAAAAAAAGAAGACGGCAGCAGGAAGAAGATCATTTTTTACAATACTACTGTGGGGGCTCTTCTTAAAGGAAGAGATAAGATGCTCGATAAAATGGATCGGGTATTTAAACTGTTTAAAGAAAATACAGATGATACAGCTCTTCTTTGGAGACCGCATCCTCTTATCGAAGCAACAATAGCATCCCTTGCACCTGATCTTTGGGAGCGTTATAAGGATATGACAGAAAAGTATATTAATGAGGCTTGGGGGATATATGATGATACACCGGCTATTGACAGAGCCATAATAATAAGTGATGCATATTATGGAGACTGGAGTTCGGTAGTCTGGCTTTATGAGCAGACAGGCAAGCCGATCATGATAGAAAAGGTGGAAGATATAGAAGATGAAGAGACTGCAGAAGACACTGAAAGATAAAATTTTAAAAATTATCTTGACAAATTAAAATAAAAGTGAAATAATGCAGTGCATGAAGCAAAGGCGCTTCCGGAGTTTGACTCCGGGAGTGTCTTTTTTTTTGCATTTTTTGACTGAAAAGTTAAATGTGTCATG
>JAILKW010000346.1 GCA_024693455.1 Lachnospiraceae bacterium
TGCTACGGTAATCTTACCATTACAATGAACATCTCCGTTTATAGTACCGTTAACTTCGATAGAACCGGTTGAATCAAGGTTACCTGTTATAGTCATGCCTGATGTTATAACTGCATTCTCATCCGAAGCAGGTGCCGGTGCATTAACCGAACTACGTACAATATCATCAATTGAATCTGACATCTTGCGTTCCTCTCTCCTATTTTCTTCTCTGGCTCTGAAAATATTAACGGGTGACTTAACTTCCGGCTTAGGTGCAGGTGCAACAGGCTCCGGAACTGTCATTTGGACAGGTTCAGGATTGATAGGTGCCGGTTTCTCCGGCTCATCAACCTTCTTTGCCACCTGCTCAAGAAGTCCGTCAAGCTTGGAAAGTTCCGAACTGACATCTATATCCTCGTCCAGAGTGCTTACCATATCATCTGCATCCAAATCCTCGGATTTACCACCCGGTAACATTTCATCTACAGCATCTGACAGATCATCTTTAAAATCTTTAAAAAAACCCATTTTCTTCCTCCTATAAATGGTCTTATGTAAAAAGAAATTCCAATCTTGCGTAATATCCGGCAATGAGGCCGATTCAAGTATCTTGCCCTCGCCTGCACTTTGTTAAGGGGCGGGGTCATAATTTCGTCTTAGATATACAGGACCGGACTTTTACAGCCCATCTATTGTATAGTAACATGTTGGATCAGTGTAGTGTCTTCACTGATCGGAAGTATCAGCGCTCCCTGTTCCTGTAAAAGTTCTATAAGCTCAGGAAGTGCTTCAACAGTCGCCATCTTATTGTCAGCATCATGCATAAGCACCACCGACGTTTTATATTTTACCACATCCGACATCACATTTTCAATAAGATCAGAAGATGTATACGGTAAGTTTGTCGCATCACCGCTTGCCACATTCCAATCAAAATATTTAATGCCGTGCTCATTTAAGAATTGTATAAATACAGACATATCTGTACTGCTAACGCCATTTGAACTGCCTCCGGGGAATCTGTATATAGTGGATTCCACACCTGTGGCTTCATAAATGAGATTTTGGATTTTTTCCAGATCAGCGGTAAAATTTTCCAAGTTTTTATAAATCTCACTGTATTTATGTGTGTATGAGTGCATGGCAATAGTATGTCCTTCATCCACAATTCTTTTGTAGACAGCCATGGAATGATCATCTGTTCTGCCATTTACAAAAAAAGTAGCTTTAACATTATAGTCATCCAGAATATCGAGTATTCTGTCCGAATTTCCACTCGGTCCGTCGTCGAAAGTCAGATAAACTTTTAAAGTATCTTCAGCATTTGCAAGATTTTCCTCTGCAGTTCTGTTATACTCTTCTGCTGCTTGTGCCGCCCTTACAGCTTCATCATCAAAATCCGTATTTTCACTTGTGCCTGATATATTTTGTTTTTCACTTCTCATATCCCTGATAACCTGTGTCAGGGTATCGATCCTGTTATCAAGCTTATTAACCGAAAGCATTAGATACAGTACCGAAAATATCAACGATAAAAAAAGTATTATGATAAAAGCTATAATAAAACGCTTCATCCTGCGAACCCGCGACCGCCTTCGTCGTTTTTCTGATGCCGCCCGTTCACTCTTATATGACATACAAAACCTCTGACAATCATCTCTATCAAATTACGCTGCACAGGCAATAACCCATGCAGCGTATATTAACATTTGCAAAGCTGTCAGTGGGTTTAAGCCATCTGCTTTGCAACTTCCTCAGCAAAGTTTTCGTTTTTCTTCTCGAGTCCTTCACCTGTTTCAAAACGGACAAACTTCTCGATAGAGATCTCGGTATCGTTCTCTTTGGCTACCTGCTCAATATATTTGGCAACTGACTGCTTACCGTCTTCTGCCTTTACATAAACCTGGTCCATAAGACAGATCTCTTTGAATTCTTTTTTGATACGACCCTGGATCATACCCTCTTTTACTTTGTCGGGCTTAGCAGCTTCCTTGGGATCGTTATCGATCTGTGCACGAATGATCTCTTTCTCATGCTCAATGAAATCAGAATCAATATCTGCTTCAGAGATATACTTGGGATTAAGAGCTGCAATCTGCATTGCAAGATTATTAAGTGCTTCTTTAACATTATCATTTGCATTAGAACATTTAGCACTGATAACAACAGCTATACGTCCGCCGCCATGAATATATGATACTACACAGCCTGCGTCCTGGCTAACCTTCTCAAATCTGCGAATTGAAAGATTTTCACCGATAACTGCGATCTTATCCGTAAGTGCATCCTTAACTGTCTTTGAGCTGTCATCATTCCAGCTCTCAGCAAGAAATGCATCCATATCATTGGCTGATGTAGTAAGTGCCTGTTTTGCAACAGCTGCTACGTAAGACTTGAAATCATCATTCTTTGCAACAAAGTCTGTTTCTGAATTAACTTCAACGATCGCTGCATTATTGCCATCTATAGCGACATCGCAAAGTCCCTCTGCTGCAATACGTCCTGCCTTTTTCTCAGCTTTAGCCTGGCCGTTTTTGCGAAGATACTCTGCAGCTTCTTCCATATTACCGTTGGTCTCGTTAAGAGCCTTTTTGCAATCCATCATACCTGCGCCTGTCATCTCACGCAGTTCTTTAACCATAGATGCTGAAATTGCCATTTATCTATTCCTCCTATGACTGTATTTTGTTAATTACTCTTCTGATCCTTCTTCTGCAGGTGCGTCTGCCTCTGCTCCCTGATTTGCCTCTACTACAGCATCAGCCATCTTTGCCACGATAAGTTTAACTGCGCGGATAGCGTCATCATTACCGGGAATGATGTAATCAAGTTCATCGGGATCACAGTTAGTATCTGCAATTCCGAGAATTGTAAGGCCAAGAGCCTGAGCCTCCTGAATACAGATATGCTCTTTCTTGGGATCAACTACAAAGATAGCATCGGGAAGACGCTCCATGTTCTTGATTCCGCCAAGGTTACGATTAAGTTTTTCAAGTTCTTTCTTAAGAGAAATAACCTCTTTTTTGGGAAGAACTTCAAAAGTACCGTCAGCTTCCATCTTTTCGATCTTCTTAAGACGATCGATACGGCTCTGAATCGTACGGAAGTTGGTAAGCATTCCGCCGAGCCATCTTTCATTAACATAATACATTCCGCAACGCTCAGCCTCACGCATTACAGTTTCCTGAGCCTGCTTCTTTGTTCCAACGAAAAGGATTGTTCCTCCCTGTGAAACTATATCAAAAATTGCATTGTAAGCATCATCAACCATGCCTACAGTCTTCTGCAGATCGATAATATGGATTCCGTTACGCTCTGTATAGATGTAAGGATCCATTTTAGGATTCCATCTGCGGGTCTGATGTCCGAAATGAACACCTGCTTCAAGTAATTGTTTCATAGAAATAACGCTCATTTTTTCCTCCTTTGGTTACCTCTTCCGTATACTTCATATAAAAGAACACCCTATATATACCTTTAAGGGACCGGCTCTTTCATCCGTATACGTGTTTATTTATATGCCTTAAGGCATTCGCAACATGTGGCATTATATCACAACACCCATATCTATGCAAGAAAAATATAATGATTCCCATTATGGAAAATCAGAACTTAACGTCTCCCCGTAATAATTCTTGCGATATCTTCATAAGAGGCATCTTTGGGTATTTCATAACTTCCCGGACGGATCACTCTGTCATAACCGTTCTGTTCAAGATAACTGTCAAATTCATCCGCATCCTCAACAAGTCCCGCAGAATAAAGGTTTCTTCCGACAACATTGGAATTTTGTCCACCGGAAATTGAAAAGCTGACCTTTTCTTCGCTATCCGATGCAGCGGTTTCTCTTTCTGTCTGCTCTGATTCGGTGGATTTTTCCTGCACCGGTGAAGTTCTGTTGTCGGGTGCCTTTGTTACATCCCGGCCCGTACGATTTTCTATTGTTGTTGTATTTCCATCCTGATCAACGGTAGTACTAACAGTAGTATTGTCTTTAGGTTTTTCCGGAGAATCCTGATCAGAGTTTATATCACCATCTTCTTTTTCTGATTTATTCTGCTTTTCATCTGAAGCTGACTTATCCTTTGATAAATCTTTATCTTCAGATTCGTTATCATTCATAGCCGAAGTCAACGCTCCTTCACTTATCGCTGATGCAGAAGCCACTTCCTCTTCCGGTTCTTCTTTGGTGGATTCAAGATAATCTTTATCTACCATTCCCATTTGATAAGCCTTTTCCCTTATCTGGGCATCAGTCAATGTTGATGGATTGATTATATGTATAATACCAAAAATCAAACATGTAACCAGGATTCCAACGCCAAGTCCCCTTAAATAGTACTTGCGTTTCATTCTTCCTCACCTCCGTAAAGTCCGAGTATAAGCTGAATCTCTCCAAGTCCCACACCGGTCTTCTTTGCGATCTCAACCTGAGTATAACCCTGCTTGTGCATTGAGATTATTCTTTCGTTATTATTATCTTCGGTTTCCCTTGCGAGATTTAAATTAATAGGTGCGGGAGGAAGCGGTTCGGGAGCCGGTTCGGGTTCCGGTACAATTGCTTCCTCAGGTACGACATCCTGCTTGGCTTTGGTTTTTGATTTCTTATTTTTTGCAGGTTTGAGATCAGAAACATTCTCAGCCTCATTGACTTCAGTAATCTGTGCCAATGCTTCATTTACAGCAATCTGATCTTCTATGGGCGGCATTGAATATGCTTCATCCTGCATAGCAGCTTCATTTTGAGAAGTTTCCGTATCACCGTAATACTGAAGATCTCCGGTGGCACTTTCCGGATAATACTCTCCTCCGTTAACATCCGCCTCAGTATAATACTGTGTCGGAGCCTGTGTATAATACTGGTCTCCGTAGGCTACAGCCTCATTATAATATTGTTCATTGGAAGCATCAGTACTATATGAATAAGCCGCATCGGATTGTTGATTATCATATCCGGAATTTTGTGTTTCAACAAGGTTAGAAACCTCTTCCGTCATGCCTCGAAGATGAGATTCATAATTCTGGGCATCCTTGGTGATCTGAGTTATCTTCTCCTGCTTTTCATTAAGCATGTCATACATGAACATTATCTCTTCATGAGCCTTGTCCATCTTATTTATAACATTATCAGAATACTCGGCTATAGCCATTATCTTTTCATTAACTTCTCTGTCTGATTTTCTTTCGAGTTCTGCAAAAGACTCATCCACCTTATCATTGATTTTCTTTTTAATTTCGGAATCAGCATTCTTAAGCTGTTGTTCAAGCAAAATCCTTACTTCTCTCTCGCTCATTTTTTTTATTTCGTCTACATCCGAAGAAGACAGCTTCTCCGACATGAAGAAGCTGCCTATGAAAAAAATCGCTCCAAGTGCAAGAAGACCGATCTCCAGTATTGTCATAATTCCTCCTAGATAGTGATATTAAAGGAAGAACTCGAACCCTTCAGAATAACCTTTCCATCAGATTCATATTTATCTTCTTCCTTTTTCTTTTTCTTTCTTTTTCCTGTCCCGGAATAGCCATTGTTAGAACCGTCTGCATCCAATGCCCCTTCTTCATCACTTGCATATGTTTCGTTGACCTGGTGCAAACTCTGCTCAGCCTTTTGCTCAATATTAACAGAAATATTTTCCTGATTTAAGGCGGGCTTTGCCTCTTCAGAGGCTTTTGTATGTGACACCTCTCCGGTGTTTTGTATCATACCGTTAAATGCTATAGGACTTATAGACATATCTCACCTCTATAACGTTGAACAAACGATTTCGCCGTCTTTCTTTTCATATACACAATATGATCTTTTACTGTAAATCGTAATGGAAAGATCTGAAATTGTTAAAAGAACTCCCGGAAAGATATCTCTTCTTATTATAATCTTTGAATGCTTACTGCTAAGCATCTCCTGATGAAGCATGTTAAATTCTGTTCTGGAACTTTGAAGGATAGTCTTAGATTGAGACAATTCCCTTAAAAGCTTTGCGAAATATGCTTCATTCTTTTCATCAAGATTCTTTCCCGAATAAATATAATTATTGTATGAATCAATAACGGGTGTAATCTTTTCAATCTTTGCTGTCTCTGAATTGATCAATGTCCGCAGCTGATTATACCTTTCCTTCTTTGCCGGTGCAATACCTACTTCAAATTTTGTTTGCGAACCCATTTCGGAACCCGCTGTCATACATTCGATTTTACCGCCGGCCCTTACAACTCCTCCGGCAATATAACCTTTTTTATCTAATACAAGTACATCATCAGTGGCATTAACCTCGCTGTAAATAATGGATCCGGTCTCAATATATCCACCGGAAAACACCTTGGCATTTTCAATAAAAGCGATTATAACATTGCCTTTTGCTTTAAGGATGCCCTTATGCATCCCATGAATACCTCTTTTTACTATAATCTGCCCGTCTGCTTTTATAAATGCGTCTTCAACAACGCCTTCTACTATTACATCGCCTTTTGCAACTATAGTAAATCCGCTTTTAACATTTCCTTTGACATGTACATTTCCGTCATAATTAATATTACCTACAGAATTATCAACATCTGCAGGAACTTCAAAAAGATCTGAAACAAAAATCTGATCATTTACCAATGAAACATGACCTGTTACAGATGCATAAGCTTCACTTCCATCTTCGGATAATCTGATATTTTTGTTTATTTTTAAGGTTTTTGACTTAACACTGCGGGTTGGAATTTCTCTTCCATATATGTCGGTTCCTGTCTTACCCTCATCCATAGGAGTAAGTTTGGCTAATAATTCTCCTTCTTTTACTCCATTGATAGTGTTAAGATCGTGGTAATCCACCGTTCCGTCTTCGTTATGTTTAGGCTTCAGGGTGGGATTTGTATTGAAAAAATAATCAATTTTAGCATCATGACCTATGACAGGGGGATTCCCATGTGCCAGGACATAATCAGTCGCATAACATCTGTCCGTCATAAATTCCATGATTGCTTCCTGATCTATACCGTAAACAATCCCTCTTTTTTGAAATTCAGCTAAAATATCTTTAACATTCATTTTTTGACCGTTAGTACTCGGAGGCCAAAAACGACAGGTTGCCTTCATCCTGTCAAGAGAAACTTTAACAGTCATGGTCTCTGAAAAATCATAACCGGAAAACGGTCCCATGTCGAAGACATCTTCTTTGTCTCCGGAAAGCATCTCCCTGAATGCTGCTCCGTTATATTCAGTAATCTCATGTGATGTAAGATATTCCAATACTTCTGAATAAACAAGTGGAATTCCGCCTTCTTTAGGCGGATAATAATGACAGATAGCATGATTATTTTTTATTTCAATTTGAATATAACCATTTAACTGCTCTGACATAACTAACTCCATACTTTTATGAGGAAGTTAAGATTCCCATATAACTTCCCATAGTTTTTCTCATCTTAATTAGCGCTTTGGTGTGAAGTTGTGATACTCTGGATTCAGAGACTTCTAAAACCAGTGAAATTTCTTTTAAGGTAAGATCTTCATAGTAATACATAAGAACTACCTTTTTTTCTTTTTCTGTAAGATTTTCGAGTGCTTCAGCAAGTTTTTGTTTGAGTTCCTCTTTAGAAATACTTTCTTCCGGCTGTTCAAAATGTGAATTGCCGGCTGTCTCCATTACCGGTTCATTACCGCCCGCATCCATAAATTCATTTAAGGAAACAAGATTGGTAACCTTAAGTTGGGACTGCCATTCTAAATATTCGGCATTGGAAAGTCCCAATTCTTCAGCAACCTCCTTGGCACTGGCAACTCTACCTGTCCGAAGTTCAAGTTCTCTGGCAGCTTCATCAAGTTTCTTTTGTTTCTGCCTGATCGTTCTGGGTATCCAGTCCATCTTTCGGATCTGATCCAATATGGCTCCTTTTATTCGGAGCGAGGCATAAGTCTCGAATTTTACATCTTTTGTGAGATCAAATTTATCGATAGCATCAATTAGACCGAACACACCGTAACCAACAAGGTCATCGTATTCAACATTGTTGCCAAGGTACATGCTCATCTTTCCCGCAACAACCTTTACAAGGGGTGCGTATTCTATAATGAGCTGCTCCCTCAGCTGCTGCGTCGGATTTTTGCGATACCTATCCCATAAATCCTCTTTTTTTGTGACTGCCAATATCGGCACCCCCTGATTGATAAACTACATAAAACTTCTTGTGACAATTATACACCCGCAAATCCGGTGCCATAAAACATCTTTAATTCAGCCGGGCCTGTATTCCCGACTGAATTATAATTTACTAAAGCTAAAATTAACAAATATTACAAGTTAATATTAGGATTAATTTCCGACTACAGTCAAGACTCGCTCATAACCCCAACCTACGCTAACGCTTAGAGGTGGGGGATTTCTCCGACTGAGTTAAAAGTCATCATCTTCATCCTCATCATCATCTTCTTCATCAGGCACACCGGTATCTGTCGGTGTGGCCTCCTGTGCCTTGGCATCTGCTTCCGTATCAGTTGTTTCTTCACCTTCTGTCTCTTCTTTGCCCTCTTCGCCTTCCGGAACCTCATCTCCTGTTTCTTCATCTTCTTCCCCGGTTCCAAAAGCCTGGTCGAGAAGAATTTTAACAATTGTTCCCACAACCGTAAATATCAAAACAGTAGTAACGAACCTCCGAAAAAACACCGAAAACTCCGCGCCTTGCACTATTGATATCACGCACACAATTCCTGCGCTGAGTAAAACAATGATGATTGGAATCTGTTTTGTATTCATATTTTATAAGACTCCCTGCCAACAGCTTTTATAAGGAAGTCTCCGTTTTCACTGTAAATTTCTACAGTACGTCCAAAATTCTTGCCGGTATCTTCTGCTATAAGCTTAATCCCAAGCTTACGCAGAGTCTCCTTGCTTGCTATGGCATTCCTTTCGCCAACATTGATAAGATTGCTTGTACCAACATCGAACATCTTTGCTCCACCTGCAATTTTGGCTTTAATACGGGTTTTTGAAGCGCCTGCCTTTATCATATCATCAAGCAGCTTCTTTATGCCTGTGTCAGCAAATTTAGCTATATTGGAATTAGCCCTGATCGCTGTACTGTCAGGCAACATAATATGAGCCAATCCTGTAACCTTGGTGACAGGATCATACATTGCGATTCCTATACAAGACCCCAAACCTATGGTGGTAAGATTGTCAGGAGCCTTGCAAACTTTAAGGTCCGCCATACCAACCTTAATCATTTGTCCCATTTACAATCCCCCTTATACAGGAAGTCCTAAAGAAGAAAGGATCTTCTGATATGAATCTCCTTCCGGCATAAGAATATAATAACCCTTTATACCTACTTCATCATCAATCTCTGTCTTGATAAAAAGTGCACTGTCACTTGTCATGCCAAACTCAATTGCCGGAACACTGAGTATAGATGCCGCCATATCAATAGCAACCGAGGGAACTGTAGGAGTAATTGTAAGATTAGTCATACCTGATAATGCATTAAGATATGCTCCTGCAATTATGTTTCCTATTTCCTTGATCGCTGACAGATCCATCTCGTCAAAATCCGCATCGTATTCCGGATCCCTCATCATAAGCTTATTGACAAGTCTGTGCGCACTTGGCATGTCAAGAAGAAACATCATGCTTCCCTGGATATCAGCTTCCACTCCCAGCATTATTCCAACAACAAGAGACTCTTCTGCTCCGATAGCACTTCCGATCTCTTCTACAGGGATAAACTGTACATCGGGAACACTCATATTCATGCGAAGATTTAGCATATTAGCTATGGCTGTTGTTGCATTCCCGGCTCCGATATTACCAATTTCCCTGAGCACATCAGGATATTTTTGATTGATTTCTTCCAACGATAACGTGTCGCCCATGAATACCCCCTTATGCGTTGCTTACTTCATCAATGATAGCAGAAATCTCAAAGATGGAAATCAGGCCATCTCCGTTCTTTCCTATTCCGTTTATATACATTGCATCATTTTTCTTTGAATTGTTGACATTTCTGTCGATTTCGGATTCTCCGAGTGCTATAACCTCATTAACTTCATCAACTAAAACACCCACAAGTCCCTGTGCCTCTAATTTAAGAATAATAATACGTGTCTTGTTTGTAATCTCATCATCGCCGAGACCCATCTTACGACGAATGCTCATCACAGGAACAACCATACCACGAAGGTTTATAACACCCATATAATGATCGGGCGCTTTGGGAACCCTGGTGATCTTTTGCATCCGAACAATATTGTCAATATATGATATATCCAATCCGTACTTCTCGTCGCCAATACCGACAACGATGTACTGGATTTTTTCTTCTTCTACATTATCAAGCTCATGTCTGCTTGACTTTGCTTCTGCTTGTATAGCTTTCTGATCAGACATATTACCCTCCCTTACATCATTGCATTCGTATCAATAATAAGTGCAACTTCACCATCACCGAGGATGGTAGCACCGCTTATGATCTTGTTATTCTCAATAACTTTTCCGAGTGACTTGATAACGATCTCCTGCTGGCCGTTTAAGTTATCTACAACAAGTCCTGCGCAATTATCTCCACGTTTAACGATAACAACAGTAAGATAATCATCTGCTTCTTCCTTAGGCTCGCAATCAAGGAGCTGATCCAGACGGATAAGGGGAATAACCAATCCACGCAAATGAATAACCTCTTTTGCCTGAACATATTTAATCTCACTTGTAGGGATGTTTTCAATTGTCATGATGCTTGCAAGGGCAATAGCATATTTTTCATCACGAACTTCAACCATAAGTGCCTGAATGATGGCCAGTGTAAGAGGAAGTCTTACAGTGAAGGTTGAACCCTGTCCAAGTGTAGTCTTAACCTCAACATCTCCGCCAAGTGCCTCGATATTGGATTTAACAACATCAAGACCAACACCTCTTCCTGAAATATCCGTGATTTTCTTTGCCATTGAAAAGCTGGGCATGAAAAGGAGCTCAACTATTTCTTTCTGAGGCATGCTCTCTGCTTCTTCGGGAGAAACAATTCCTCTTTCTATGGCCTTATTAAGAACAGCTTCCGTGTTGATTCCGCCACCGTCATCTCCAACCTGGATAATTACGTTATTACCTTCCTGGAACGCATTAAGGAAGATAGTTCCTTTTTCGGGTTTGCCGGCTGCTCGTCTTTCTTCGGGTGATTCAATACCATGATCCGCAGAATTACGAAGCAAATGCTGCAAAGGATCACCGATCTGGTCAACAACGGTACGATCCAGCTCTGTCTCTTCACCGGTCATGATAAGATCCATGGGCTTACCGAGCTTTCTGGAAAGATCTCTTATCATTCGAGGGAATTTATTAACGGTACTTTCGATAGGAACCATGCGGACCTTCATAACCGATTCATGAAGATCTGTGGTAACTCTCTCTAAGTATTCAATATTTTCACGGAAAAGAGTCTCATCAAAACCTGCCGCTTCCGAAGCGCTGCCTATAGAAACAAGTGAGTTCTTTGCAATGATAAGCTCACTGACCTGATTCATAAGGGCATCAAGCTTTTCGATGTCGACACGAACTGTTCTTGCGGTAACAGGTTTATTGGCATTCTTTTTAGCCGTATTGGCTGCTGCATTGTCCGCTGCCTTGACAGGCTCAGCCTTCTTAGGCTTAGCTGCAGCAGGCGCGGGTGCAGGCTCAGAAGGCTTTTCTTCCTCTGCAGGTGCTTCAGCCTCTGCTTCTGCCGGCGCATTCTTATCGTTGGCATAATCAGCCACCGTAATTGCACCCATGTCTACACTTTCAATTTCCGACACTGCTCCGACAGCAGCTTTTATTGCCTCGGTATCAGTGGAATCTGTTGAGAAAATTACTGAAAAAGTAAGATCAAATTTTTCATCTTCTATATCTTGCGAACTGGGATTATATGCAATAATCTCTCCAAAGTCATCAAGAGCTTTAAAAACAAGAAAAGCTCTGGCTGCTTTCAGAAGACATTCTTTTTGAACATGTACCGTAAGTCCGTATAAATGAGATCCCCCGTCAGCGAGTTCCTGAAGCTTGAGTTTGTCATCTTCTTCAAGCTTGATAGACAAATATTCAGGACCGTCCTTTGCCGCCTCGGGTGCTGCCTCAGCAGACGCTTCTTCTTTTGCAGGAGCTGCTTCTCCCCCTGACGCTCCACTGCTTTCACCGCCGCTTGCAACATAATCATTAAGTCTCTTGATAAGAACTTCATTATCTTCTGTTCCTTCGTTCGAAGTAGCTTTTACGTTTTCAAGATAACCTTCAATGGCATCAATACACTGGAACAAAATATCAACAAGATCTGTGTTAACCTTTAATGTGTCATTCCTGACTTCAGAGAAAAGGTCCTCCATGTCATGAGTCAGATGCTGCATACGTTTAAAGCCCATCGTACCTGCCATACCCTTAAGAGAGTGTGCAGCACGGAAAAGCTCATTGATCGTATCCTTGTTGTCCGGCTCATTTTCAAGAACCATGATGTTGTCTGAAAGTTCCTGAATGTGCTCATTAGTCTCATCAATGAAAATATCAAGATACTGACTTACATCCATTTCTTATACCCCCAATTCTTTTTTGATACAACTTGCTATCTGCGTTATCGGAGCGACTTCGTCGGAAACGCCGCCTTGATATGCAGCTTTAGGCATTCCATATACTACACAGGTTGCTTCATCCTGTGTGATCGTGTATATGTTTTTTACCTTTTTAAGTTCAGAAATACCCTGTGTGCCATCGGCCCCCATACCGGTAAGGACTACACATAAAATGGTATCCATCGATATCTCCAGAAGCGACTCGTACATAACATCCGCACAAGGGCGGAGATTATTGACCGGAGGGTCATCGAAAACCCTGGCGGTAAGTACTCCTCTGGAGCGTTCAACAATCTGAAGATGCCTGCCTCCGGGTGCTATATAAACCCAATCCGGCTTAAGAACTTCGTTATCTTCTGCCTCTTTAACATGAATCTTGGAGTCAAGATCAAGTCTCTCGGCAAGTGACGCTGTAAATCCTTTAGGCATATGCTGAACTATTACGAAAGGAACACCCAGATGTCCCGGAAGCATAGGCACCATCGTATGAAGTGCCTGCGGCCCACCCGTTGAACAGGCGAGTGCAACAAGACCGTATCTGCCTCTGAAAGATCTGCCTGTAGATCTGATAATACTTTCGGTGCTCTTCTCCTCGGAAGGCTTTGGTGATAAGCTGCGTCTTGCAGTAGAAGAAATCGACGAAGCAAGTCTGCCTGATGCAATGTCCTCAAGTGTAGGTTTGCCGGCAGTCATATGTTTTGCCGTGCCGGCAAAAGTACTGTTGCTTCTTGCAGCAGTTGTCTGTTCACTGCTTTTGGAAGACGAACGCATCGCGCTGCTTCCAAAGCTACTCCGAAATCTTCCGGAAACTGCTGTTTTCAGCTTGTCGCCAAGGGCTTCCTCGAAAGAAACTCTGTCAGTCGAAGTAAAACGGTAAGGTCTGATAACAAGATCTACCGCTCCGGCTTCAAGTGCCCTCATCGTGATATCTCTGTCCTCTTTTATGGTAGAGGATATTGCAACAACGGGAACCGATAACCCCTCATTCTTCATGACGCGAAGGACATCAAGACCGGACTTTCTCGGCAAATGCATATTTATAGTAGCTGCATCATATTTTTTTGATCTCAGATATGATAAAGCTGCATCCCCGTCAGAGCATACGTCAACCGCAGAGAATCCCTGAACATCGTTAATTATATCACACATGAGTTTTCTCATGAGTGCAGAGTCATCAACTACTAGAATATTATACATGTTATTATACCTGTACTTTCTTCCTGATACGTCTTTCTTCATCAAAAACGAATTTAATTATCTTTTCACGAAACTTTGCATTACTAAATACAAATTCCACTCTGTAAGCTATATTGTCAAAATCCATCCCTATATTTCTTTCAAGGATCCTGCATACAAGGTTGGTATCCGGTTCGTACGGATCATCTTCATCAAATCTTACTGCCAAAAGTACACAATCATCTTCATCAAGATCAAGCGAAGAATAAAACAACGCTCCGCCTCCGCTTATATTGGCTATAGTACCATGCCCGACCATTCTGTCCTCATCATAATTATCGAGCAGATAATCATCAATATTATCATACTCTTCCAATTCACTAACATCATCCGTAAGATATAAAATACTGATATTAAGAGAACATTCTATACGATAATACTCTCGTCTTTGATATCTTTCGAGCGGACTGATAAGCATGACATCCATCATATAAAGAGTATCTAATCTGTAATTTTTTACTATCTGTCCCACAGCAAGAAAAAAGCCTCTGTCCGAAGAAAACAAAAATTCATACTTTACCTCCGGTGCAAACGTGATTATCCTTCCTTTTTCGATCGGAGCATCAAAGGTGACCGTGCCATCTTCTTTTACTTCCGATATCTTTGTCGAAAAAGTTCTTACCCCATCACCCATTATGTCCTTATCTCTGCCTTCTCTGAATCTTGTTATAGTGACTTTTGTTCCGGGTTTTAAATCATTAATCTTCATATTTTTTCCTATGCTCTGTTAATAAAACTACTGAAAAATCGTGAGATTCCGAATGAAACAGTATTTTTCCTCTCTGAACTGTCAAGTTTTTCGGTAATATCTTCAAATGCCCTGCTTGCTTTTGCGTGAGGCACTTCAATTGATACAACTTTCTGGGCTCTTACTGCTTTTTCGAGTAAAGGATCCTGAGGTATCATTCCAAGATATTCTATATTTCCTCCAAGGAATTTTGATGTTACCGAACTTAATTTTTCATAAACAGCCGCTGCTTCTTCCTTTGTGGAAACCTTATTGGCTATAAGTTTGATCCTTGATTCGGCCGGATCATATTCTTTATTGCGATATAAAGCTTTCAGCATTGAATATGAATCCGTTATGGAACTCGGTTCCGGAGTTGTTACCAATAATATCTCCGGAGAAGCAATAACAAACTCGAGTACCTGATCCGAAATACCTGCCCCGGTATCAACTATAAGTATATCACAAAGCCTGTTAAGCTTGCGAAGTGATCTTACAAGATAATGTATCTGATCCTCAGATAAATTATTAAGGCCAATAATTCCCGATCCGCCGGAAATAAAACCTATTCCTTCGGGTCCGGGTGTAATAACCTCTTCTATATCCATGGCTCCGTAAATGACATCGGAAAGATTATGTCTCGGAGGAGCAGCAAACATAACCTCGACATTGGCAAGTCCGAAATCGGCATCAAAAATAAGAACCTTTTTGCCTTTTCTCGAAAAAGCCACAGCAAGATTAACAGCGAGGTTTGACTTACCTACTCCGCCTTTTCCGCTGGTTACCGTAAGTACTCTCGCTTCAGCTATGCTGCGTTGGTTTTGCATTTTAACTACATTCCGCAGTCCCTGCGCCTGATCTATCATATTCCCTCCGAATATTATCGTATAGCATACCGCAATATTAATTCCCGCCAAGCAAATTTTTAACAAGCTTTTGAGAGTCTACAACAGAAATATCCTCAGGCACCTTCTGTCCGGTAGTAATGTAGGAAAGCGGGGCCTGGGCATACTGCCTGATATTGTAAATATTGCCGTAGCAATCGGTTTCGTCAAGCTTCGTAAAAATAAGAGAAAACTCTGTAAATTCTTTGTATCTGTCAACTATTCTCTTGAGATCTTTGTATTTAGTAGTCGCTGATAAAACAAGAAAAATATCTTTTTCGTATTTTTCGGGTACAGCTGACAAAAGTGCCTCAAGATTCATTCTCTGCTCATCATTTTTATCGGAAAATCCAACCGTATCAATAAGCACCAGATCATAATCATGATATCTTGAAAGAAGATTCGGAAGATCATTCGCCTCATAAAGAACATCTATCGGTGTTTTTAAAATATTGGCATATGTTGTAAGTTGCTCTTCTGCAGCTATCCTGTACGTATCTGCTGTAATAAAAGCTATCCTCTTACCCTCTCTCATCTTAAATCTGCTGGCAAGTTTTGCGATCGTCGTTGTCTTACCCACTCCTGTCGGTCCGATAAGCAAAACAACTTTAGGTCGTTTATTTACATTTATTGTGATCGGATGTCCGATCTGAAGGATCATCTTTTGATAAACATTGGAAATAAGAAAATCCATACCGACATCATCTCTGAAAAGTCTGTTAAGATCCGAAAGCAAATGATTTACATAATGCTCATCAACCTCATGCTCCACGAGATTATTGTATAAAACGCGGATGAATTTCATGTTTTTATCCGGCTTTTCTTCGCTATCAACGGCGGATCTGTCTTCAAAAACAGGTCTTGGTTTTTCCTCTTTAACAGTTTCCTGCTTTATCGGAGTTATATTATCCGGCTCCCCGGCAGGAAACTCTGTGATATTTTTGTTTGTTTTTGGTTTTGAGATCTGAGAAGCTCTTATAATACTGGAACTTGGATCATAGTCACTTACATCGGATACCGGTATTGTACTTTCCTTACTTATAAGATCTCCAACCTCCTTAAATGCACTCCTTAATGCCTCAGCATCTATTTCCGGAGATTTGGGTGGTTCCTTATCATAAATTATCTGATTATTTACCGGCATTTTAGAAAGCGAAGAAGCACCCGCTTCTTCTTTTACGGGAGGAACCTTAATATCTTCATCTGCAACAGCCGTAAATCCTCCCTTGGAAGAAAACTGTTCAAAGCCGGCTTTACTGGCTGAAAACTGTTCTAAAGCACTTTTGACCGGAGTTTCCTGTCTGCTGTTGGAAAGAAGATCATCCTCTATTGCAACCGTAACTTCTACGGTACCGGACTGAAACATCCCAAGCAATCCGTTCGGACGTATCTTCTTTACATTCATTATAAGTACCGCATCTCCGTACTGCGCTTTAGCTTTTTCAATTGCCTCTTCTTTTGTCTTTCCTTCGAATTTTTGGATCGTCATTTACGCCGCCACCATTCCTACGGATTGAAGTTCGACATTGTTATCGACTTCGTTATATGACACTACTATAAGGTCACTTAAATATTCTTCGGATAATTTCTTAAAATACATCCTTACTATGGGCGAGCAAACAACAATAGGTGTTCTCCCCATCTCTTCAAGCTTGTTAACCTCGCCCTGTAACGATTCCATGATTGCACGGATACGCTCGGGATCGAGAGTAATATATGCACCCTGTTCTGTCTGTTTAACCGAGGACATGATCTCCTGTTCAACCCTCGGGTCCACTGTAATAACCTGATTAGCCTCACTGGGTTCAAAGTATTTTTGCGAAATAGCTCTCTTGAGCCCCTGTCTTACGTATTCGGTAAGGACATCGGTATCTCTTGTTGTCGAAGCATGATCGGCAAGTATTTCAAATATAGACAAGAGATCTCTGATAGAAATACCTTCTGCCAAAAGATTCTGTAAAACCTTTTGAATATCTCCAAGTCCGATAAGCGCCGGTGTGAGTTCGTCCACAAGAACCGGATTTGTTTCTTTAAGATTATTAACAAGATTCTGTACATCCTGCCTTGTAAGAAGCTCTGCAATATGGCTTCGAACAACTTCTGTCAAATGTGTAGCTATGATAGACGGAGGGTCAACAACCGTATATCCCAAAGACTCGGCTCTTTCTCTCTGGCCTTCCGTGATCCAAAGGGCAGGAAGATGGAAAGACGGCTCTTCTGTGGGAATACCCGTAATCTCCTCCTCAACATATCCGGGGTTCATAGCCATATAATGATCAAACATAATATCACCGGTAGCAACCTGAATACCTTTGATCTTTATAATGTACTGATTCGGATTAAGCTGAATGTTATCTCTTAATCTGATAATAGGTACTACTGTTCCAAGTTCAAGTGCGATCTGTCGTCTGATCATTACGACACGATCAAGCAGATCCCCTCCCTGGTTAACGTCAGCAAGGGGTATGATACCGTATCCAAACTCCAGCTCTATCGGATCTACCGAAAGCAGTGAAACTACATTTTCCGGCCTTCGTATCTCTTCGGCCTCAGTCTCTTCCTGTTCAACCTCTTCCCTGATACTTTCTTCACCGATGGTCTGACGCATATTGTATCCGACCAAAACGAATGTGAATCCGAGAGCCAGGAAAAGAAGTATATTTAAAGGTGTAAATAATCCGAGGAGGATCATTACAGCACCTGTTATCATCATAACCTTAGGCATTCCGAAAAGCTGCTTAAGCATGGTTCCGGAGAAGTCAGTATCCTTGGCTCCTTTTGTAACCAGAACACCGGTTGCAAGAGAAATAAGAAGGGAAGGAATTGAACTTGACAGGCCGTCACCTATAGTCATAAGGCCGTAATGGTTAAGTGCAGCTCCGGCATCCATCCCCTGTCTGAGAACGCCCATGGCCGTTCCGCCTATCAGGTTTATGAAAGTAATGATAAGTCCGGCTGTCGCATCTCCCTTAACATACTTCGTAGCACCGTCCATAGCTCCGAAAAAGCTTGATTCCTGCTGCAGTTTATCTCTTTGTCTCTTTGCCTCAGCATCGTCTATGGCTCCCGAAGAAACATCGGCTTCTATCGCCATCTGTTTACCGGGCATAGCATCAAGAGTAAATCTTGCCGTTACCTCAGATACACGTTCGGTACCTTTGTTGATAACAACAAACTGTACAATGATGATAATGATAAATACAATAACTCCGACTATGAAATCATTTCCACCAACGAATGTTCCGAATGTAGTAACGACATTACCCGGATTACCGGTTGTAAGTATAAGTCTTGTCGACGAAACGTTAAGTGAGATCCTGAAAATAGTCGTAAAAAGCAGTAATGTAGGGTAGAACGACATATTAAGAGGTTCTTCCGTAAACAGCGTATTAAGAAGTACGATAATACCTACGCCAATATTTATAGCAAGAAAAAAATCAAGAAGGAAATTGGGAATAGGTACGATAAAAAAGATGACTGCTGCAAGCAAATATATTGCAACTCCGGCATCTGTTTTACTGAACATCGACTTTGATTCCGTCATTTTTCCTCCTTTCTTTTACTACCTTCTGGCCGAAGCCTCAGGATGTTTTGCTATATATTCAGAACTTCGATAAACCTCTGCCAAAATCCTTGCTACCGGTTCAAAAAGTTCGGGTGGAACAACTCCGTTGAGATCAACCGTTGTATAAAGAGATCTGGCAAGCGGCGGATTTTCTACTATTGAAACCCCATTTTCCCTCGCAGATTCCTTTATTCGAAGAGCGATATAATCCTCTCCTTTCGCAACCACAACAGGTGCATCATGGGAAAATGCCTCGTATTTTAAAGCAACAGCTATATGCGTCGGGTTTGTTATAACAACATCTGCCTGGGGCACCGACTGCATCATTCTTTTTTGGGAAACCTCCCTCATCTTCTGCTTTTGCTTTCCTTTTATCTGAGGATCTCCTTCTGAATTTTTGTATTCGTCCTTTACCTCCTGTTTTGTCATCTTAATATCTTTTTTAAATTTAAATCTTTGATAAAAAAGATCCGCAAACCCGACCACCAGATAAACCAGACCAATCCTAAGGCCTGTATCTATTACTATGTCTCCAATAAGTGCGATCGCCGCATTAAGATCGAGATCATACAGTATAAAGATCTCCGGCAGATGGGTCACAATAGACGAATATGCTATGGCAAAAATTACTGCGATCTTTATTATTGAAAGACCCAGGTTAAAGATAGCCTGAGTTGAAAAAATCCGTTTAAATCCATTTATCGGATTGAATTTGTTAAGCTTCGGCTTAAGTGGTTCAAATGTTACTTCAAACTTAAACTGAAGGCCGGTCGAAAGACCTGCAACTATAAAACCTATTATAAAAAAGGGTAATACTATGATTATAAGCTGAACGAGGATCTCATTCATAAGATCACTCATGGTCTTAGCAGTGACTCCGCCTCTCTCATTTGAGATCATATCCGGTATCACCGAAGAATATACCCATTTTATAATGTCGAGAAAATGTTCTCCGACATAGCTTGAAAAAAATTTAAGTGCCAAGAACACCGCTATTAAAGATATAGCGTAACTAAGCTCCTGGCTCTTTGCCACCGAACCCTGTTTTCGGGTCTCACTTATTTTTTTCGCTGTGGCGTCTTCGGTTTTTTCATCACCGAAGAACTGGAGATCATATCTTAACAATTCCATATTATAAGAGTCCCTCCGTAATACTTCGAAGGTTGATCTTCATCTGATCCGCAACAATGGTAACAACCTGCGGGAAGAGAATGATCATTGCCATAAGAATGACAAAACCCGTAATTATCTTTATCTGAACTCCTACTGCAAACATATTCATTTGTGGCGCAACTTTTGCCATAACACCAAGCACCACATTCAGAATAAGCATCGCAGCAAAAACAGGAAGCATGATCCGAAATGCCAACACAAAAAGGTTGGTAAAGAACAAAACTATGGATTCAAACAGGTCATTCATATCAAAGATTGCTCCGCCAAGCGGGATCACATCAAAGGAATCACAAAGTGCCCTCATCAGAAATTGATGTCCGTTTATGGCAAGCAAAATTGTCATGTAAAAGTAAAAATATAAATTACCCGTAACGGTAATCTGGGTATTCATTGTCGGATCAAACTCCGAAACCATGGACAATCCAATGTCCATGTCAATGAGATTACCTGCCAAAAGAATTATCGAATTACATATATAGGTACAAAAGCCAAGAAGCAATCCTACAAGCAGTTCTTTTATCACAGCAACCGCATAACCTATGACCGAAACATAACTGAGTTCGGCAGGCTCTTTTACGAGAAGGACCATTATCGAAAGCACTGCAGCAAATCCGGCTTTTGTCATATTTGGTATTCCTCTGATCGAGAAAAACGGTGCTACAGCAACAAACGATACTATCCTTACAAGTACAAGAAGGAAATGTTCAAAAACTTCTAAACTAAACGAATAATCTACCATACCAAATCCAAATCATTGCATAATCTATCGGATATAAACAGCAAAATTACTCCACAGCTTTGTTATGTAATCAGTAAGCGTGGTCATAATAAAAGACCCAAACAGAATAAGTGCCAAGAATATTGATAATATCTTTGGCACAAAGGTTAATGTCTGTTCCTGAATTGATGTGACTGTCTGAAAGATACTGACAACCAGACCTACAATAAGTGAAATCACAAGCATCGGAGCAGAACAGATTATTATGTTGTAGAAAGCTTCACGCATTATATCGATTATAACACTGTCTGTCATAACTGCCTCCCTACCTAATAGAATGTCTTAACAAGGCTTCCGATTATAAGATCCCATCCATCTGCCATTACAAAAAGAAGTATCTTAAACGGTAACGAAATGGTCGTAGGCGGAAGCATCATCATACCCATAGCCATGAGTACGGACGAAACCACCATGTCAATAACAATGAATGGTATGTAAATTAGGAAACCTATAATAAACGCGGTACGAAGTTCTGACAAAACAAAAGCCGGTACAAGTACCCGAAAAGGAACATCATCGTAATCATTGTAGGTGATCTCAGCTATGTCACAAAAGAGATCCAGGTCCTTTTCCTGAGTCTGCCCGTACATAAAATTACGGATCGGTATTTCTATTTCTTCTATAGCTTCTTCCTGGGTAATCTCATTTGCGTCAAGAGGCGCAATTGCATTTTCGTTTATCTGCGAAAACGTGGGCCACATTATAAACATAGTAAGAAACAGTGCCAAACCTATAAGAACCTGATTAGGTGGTGCTGTCTGTGTACCTACTGCTATCCTCACAAAATGCAAAACTATGATGATCCTTGTAAAGGATGTGAGCAGAACCAGGATAGAAGGCGCCAATGCCAATACAGTAAGTACCAGCAATATCCTGACGGTAGAAGAAAGATTACCCTCTTCTCCGTCAAATGATATGACAAAACCATCATTCCCGGTAGACGGCGCCGTCTTCTCATCGGATGCGTTAGGCGCATTTTCCGTCGGCCCATATTCGGATGAACGTTCGGTCGTTTCTTCATTATCCTCTTCTTCATCCGTATTCGTTTCCTGTTCATTGTCATTTGTATCCGCGGCGGTAGCATAAGCCGGAATTTCGGGCAACATGCAAAGCGCAGTTCCGAACAAAATAATCCCAAGGCAAAAACTTACAGCCACGATCAAATATTTAAAACGTGTCATTTTATTTTCCAATACGAGACTTAAATTCAGAAAGAATCTCACTAAAATTACGAGACGAATTTGAAGAACCCGCCTCATTTTCATTAATCGTTATTTTATCCCCATCAACTTTAGAAAGAAAATGTATCTCTTCCTTTCCTATACCCACAACAAAATATTCACCGCCAACTTCAACTACGGCAATGACTTTGTTAGTACCTACGGATACAGATTCTATGATGTGGATGTTTTTATTAGCAGATTGATTCTTCTGATATTTGGCTATCCACCTGGTCGTAAAAAAAGTAAGCGCCAGGACAAAAACAAAGATAACGAAAGTAACTGTAAGTTGAAAAATCCCCTCAAAGTTACTTCCGATCAGTATTGTCATTATTATCCGATAACCTTCTTTACTGCCTCAAGTACACGCTCTGCCTGGAAAGGCTTAACAATAAAGTCCTTTGCACCTGACTGGATAGCTTCAATAACCATTGCCTGCTGACCCATAGCAGAACACATGATAACCGATGCATTTGGATCCTTTTCTCTGATACCCTTAAGTGCTCCGATACCATCCATCTCAGGCATTGTGATATCCATGAGAACAAGGTCCGGGTTACACTCAGTATAAGCTTCCACAGCTTTAACGCCGTTTTCAGCCTCCCCTACTACATTGTAACCGTTCTTTGTGAGAATGTCTTTAATCATCATTCTCATGAAAGCTGCATCATCACAAATCAAGATATTTTTTGCCATTTTTCCTCTCCTTACTTATTATTAATGAAACCTTTTCAGGTCATTATTACCTAATTATTTAACAATCTCGGTGATACGTACTCCGAAGGCTTCTTCGATAACAACTACCTCACCTTTAGCAACATATTTGCCGTTTACCAAAACATCTATAGGTTCACCGGCAATTTTGTTAAGCTCTATGATAGAACCCGGTGCAAACTCCAATATGTCTGAAATAGATTTATGTGTACGCCCAAGCTCAACAGTAACTTCAAGCGGAACGTCCATGATAAGATCTATATTTTCAGGAGCATATCCTGCAAGTATTCCCTGATTGAAAGGAACGAATTGTGCCTGTTCAACATTTACCTGCTGTTGAGGTGGCATTGCCATCATCACCGGTGCTGCTGCCGCCATAGGAGGCGGTGCTGCTGCAGGTGCAGGACCGGGAGCCGGTGCTGCCGGTGGAGGCGGTGCTGCCGCAGGTGCGGGAGCGGGAGCCGGTCCGGCATCAAAAGCATTATCATCAACCGTAGATTGAGAATCGCTTTCCATGTTAGACATTACCGACTTGCACATGTCTTTAGCAAGCGTGATCGGATAAAGCTGCATGATCTTGGAATCAACAAGGTCTCCGATCAACATATTAAATTCGATCTTGACGAACTCCCCTTTAAGGAAATCATCTATCTCACTGCCGTCAATAGACTCAGCAAGATCAATCAGATCGGAAGATGGCGGTGAAATATCCACCATCATATTAAGCATAGACGATAGTGATGTGGCTGCAGAACCCATCATCTGGTTCATAGCCTCGGAAATAGCAGAAAGATGAAGTTCTCCTATCTCTCCGTCTGTGTTTGTACCGTCACCACCCATCATAAGATCGGTGATGATCTTAACATCATTTTCTCTGAGAACGAGCACGTTGCTGCCGTTCAATCCCTTTGTATAGGAAATCTTAACAAGTACGCATGGTTTCTCGTACATGTTTACGATATCTTCCCACTTTGAAACCGAAACGATCGGTGTGGAGATATCGACTTTTTTATTTACCAGTGAGAATAATGTGGTCGCGGCAGTACCCATGCTGATATTGGCGACTTCTCCAATGGCATCCATCTCATTGTCAGTAAGTGCACCTCCACCACCGCCACCGTCTCCTCCGGCTTCTGCCTGTGAGAATAAAGCGTTGATTTCCTCTTGGGATAATGTGGTATCCCCCATCTCAGGTCTGCTCCTCCCTAATTACTGTTGTTAATCTGACCGCATAATTCTTATCCGACGAACCGGGCAATGCGGTAAACTTGCGGATATCTCCCACAAAGACATCCAATTCATCGTCCACCTTTCGGTTAAGACGAATCACATCTCCGATCTGCAGCGTTGCAAAATCGCTGACATTGATCGTGCTGTTGCCAAGTACTGCCGTAACCGGCACACTTGCCTTTCGGATAAGATATTCGATATCATCAGAATATGAATCTTCTGTCTTATCCTGCATATTGGAATACCAAAACTTGGTATTCAGTTTATCCATAACCGGCTCAAGTGTCAAATAGGGAAGACATACATTCATGAGTCCCTCCACATCACCGATTTTGATATTGAGTGTAACAATGGCGATCATTTCCGATGGCGAAATGATCTGTGCGAACTGAGGATTGGTCTCTATTCTCTCAAGTCTTGGATATACATCCACCACGTTTTGCCAGGGTTCTCTAAGCAGCTCAACGCAGGACACCATAATCCTCTCAACTATAAGAAGCTCTATTTCGGAGAAATCTCTTATTCTCTCGAGGGGTTCACCTTCACCGCCGAGCATACGATCGACAATGGTGTAACCAAGCTTCGTCGCCATTTCCATTATTATATTGCCCTTTAACGGGTCAAAATTTATAACTCCGAGTAAAACAGGGTTTGAAAGAGCGTTTGAAAACTCCATGTAAGTAACCGCCTCAGAGTTCATAACTTCAACCTGAATATTCTTACGAAGATAAACAGGTAAGTTGGTCGAAAGCAATCTGCCGTAATGTTCGAATATTATCTCCAGAGTACGCAGATGCTCTTTTGAAAACTTTGACGGGCGGGAAAAGTCATAATCTTTGACAGTATTCTCGCTCGATTTTTTCATTTCTTCTACATCGACTTCTCCGCTTGAGAGCGCCGCCAGAAGGTTATCAATCTCGCTTTGTGAGAGTACGTCACTCATTCATCTTCACCACCATCTGCCTCTAATATTGTCCGATATCGGACCCAACTACTGATATGTCGGTGTAATACTTACACCAACAACAAAATCATTACCGAAAATCCCCGCAAGTCTGTCTTTTATCGCCTGCTGTATTTCTTCCTGATTCGCCTTAGCTTCTTCTATTGTGTAATTCGAAAGCACCTGAACAACTTCTGATGCGATAAGGTTTTCCCTGTCTGCCATTTCAGTTTCCAACGCTGCAAAGTTCTCGTTGTTTTTATTAAGCTGAAGGGAAACCGATACCGATGCTATATGATCTGTGCCATCCTCACTTGTTTTAAGATTGACTGCGATCTTGTTCGTAAGGTTGAAATTTTGAATGTCCGTAAGGGGTATATTTGCCTTACCGGATGTCCCGGATGCACTTTCAACATCAAGGTCGATCGCTTCCGACACTTTTGCAATAAGTGCATTGGCCTGATTAACCTCCGGAACCAATGATGTCATGATAATGACTGTCATCACCAGATTTGCAAGTACCAAAACAAGTGTCAAAAGTGTTAGTATACTTTTTTTCATTTTTAGCCTTCTACCTCCTGTGAATTAAAGGAGTTATATATCTTTATCTCAACTCTCCTGTTTCTAGCTCTGCCTTCCGGTGTATCGTTACTTGCTACCGGATTGTATTCTCCTCTTCCGGAAGAATATACGTTAGCAGGATCCAGTGATGAGTTTTTAACTATATCCTCGGACACTGAAAGCGCTCTGTACATGGAAAGAACCATATTGCTTTCAAAATGCGAGTTGCGAATAGGTACATTATCCGTATGACCTTCGACTTCTATTAAATGATCCTGATAAGCATTTAATATCTTGCCAAGTTTCTTTATCAGCGGCCTGGCCTTTTCTTTCACCGTTGCCTGTCCTGAGTCAAAAAGTAAGGCTCCGTTAAGCGAATACCTGACATACTGTCCGTTAAAATCAATGTCCACGAGATCCTGTATGCCATACCTTTTCATCTGTTCTTCCATCTCTTTGGCCATCTGTTCGCTTTCTTCCAAAGCAGCTTCTTCTACCTTGGCAGCTGCTTCTTCGGTAGAAACATCTGACGAGCTTTCTTCCTGATCCTTGCCTCCGCTTTCTGTGTCTTCATCCTGATCAGCGCCCGTTTGATCCTTCTCGGTCTGTCCACCGGTTTGATCCTCTTCGGTTGCTCCCTGCGACTGATCGGATTCAGCCTGAGACTGCTGATCCTGTTGTCCTTCAGTCCCTTGAGAATCTGTCTGACCGTCCTCTGACTCTTCTCCGCTGTCGCCACCAGCGTCTTCTGACATATCGTCTTTAGTCTGAATACTGTGGGTATCGGAATTATCTCCCTCTTTAAACTTGCCCTGACTCATCGAGTCTCCGAAAAAATTCGCATAATCCGGAAGCTGTGTAACTCCGATACTTATAAGAGTACCTTCTGCCATGGTAGTTCCGCTACTGCTTTCGAGCACCGAAAGTGCTGCGGTAAGAGACGAAATCACCATTTCGAATTTTTCTTCTTCGATGGTTGACATCGAAAACAAAAGCACGAAGAAACAAAGCAAAAGATTCATGAGGTCGGAGAAAGTAGCCATCCACGCGGGCGAACCGGAGGGAGCTTCTTCCTGCTTTTTCTTAGCCATTAACCCTCACCACCTTCTGCTCCTCCTATACCTTCACGATCTGCAGGTGCAAGGAAGCACTTAAGTTTTTCTTCTATGACATGAGGGTTCTCTCCTGCCTGTATGGACAAAAGCCCCTCAATGGCAACCACTCTGACTGTAGCTTCAATGTCATTATTGACGGAAAGCTTATTCGAAATAGGTCCTGTGATCCAGTTAGCGATCAGCGATCCATAAAGTGTAGTAAGAAGTGCAACCGCCATGGAAGGTCCGATCGTAGAAGGATCCGAAAGGTTTTTAAGCATGTTAACGAGTCCGATAAGAGTACCGATCATACCCCATGCAGGTCCCATTTCACCCCATTTATCCCAGAATGCTTTTCTTTTTTTATGTCTGGTCTCCATTGCATCAAGATCCGTTTCAAGGATAGCTCTGACAAGTTCGGCGTCAGTTCCGTCTACTACCAGCATGATACCCTTTTTAAGAAACTCATCTTCTATTGTCTGAGCCGTCTCCTCAAGAGCCAGCAGACCTTCTTTACGAGCCACGTTGGCCATATCCAGAACCGTTTTGATAACCTCAGTTGGATCTCCTCCCTCAGGTTCTTTAATGGCAACTCCGGCAGATGTAAATCCGGCAATGAAATCAGGGAGCTTATAACAGGTAAGAACACTTGTAAGAGACCCAAAGATAGTAATAACAATAGAAGGCGGATCGATGAATGAAGCCATCTCTCCACCACCAACTATGATACCGAACACGACCATGACCGCTCCGGCTACTAATCCTATAAGGGACGCTATATCCAAGCCTTTCACTCTCCTAACTTACATAAGTTATCCGACAGCCTGCATATCTTTATCAAAAAAAGACATAGCAAGACATCAAACATCAAGTACATTTTACTAAAAGTTAATGCAGTTGTCTATAACAAAAAACAAGAAAATAGTTTTTTTTTGAATTTAAAAACGCAAAAAGTGGGTATCACGCAAGCGGATACCCACTAAATATAGTATTTGTAATTATCTCTTAAGATTTGTTAGCTCTTCAAGAAGCGTATCTGAAACCGTAATGATTCTTGAATTTGCCTGGAAACCTCTTTGTGTAGTTATCATTTCGGTAAACTCTGTCGAAAGATCTACGTTTGACATCTCAAGCTGTCCGGTGTTCATAGAACCTCCGTCCGCAGTAACCTCAACACCGATTCCGTCAAACGTACCTGAGTTAAGTGTCGTTCCGTAGCAGTTATTTCCAAGTTCCTCAAGACCGGATGCATTGGCAAACTGCGCTACCGCTATCTGTCCGAGAAGAACTGTATTACCGTTATCGTAAGAGCCGAAGATCTTTCCGTCCTGCTGTACGGAAACACCGGTCATTGCTCCCAGCTTCTTTCCTGCGCCGTAACTCTTGTCTTCTACAGTTCCTGTGTCCATACCAACTGTAGAACTACCGCCGTTATTAAAGTTCTTCATCTGAGTAAAATCAATATTGATGTCTGAAAAATTAGCTCCGAGAACACCCATATGAAGAGTAACCCCGTCTCCACCTCCGGATGTCTGTCCGCGAACAGTCTGACCATCTACTTCTACCGCTTCGGAATTTTGGGCAGCTCCAACAGAAGCAAACGTACCATCAGAAGAATTAAACATAACGTTATAATTAACAGCTCCGTAAGTAGCTTTGAGCATCATTGATGCCTTATCAAATGTATATGTCGGTGTAATACCATTTTTATTATAATCAGTCTGACTGGTTCCCAAGCCTTTAAACATATCAACCAGATTAGGTGATACAGTTGATGTTTTTCCGGCTTCATCCGTGTTTGAAAAGGTAACAGTTGGTGTTTTATCGTTAGCGGCTTTTACAACATCATCAAGCTTTGCTGTATATGTTTTTCCACCATAATTATATGCTATAGAGTCTCCCTGAAGATTAAACGTAGGTGCATTAAGTTTAAAGCTGTCTGTTTGTTTACCGTCTGATTTTCCCTCTGCATTCACATGGCCGAATATAGATGCAAGGGCTGCTGTTCTTAATTCTGCTTTAGATGTAGCATCGGTTCCTGTGCTTTCAGCATCATTTAAGTATGTCTCCAAAATATCAATGGGATTCCCTGCAGCATCTTTTTGTGAATTGGAATAAATATTTGTAAGCTTGATGGTATATCCGTTTTTACTTGTAGTTGTACTGTTTCCACTGGTA
>JAILKW010000066.1 GCA_024693455.1 Lachnospiraceae bacterium
GGCAAAGAAAAAGATGAAGGCTGTAATAGCAAATCTGGAGGTATGATATGTCAGATCAGATGAAAGAAAAGAAAATCGGCGCTTCATTGGAAATAAAGGATCAAAAGGCTCCGGAGCAGCTGAGAAGGGAAACTGAATTAAACAATTCTCTATCAAACAATCTTCAAGATCAAAATGTTCAGTCATCGCTTGAAGAACGTCATGAAATGACGGAAGAAGAGTTACGGGAGATAGAAAGAAGAAGATACGGAGATCTATTTCCTGAATTATCAAGGGTTGTAAATTCGAAAACCCAAAGAAAACTTCGTATAGTTACGATGAACAATAGTGATGTAAATGCGGCATATACCGAAAATGATACTATGTTATCGGTTACAATAGATGCCGAGGAGAAGAATAAGCCGAAGAACACAAAAGAATGGACCAAAACACAGGAAAAAAGATATCATCTTATAGATAAGATAAAAGAGCTTAAGACTGCAGCTGAAAACAGCCTGGATAAGGTATCGGCTAAGCTGTTTAATGAAAGAAAAAATGAAGCATTAAGTCATTTATCCGGCAAACCCGAAGAGATAGATGCTGCTGCGGGAAGTCTTGCAAAGGATTGTGCTGATTTTAACAAACTGATCAAGACCTGGAGCGATACTTTCGGAATAATAGATGAGATCCTTCAATCGGATCTTGAGGATGAGGATCTTGATTATTTTACACGCTTTTTTGATAAAGATTTCATATGGGAAGCAAATGAAGCAAATGACTATAAAACTATAGTACAGATAGAATCAAGAAGAGCAAGCATGATGGAAAGTATGCTTAAGGGCAATCCCCTTATGGATACAAGTCGTTTTGTTATGCCAAAAGTCTTTATTGATGGGGTCGTTACAAGGATAAAGCTGGAAAATGACGTTAAAGAAGCCATGAATCAGCTTAGTTTCAGCGGTAATGCGGATCCTGTCAAGATAAGCGATAAGATATTACCGGAGCAAAGCCGGGAGGTTTCAAAAGTAACCGAATGGCAGCAGGATGTACTCATGTCATCCCGTTTTGAGATGTCGCTTTTTAAGATAATGCTGGCAAAACTTGATAATAAGGACTCTGTTTCAAAAATGTCTGAAAATGAATCCGGATATATTAAGTTTTGCAACAAGATGTATTTTTTCCTTACACGAATGGGAGATAAAATATCAAAGCAGGCGGCGGATGCGGCGGATCAGGGAAGGGATCCGTCTGAACTTTTTGCCGGTTGCGTTGAAATGTCGAAGAGATTCGGATATATTTACGGACACATGAATGAGATTCACCGTAAGCTCCAGAAAAAATCCGCAGAATACTCTAAATATTCTTTTTCAGAAACTCTTGATAACATGTCGTTTCTCATGACGGCGTTTACTGTGATGGAAGATGGAAAAGAGCAGGATTTCAGTGATTTTACGAATTTTGACACAGCCATGGAAAAATGCAGGAAAATCACGGAAGATGTGGATATTATCCTTCAGAATGCGGAATATGAAGTAGATTCGGAGTATAAATTCAAGGATAAATTCGGAATAGAAAGTGATGTGGATTACACAGGTTCCGTAGGAGAATATTGCGATGCGGCAGAGAAGATATTAAAGGAGATTAAGGATCGCAGAAAAGAAAATATTGAGTTAAACGATAAAACCAAAGTAACCCGGGAAAAGTTAAAAGAGCTTGATCAGGAAAAGAAGGACGAAGAAGCGGCACTTAAGGCATTGCAGGAGGAGCAGCAAAGACTTCTCGACGAGCAAAAAACGAAAGACAACCAGCAAACCTCCGAGTCAACGATAATTAAATATGTTAATGCCGGTGAAAACGAATATATTCCAAAAAGTGCTATCGGAAAAATAAGCAAGTTTACCGATTATGAGGGAAATAAGGTCGAAGAAGTCGGTAAAATGAAAGCCTTCTTTGATAAAAACAAGCTAAAAGGAGACGCGCTTAAAGAGAGGATGGAAAAGCATGTAAGACGATTCCTTTCTTCAAAAACCGGTGTAACGGACAAGAATATGACGGAAATGGCAAATGTTATAACCGAAGGCAGCATGGTCCTTACAAAAAAGGAAAAATCGCTTGATGAGGTATCAAAAAACAGATTGTCGATTTTAGAAAGGCTGTACAATAATCCGTCTTCGGAAGATATAAAATCCGCATTCAGCGATGCTATCACGCAAAAACTCATTCCGGCAAACACTGACGAAAAGACAGAGCTGTCCTACAAAAGTCCGTACCTTAGCCAGCATCCTCATGCAGCAAAGATAATTCTTATGAATAAGCTTTTAAGTATGATGGATGACAATTCCCTCATAGGTGCAAGTGATGAATATAAAGGAAGGGTTAAGGCACTTGCACATAATGTTAATCTGCTAAACAGCGCTCTTATGCAATCAGATGATTATCAGGCGGCTGTAAGAGTTCAAAGGCTTGCCATTATAGAGGGAGATATTGAAGCAAAAAGAACTTCAATAGTAAAGCTGGACGAGAAGATCTTGCGTTTTAAACCAAAGACTACTCTTGATGATTATGAAGCACTTATAAATGCCCAGGTTGAAGATTTTAAAAACATGAAGGAAGGCATAAGCAAGGTTGCGATCACACATGTTTTGCAGCGTACAAAAGCCGACAGCCTTCGTAATCTGGAAAAAAGTGAAAAAGAGCTGGACAGCAGTTATGAAGCCATGCTCAAAAGTATCAAAAAGAGTAATTGGAATGCTTTGGTTAATTCCAAAAAGGTTGTTTTATCTTCTGCACGCGATAAAGAGGATGCAGAACAAATGGCTCACGGTGCGAGGGCTTATTTTACAACCATACTACGAACTGATCTGTTAAAAGATATACCTAAAGATGATGCGGAAGAGATAATAGAGAACTCTTTGAAACAGATTCCTTTTATAATGCCTAAAAATAAGCAGGATATACTGAAATATACCGCAGATGATGTCAGGTTTTTGGCCGGTTGTGTTACCGAAAGGTTAAGACGTGCCGGAGACATTAAGGAAATTTTCGCAAAAGATGAGGGATACAGGAAATATTTGCTCAGAAGGCTTATAAGCGGAAGAACTTTTATGACCTTAGAGGAGTATAACACAGAGCAGAGCGAAAAATCCGATAAGGCAATGAAAGCAGAAGGTATTCTTTCAATGTGTCCTTCATACAGGAGTGAAAAGACAGAGTATGTAAGGATAATAGGGATAAAAAAGGCCTCTTTTTCAAATCATATGAGAGGACTGATGCGAGTTCAAAGATTAACTGAACTGACGCCTCTTATTGAGAGCCTGTTTATGTCAAGCGGAAAAACAGTTCCTGTTTCTTATCATGAGTTTGTTGAAAGCTACAAAAAAGGAACTGATCCTGTAAAAGCTTACGATAAATATGTAGATAAATGCTTTGATGAGCTGAAAAGCAGATACGGTGAAAAACTCCCGGTTTCTTTGGAGTTTGCGGGGAAAAAATACTCTTCATGGGCTTCATTATCCGGTCTTTTGAAAAACAATCGTTCCGAATACGGAGCGGACCATGATACAGGATTGCTTCTTGATCTGCTGGGTGAGGATTTAAATAAAAAAAAGCATGATCCTTATATGACCGGCATAAACGAAAAGGAAGCGATCTACAGAAAGAATCTGGCTGAATTACAAAGCAAGTTTTTAAAGTACAATGCAAGAGTACCGAAAGATATGCTAGGTTCCCTCGGAGAGTATCTATACGGCCTAAAACCGCCTTTGACCGAAGAAAAAATAAAGGCTTTGGCGGATTTTGCGAATAATCGTGAAAAATATGAAAAAGATGTAGAAAGAACAGAGAAAAGGTTAACCGGTTTTAAAGAATTACGTGGTGGAAGATTTGCTTTTTTGTCTGATGTTTTGATGAAAAATGAGGATTTCATATCCCATACGGTTACCGATACAGAAGATGAATATGAGATCTTTCTGGCAAGTATAGTTAATAAATGCGAGGAAGTTACCAAAGAAATCTTAGGTCATGTTTACGTTGATCAGTATCTTATAGAAAAAAAGACGGAGATAGCGGACTTTATCTTAAAGGATCAAAAGAAGACAGTATCCGAGTTTCTTAATTTAAAAGCAGTTGATAATGACGTTGAGAATACTGATATTAACGGAAAGACTTATAAGGAGATCCTGGGATCAAAACTTAAACCTGATTCTGATCCGGGAAGTGAGGATGCTATTTTCTGTTCTCTTTTATTTGAGCTGATACTCATGGAAGGAGCAAGCGTTGTCCTTGATGAGGCTCGCCTGAATGCGGAAAAATCAAGGCTTGAGGAGAATATTAAGAAATATAAGCAAACCTTTGATGTTATAAAGGCAGATCTCTTGCAAAAGAAAGAAACTTATTCGATTGACGGGAAACCGGTGGAGCTTTCCGAAACGGAGATGAAGGCTCTTGAGGTATCTCTTATCCATAATGAGAGAGTGAACCTTGTTAACTCATCAAATAAAGAATACGCCGTTAATTTAGAAGCAAGACTGATAAAAGATGTTAAGGCTATAATAAAGGATCAGATATTAACGCGTGAATACATTAAGACAAATAATGATATCAAAGATATGGCATTAGTTATCGTTGAGGATAAGAAGAAGGGAAGGGATGTTTTAAACAAATTGTTTGAAGATTCAGATGAACTTTTCAGGGATGCCAAAATAGATGAGATAGGAGATGTAGGAAAATTACTGGAATACAAAAGCAGTTTCGATGAAATTATGGAACTGTCCAAATCCTTTATGTCGGATGAGTTTTTGGAGTCTATATTTGTCACGATGCTTAAACGTATGGTTGCCCATGCGACAGCAGGCAAAATGACGGAGTTTAAAACTGATAAAGTGATCTTATTTCAGTTTACATGCTTTTCAATGGCTGTAAATGATTATTTGGCTGAAAACAAGAATATTAATAAGTGGGAGATCAGGGATTTAAAAAAGGGTCTCTTTGAATTATACGGAGACCAGCTTATAAACGGTCGCGCCAAGGATATAGAAAACAATACAGAAGCCGTGGAGTATTATAAAGGGGTATTGTCTGAAATGCTCGGTCAGGCAGAGGGCGGTATTGTTGCATTAAAATATATTATAAATGACACGGCAGGTATCGAAGGTTTTTCAAACGAGCAGGCACAGGGCGAAAAACAGGATGAGATCAGCCTCAGAAAAAATATCAATGCTATCCTTAAAAAGAAGAGTAAAACATTTAAAGAAGAACTTGCGTCATACAGTAATGATGACCAGATCATGTTTTACTATATATTAAATAACAGATCGGAACTTATATCTTTAAGAAAAAGCATAGCCAAAATGACAGGCAATAATGAGAATGACAATATCAGCATAAATGAGAATGCTACGATAATGTCATATCTTAAGGGTGGCGAGATCAGCAGTGTTTCAAAGATAATAAATTACAGTAAAATACAAAATAAGATTACAAATCTAAGCAATGAAGAATTAAAAAAAGAAATAGACAGTGCTGTTTCTATCATGAAGGATCTAAAGAGCTCAAAGTATGATAGATCCAAATTGTCCGAAAAGAAGCAAAACGTTGTGGTAAATGTCAAAAAGGACATGGAAATGGTATATTCTTCGGCCGATTCGTATATGTCGGACATAAAGAATGACAAGATGCTTACCAATCGGGAGAAGTTGTGGAGATTTTATACCGTACTTCGTACATACAGCAATATCTTTGATGCTTATCATAACTTAAAGGAACAGGGTAAAATAAATCCTGAGGAAACAGATAAGAACGGAATGTATGATATTTACTCATATCTTCAGGAATATTTTGCGGTTGGAGATGTAAGTGAAAATACGGTCAGAAAAATATACAGCACATTTCTTTGTGTAAAACTGGGAATATACACCGAAGAACAGTTTAACAATAAAGAAAAGTTGTCGGGTCTTATCACGGAAACGATCTTGCGTGACAAAAAGAGAAATGAGGCAAAAGAGAAAAACAGAAATTACATTTTTAATAAAACAGGTGAAAAAACCAAAATTCAAAACCAGATTGTTGATAACGAGGAAAAAGAATATCCATCCAATGTTGTGAGCGCCGTTAAAAAAATCGATCAGTGGATAGCTGCGAATGCTCTTGAATGGAAAGGTGATTCCGAATCGAATTTCGGTATTGAGATCCTTTCTCATCCGATAAGAGAGAGGTTATTTGTTTACTATACTATAGAAAAGGAAAAACAAATATTACCGAGTGGTCTGGATGCGGCACTTTCCGTAAACAGCTATGTTCCGAATTTTGATACATTTGTTGATAAGATGAGCCGGTCAAGGTTTAACGTGATACATTCTGCCGCCAGCTATGCAAAAAAGATCAACTTTATAAAGAAAACCGGAGTACTAAGCACATTCGGTCAGATAATGACGCAAAAAATAGAAACATCGATCAGACTTTTGGACGATGATACCATGAAGATTAGAGAGTATATTGAGCGTCTTTCCAAAAACCGTTCATATGCGAATAATGAGAAGATGCCTGAAGAGGTCAGAGTAAGGGAAGGCTGTTATCTGGCTCTTCTTAAAGAAGTTGAGATCCAAAAATCTTTGCTTAACGGTAAATCCGATGAAGAAAACAAGAACAACATTAATGTTAAAAGGCAAAGCAGGCGAGTGATCTATGCACTGAGGAGGCTTGCAAGAGCAACAGAAAATGTCGAACTTTTAACCGGTGAAACCATTCCAAAGGACGATCTTGTGAAGCTTAACAGCATGGTAGATCAAAGGATAGTGAATCGGGAAACGGAAGTTGATTTCAAGGAACACGCAGGCACGCTTATTGCAAAACTTGCAGATATTCAGGGTGATTCGGTACTTTACACAAAAGATATTGTGGATAAGATAGTCGGAACGGTTCTTGCAATTCGAGAAGCAAGTCAGGCTGAAGGCGTATCGACATCCGGAAGGATTGCCATGGCAACAGATGCATTTGAAACTACCGGAGATATAGTCGAATCCGTATGTAATTTTGCATCGTTTCTTAATCCTCTCGCAAAGGAGACCATCGGAAATATTTCAGACGGTGTAACCGGCGGTATAACTGCTTTGGCCGGAAGCATAAAGACCGTAGTGGCGATAAGTCAGTATCAAACGGTATCAAAAAATGAGGAGGCTGCATTAACATACGCTGATGAGATCAGTGAGATGGAAAAGGATCAGTCGAAGCATTATAACGTTGATTTTAAGGATGCTGTTAAAAACGTTGCAGCCATGCAAAAGAGGGTTACAAAGGCTGAGGCGACAAGTAATGCTTTAAAGGCAGCAGGCGGTGTTGTTTCTTTGATCGGAGCAGTAGTTCCCGGAGCAGCCACAGTTACCACCGCTATCGGAGGAATCATTACAATAGTTAATAAGATACATGCATTCTGGGCAAACAAGGATCAAAGAGAAAAGACCATAGATGAATTTTTGGATATGGATGCCATGTATCAGAATTTTAAGCCTGATTATGATACCTTTGATGAGGAAACTAAGGAATTATACGGCAAATCAGAAAGTGATATAAAAGCTTCGCTTAGAAAAGAAGCACTTATTGCAATGCATTTTTCCACAATGGAAGAATTTTTCAAAGACATTTCAACTCAATATGCTACACTGTTATACAGACATATTTTCTTTGACGATAACGGTAAACAGATACTTGCATCAAATGTTGAAGAGATAAGAAAGCGAAGTCCGCTGTTTGCATTGTTCCCATCTATGAGATTTGGGTATCCGCAGGTGGACGGACAATGGCCCTCACCTTCGATGGAAGAGATGGCGACGAACCTTATGAGAGAAGTAAGTTAGTATGGAGGCAAAGATATGTTAGTAGAGAACAATGGAAAAAGAAGAACGGTTCTTTCAAGACTTAAAAATGAAATGGAACAGCTTAGTATACCGTCCACACTTGTAAGAAAAGGGGAAGAGAACAGTCCGTTTGACATTTTGGTTTGCACACATACAAAGGTAGAGGGAGCACCTGACGGAACAGTAACAGGTCAGTATTTCTTCCCTGAAGTCGAGGCTGCTGAAAATGTCTGTTATTTTACATGCATGATGACGATCAAGCAGGGTTTGACCGAGGATGAAAAAAGGTCAATCTCCTCGAAAATGGAAGAGATCAACCTTTCTTTGGTATGTGGACAGTTTGCGATCTATCCTGAGATCGGTCTTGTTTATAAACTGTGTTTCCCCATAAGCGAAGAGCTTGTGGAAGAGGACCTTTTTGATACTGTAGATATCGCGGCGGCTCATGCATTTGCATTAACCGGCACCTATGTGCCTGAGCTTTTGGCATGAAGCCTGCTATAGATAGCCATAACAGGGTGTCTTAAAGGGATGATGTTTATCCATATATGTTTGAAAAAAAACCATATAAAATTATTGGGGCCGATCTTTCGGCCCTTTCTTTTTACCCTTGTAACAACGGCAAAGATGCTTTTTTCCGGGAGAGGGCCTTCAATGTCGGTTTGATTATCACCCAAAAAATAACAATCTTCTCCTTTCTTTTTTATAAGTCTATGCATTACATATTGACCGTTTGGTCTGTTAAAGAAGACCATATCTCCTCTTTTTGGAGGAGCTTTGGGTTTTGAGAAATAAATAACATCTCTGCCATGGTACAAAAAAGGAGCCATACTGTTTCCGGTGATTATCATGGAGGCTTCTTTACCGTTGTACCAGATGTCGGCATTGTTTTCTACGCTAACAACAACATCGCCGTAGTGAGCACTCATGTTCTTCATCTCTACATGAGCAATCATGGTGGTTTTCTCGTCGGCAGTGGTAATAACGATAGTGTCGTGTGCCTCGTACATGCCATTCTGGGTGAACACTGCATGGCGACCATAAGTCATATACCTATTATATATAGGAGATTTACCTAGGTATTCGCCATCCAGC
>JAILKW010000121.1 GCA_024693455.1 Lachnospiraceae bacterium
TCATAGGCTTCTTCTATCCAGGTGTATGGTCCCAGATCTATTACCGTACCCGGAGCCAGCTGCAAAAAGTTGAGATCCAGCTGTCCATGATTTGCTCCCATTATGGCTGAAATGCAAAACACTATAAAAACTATTACGGTAACTGCTATGGTATGTTTCTTGGAAAAATACCTGCATGATATGACGATGGGAATAGCGATCAAAATCGAAACGTGATAGGTATACAGGCTGTCCACCACCGCATAGGAGATGATCATGCTTATCATCAAAAGGTATTTTATCCATGCTTTGTCATATTTATAATACTTACTGACAGCCGACGATATGACCATCAGAGAGATGGCAGTGCCGAGCCCCAGCCTGTGGATGCCCTGCTCAAATGTAAAAACTTCAGCCTCCATCAGTATCCATAAAAAGGTAAAGACTGCGGCACTGATGATCAGTGCAATGCTAACTGTTCTGTTGGAAGCGATCTCATTTTTTTGAAAAACATCCATCTTCTCTTTTTCGTTGGTCATTTTTCTTCTTCCTCCTTCTTGGGATCGATAAGTGATAGCTCGCTTGGCATGTTGTCTTCAAACTGTTTGAGAGCTCTTAATACTGATGAAATGGTAAGCACATCTCTTCCGCAGTACGCTGTAAGTGTGAATTCATCAGCCACATCATGCTCAAAAATGAGTACCACCGGTCGGAAGAAGAAATGATTCAGCAGGCACGAGCAGCCCTCGTAAACCGTATCAAAGTCGACCCCTCTTCCTATCCCGGACATAACGTTTGCCGATCTGTATACGACCTGTTCGTTGTTAAGAGAAGTCGACCTGTATCTTTTTGTTTTTCCGGCAATACCGAAAAGCCTGGTCCCAAATGATCCGTCAGCCGTTCCCCACCAGTTCATATTAAATCCTTCCACCGGCTTTAACCGATTGTCCTCTCCCGGAACAGCATTCCCCAGAAGTACATTTCGGACCTCCCTTAACCTGGCCTTATGCTTCGCACCTTCACGTTTTTTCTCAAGCTTTTTAAGGCTTTTTTCTTCGCCCGGAAACTCTTCGTTTTCAGGCTTTTCCCTGAAATAGTTAATCTTTGTCTTTTTTCTCGGCATTTTCTACGGCTTCCTTTTTCTCTTCCCTAGCTGCCTGTCCCTCAGCATCCGCCGGCGAAGCTTCGGTTTCTTCCACCGGCTTTAGCTCTATCTCTTCATCTGAAGGTTTAAGTTCTCCGTATCCGTTCTCATTGACCATGTAGGTATATATGAAGGATAAGCCAAGGCTCTCGCTCCTTAACATAAGCCTTGCATTCCTTACGGAAATGGCCGGACTTTCCTCTTCATCTTCGGTATCAGGCGATTTTACATCATCTGACATAGCAAATTCGAAAATGGCTTCTTCTACTGTAGGAAAGATATCTATAAAATCTATGCCTTTGCTGTCTTTTCCCGGATATATTCCAAATACACCGGCTGACTTTCCGCCATCAGCAGTCGTCTCTATGACTTCCCAGTCTCCGCCTTTCGGAAGGATGATACGGGTGTTTTCGATCATAAACGGTGTGTCCGTATCCAATGCTCCAGCATTTGCCGAATCCAGATAAATATCAGATACCTGCGACTTAAGATCACCATTATCATCTTCATAGCTCAGGATCTCTGCATGTACTTTTGCAACAACATAGGTCTCACCGCTTATCTCACACTCTCTTGAAAAATATATGGAAGAGTACCCTTCGCCAAGTGGCTTGGCGGAAACCGTAAGTACACCATTGTTTTCAGCAGACTTTGCCTTTACCTCACACATATCCTCGTTCTCATTAAGGATAGTCCATGAAAGATCCGGCGTAACACTTCCGTCCAGCATTATGAGTACGGTTCCGTTCTCCTTTACTTCAGCTGTAACAGGATATCGGGAACCGGAGAAGTATTCTGATACCTCTCCCTTCCCGCTGCTTCCTGAACAGGATCGAAGTATAACTGCTGCGATCACAAACACGAGGATGACCGCCAGCACGATAATGGGTAGCCTGAACCTTATCAGTTTGTCTTTCATTTCTCCACTTCCTCTCCATTATTGACTGGGGTCTCGGTTTCCGCATTCTCTACATCATTGACCGGGTTCCCGGTCTCATCTTCCTCTTGTGTCTGCTCAGGCTCTTTACCGCTAACCGTAATGTCTATGATATCCACCAATGATGAATCACGGGTTGATGTGATGATAACCTTATAAGTTTGAACATCATCTGATGTCTTTGGCCTGAAGGTCAAAACACCGTTTGATTCGATAAGGCAATCTGTCTCCACAAATCCTGTCTTAACGGCTCCTGTATTGCTGTCTTTGTAGCTTGTAAGTATCATTGCCGTGGCTATATATCCGCCGCCTCCTTCGAATGCCGGATAGAATTTTGCGGTCTCTCCCTGCTTTAATTCGATGGATGCTTTATGATCGGATACGGTTCCGTTAGAACGCTTACCGTCTGAAGGCCCATAATCAAATGTCGTGATCTTGAGTGTATTACGGGTTATCGATTGACCGTTACCGGTAATGCTTACGTCAGGAAGATCGTAACCGTCCACAAAGATAACCGTCTCCTTAGTAAGCTCCGTAAACTGCTTGTTGACAGCACGGTTAAGTTCCCTGTCTCCGAGTGACATAAATCCACTTACGGACTCTATGCTCCAGGTCGACATTCCGCTTCCGTTATATGGAATGATGAGTATCGCTATCATCTCCTCACACTCGGGAAGGAACAACTTGATCTCGGCAAGACTTCCTGTAGAGAACTTCCTGTTCTCTGCCTGTATGAACGGCCTTATATCATCGAATCGCATGTACTGGAAACCGCCGGCAGAGTTGCGGTAGTAGAATACCATCTCTACCGGATCATTTGTTCCACTCTCGTGGCTTGCTGTCGCATCAAGTGTCTTAAATGAAAGGTCTATCAGGTTGACAGTATCGTCACCGCTGTATCCGTCTCCCGTTACCTTATAGTCCTCTACTGCATTGGAGATACTATAGTCCTGGTTAAAGCTGTAGATCCACTCTCTGGTCTTGTTATTGTAGATCTGCTGTCCGGTCTCCTCATCTACGGTCCTGTCATCATAACTGTAGGTAACCATCTGGGCACCAAGAACATGGGCCTTAATGTCTCCGAAGCAACCTATCCTGTATCCCGTTATCTCTGATACAAAAGGAATCTCATATGACAGCTCAGCCATCAGACCTCCCCGCAGTTTCGTATACTGTTCATCCGTAAGGTAAACATAGGGTGAATAGTACTCGCTCTGTCCGCGATCCAGCGTTGATCTGTACTTGAACGAAACCGCTACATCCCTTTCAGCCGCAAGAAGTGAAACCTCCTCGGTATCCGGTGCAAATGAAATAGACAGTTGCTGTATCTTTTTATCACTTATCATTTCAGTCGTACTGTACGGCTTTCCGGTAAGACCTATCTTTGCTATGGCCCCCAGAAGCGGAACGTAGTAATTAGCTATTACCACATTATCACGTATATGCTGAACAATGGCGTGATCAAAAGTCTGTGTGTTGCTTACACACTTTATTCCGAGAGATATCAGCCTCTCCATTCCCTCCGCATTGAGTCCGGTGGAATAGAATACCGCTTCCTCAGTGCCGCTTCCGTACTTTCTAAGACCGCTATCGCTGACCTGCATCGCACCCGAAAATGCCGTGGTGTACTGTGCAGCGATGGTTATATTAACATTGTCGATATTTCTGGCTGTATCGGAGGGGTATACATATACATTCATAGTATCTCCCGCTCCTTCAGGCAGTCTTGCTACAGGCGTAGCCCATGTCTCATCCACTTTGTAAACAATCTCGTTTTCCGAAAATACCAGATCCAGTGACTGGGCTGTACCTGCCGTAAGTGTAAACGTCTCCTTTTCTTTTGAGGCAACATTGATGCAGAGAGGAGCCGTATTCATATTACGTAAATACTCATCATCTGAGGTAATAGTAAGCGGACCGTCCGCAATGATCTCCGAAAGAGTAACACCACCGATGTTCCACATGGCTGTTCCCGCACCGCGGTTTACTGCAATGAGCTTCATGCTCTTAACACTCTTTAAGTTGACGATAGCAGGAAGTATGAACCTGTCCGTATGCCCCGGCCTTAACATCCACTGCGGATCGGAGATCGAGGTCATATTCTGATAATATGACGCATCCTCACCACTTGTGGCACCTTCATAGGACTTAGCCGGCTTTTTCATATAGTCCGCCATACGCCTTACAACATCAAATGTAGTAGTCTGAGGCGAACCGTTGGTATCAACATATGTAAGCTCACATGCCACACTGGCTTCAGGCTGTATCTCACTTGGAAGATTGGTTATCTCACAAAGAAGGCTTACAACCTTTCTCTGATATGAAACATCAAATCTGCTTGCCAACTCTCCCACTGTTCTTCCGGACCTGCCCCGGATCGATGCTGCTTCCGCCTCGTCATGATAATCAATGCCGATCCAACCGACACGATCGATCACATACTGTGTAGCCGCACCGCCGCCATTATTCTCCGTAACGGTGATATATTCGATATTAAGCTTATCGAAGACCGCATTATCGCTCTGTGTATCTTCGGGAATGATCCTGACATTCTTAAGATCCCCGTAATTATGGTTCACGGAAATGTTGAAGATCTCTGTAAATCCGGCACGGAAACCATCGGATGACATCTGCTGGTTAGCCAGTACAAAAGCGGAATTACCGTTTTTAAACTGAAGCTGGAAATAAAACTTGTTAACAGAACCGGAATCTCCGTCCTCACTATGGCTCTCTGAATTATCAGCCACCTTGACACCAACCTCATAGGTTATTCTGCTCTTTGCAAAGCCAAGATTCTGCTTGGTCTGCTCATAAGACATCGTGTAACGCATCTCCGGATAAATATCCGTATCTGAAAAACGGATTCCGCCACCATTATCGCCACCCCCGATCGTATAGTTTAACACCTCTCCCGATCCGAATACCGCCGGCGTTGTCAGATCCACGGGGAATCCGTCAAGCTCGGCACTTGTAGTATCGCGAACTATCCTGAAATCCGAGCTGTTATTGTTTCCGGCAACGTGTTGCCTGTAAATTCGTCGTCTGCCGAACTTCTCGGCTACGAGCAAACAAAGTCCGCCGAGAACATACTCATCATTGGTCTCGGAAAGAGAAATGTCGATATTGGATACGGAAACAATTCCGGAAAGCTCCGTCCAGAATTCTATATACTTACCGGAAGACATTCCGTAATCATAAGCAAAGCAGCCCTTCTTTCCATTCTCTGAAGGCCAGTAACCCATATAATCGTTAGACTGAGACTTTGCATCAATATATGAGCTCTTATGATTCTTTCCGCTCTCATCCGTATAATCAACACGAACTTTTACGCTGCCGGTAGTTCCTGCTTTTTTAGTTGTATCCGCAGTCTTTAAACGTATGATCGCATTGTTTGTATTCTTGCTCGCTATTATAGGATCACCCTGTTTGTAACTCCTAAGCTTAAGCTTCATACTTGAATTTGCAGTGAGTATCACTCCACCCTTTTCCGTATTTGCGTAATACAGGAATGGTGAGCTCTCCGAAAAACTGTAGGCCGTGGTATAGCTTGTAAGCTTTTCGTTGGTTATAATATCCGTCCCGTCTTCGGTATTGGATATCCTGCATGTTCCTTTGTAAAGAGACACTCCGGCCAGAGATATCCTGTCGCTGTCAAGTTCATTCTCCATCGAAGTTTTTTTAGCAACGATACCGCCCTCTTTGGATAACTTATCTCTGGCAGCTTTTCCCACATAAAGCTTGGTTGAGACCATGGACTTAAAGCCCGGCAGACATCCTGTAAAAGCAACCGTCTCGCCTCTCTGTCCAAGTCCTATGGTACGAACTGTATCCTCTGAATTAAGATACTGTCCGTATACACTGAGCATTACCGGTAAAGTGACACTTTTAACCCAGTCGTTTGAATCTTTATATTCTATCTCCAAAGCAAGATGTTCGCAGAAATTAGAGGGAACGTTCTTTCCCTCCGTAACTTCATTGCGCAGATAGCTTTCGATACCTCCTTCAAGGGTATCCGCAAAATCCATACGTATAGTATAGATATCATTAAAAGGACTGGTAGTCTCCCCCGCATCCTCAGTCTGCTCAAGTTCAAAATATGAGGAGCTGCCTCCCGCAAGCTTATACCTTTGATCTGCACCGCTGGGAGGAGAAAGGGTAAGCGAACCGCTCTTTTTTGACTTCAGTCTGCAGATGGGCTTCTTTGTGATTCCCGAAAAATATCTTCCGGAATAGTAACCATACTCCCCAAACCCGGCAATCTTTGTAACCTTGCTTACCACAAGGCCTTGAACCGTCCAGGATGTACCGCCCCTCATAAAGACGTGTACATCATCCACCGTTTTGATCTCGCTTTCAGTCTTGAACAGGAATTCCTGATCGGACCATGCTGCGAGCGGAACCGAAGCACTTGGCTCGCTTATCTTGTAATTCAGACTGTCAAGCTTCTGATGTCTGTCTGTAAGTTCCTGATTAACGGTCCCCTGTGCTTTGATGTAATCCATGCTCGCTCCCAGAGGATCATCCGTCATAAGAATGTATTTGCTCTGGGCACAGCCGTTCACGTCAGTATACTTTACAACAATATAGCGAACTCCCTCTGTTCCTGCCTTCACACCTGTAGAGATCGTCAACGAATAAAGACCGTCCTCTGCATCAACGCCCGCATCATAGTTCTTTGAAAACTCCTGCGGGGACTGTGCCTCAAGTGTAGGTGCTTCACTGCCGGATACCGACTGCTCAGCCCACTCACTATGAACAAAAGCATCCCTTGCAGCATCGCCCTCTTCTGCAGATTCGTCTTCTATAGCAGGCTCATCATCGTAGTCATCATCAAAATAATCATCTACGGCGATCCCTTCTTCCTCCATATCTGCAGCACTAACCGGCACTGCTGTCATAAACAAAGATGCCGCCAGTGCAAAAGCCCCTGTTCTTTTTACAAATGATAGAAGAATCTTTTTCATCAATCTACCTCTGGGTATTACCGGCCTGTCTGCCGGATCATGTCTCTTCCTGCGTAGGTGCTATATCTCTCATCGGAGGCGGAGTCTTTGCCTCCGTCACACCGCCTGTAGGCTCAATGCCACCTCCTGCAGCTTTGATATTATCATTATTTATCCTGTTTTGTTTTTCAGGTGTGTTTCCGGTATTCCTATCGGTTCCGAATACCTGACGATAAGCATCTGCTCCTTGTCCGCCCCGGTTACTTCGGGAGTTTCCACCTCCGGCATTACCTACGTTGCCACCACTGCCGGCTCCACCGACCGATCGATCAGATGTTCCCCGATCCTGGTTTGATCTGGACGGCAACTGTGTGTTGGTGCTTGTGTTATCCGATCCTCCACCGGTAAGTAATGATGCTACTCCACCGACTGCAAGACCCGCGCCCTTGCCTGCCAGCTTGACCGCACCTGCTCCAAGTCCCACTGCTGTCTTGGCCGCACCTACTCCAAATCCCACTGCCTTGCCGGCAACTGAACGAACATTTTTAAGCGCACCTGCAAAATCCATGCTGGCATCTCCGGCATTTACTGACTGCAATCCCGCCTGATTTGAAAGGATTCCGGTAAGGATACCATTGGCTTTATTGACCGCCGCAAGTCCGCCGTACAGCAGTAAAACCTTGCCGATCATATCCAAAAGCACATTGTCCGCCAAAACAAGATTCGGTCCTAATATTATGGGGACAAATATGAGATAAAGTCTCATGGAAATAATGATGGCAAAGATTGAAAATGCCTGCACAATAAATGCCGTCATCCACTGTCTGAACTTTTCCCCATCATCCAGAGGCATAATTCCCACAATGGGTGGTGCAATTACATACAAAAACAGCATATTGAAGATTCTCATAATAGCCGTAAGGATTATAAGTCCCATATTGTATGCTAAAATGATTGCCAGTCCGTAAGCCACCAGATAATTCGTCTTAAATATACTGATATCAAAATCCTTATTGACCTGATCGATATTGTAGATATCCTTGGCTCCGCGGTAATAGGGTTCGCGTACTGCATCAGTTATGGAAGGTTTTACATTGTACTCTGAGTTCTTGGCCGCCGCCGTTCTCGCAAAGCCCATGGTTGCCGAAACGAAAACGATCCTGTCAAAACCTATATCATCCTCAGATCCATATGCGATCTTCTGATAGTAATCCAGGGCCTGCAGGTTTGCATCTGACTTTAGTATGGCCATTGCATCCGAAAGAGCATTGGCAATACCCTCGTTATAAACATCCACCGGCTGCACTTTGTTGTAATCCGCGGCATTGGCGATATTTCCAATGACCGACTGCCATGTGGGAATGATATTGCCCTCATCGTCTTTTGTCTCATAGTAAAAATCAAACACCCTGCAACTCGCAAGATACTTAAGATCCGGACGGATCTCATTGTAGCATGAATTGATGCTGTAACGGTTTTTGTACGAAGGGTTCAGGGAGTAATTACCTATGGTATTAAAGATCCTGCCCATTGCAGCAAATTCTTCGTCCGTAAACTCATGATCAGACGGACCGTCTCCAAGTGTATATGCATTATCGAACTCGTAATCCACCGCCGTCATAAGCGCATCCAGGAAAGAAACCACAATGGTTATCGCAACGTTAAGACTTATGATGATCAGGATACTTTTTAAAAGATTACCTAAGATCTGTCCCATGGATGACTTGATCTTTTCGCCCATGTCAAAGGTCTTACGCACAACCTGAGCAATGGCGCTTACAAAGGCAAAAACGATACCGATGGCTGTCATTCCCATAAACACTCCGGTCACTGCCTTGTTCTGGAAGAACACGTTAAACAGCGACATTGGAGTATCATTATATGTGACATCTTCCATTCCCGTGAAGATCTTAAATATGCCTTCTACCCAGCTGAGTACATAGAGTAAACCTATCTCAAGATAATAAAACAACTTGAAGAAAAAGTTGTAAAGAAAGTAGTCACCTATGCTTTGCAGGATAGAATCTATTCCATCAAGAAGCCAATCTAACATATTATCTAATCCTCATATTTTTTCTTGATAAGACCATAAATGCTATCATTGCTATGATAAGCCCCAGTATAATCGCTATAAAAATAATCCCCTGATAGTTCAGATACATGCGGACGGTGAAATCCTCCGATTTGTAATTCCCGGCTTTATCGGTAACGGTAATACTGTATCTGCCGACATTTCGTATAATGCCGCCAAGTGGCATCCCGACTTCATTGCCGTTATACTTAAGTGAAACCTCATCGTCCCCGGTAATTCCGTCCACCGTAACCGGACCTCTGGCTATACCGTTTTTTACGCCGAGAAGGTTATATTCCGGAGCCGTATGATCTATATCCAGCTTTAGCTGATAGTCCACTCCGGTAGCCTTGCAACGATATTTGATATCATATTCACCCTCGTTTGTAAGATCCACTTCGCTGACACTTATATCCGTCAGTATGCTGCCGCCAAATATCACTTCGGATACAACAAATCCCGACGGAAGCACATAACGGTCAATTACTCCCGTATTCCTCGTAACTATGGTAAAAGCCATTACCTGATCACTTGTCTCCGCTCCGTTGGCTACGACTGTGTACTGTCCCGGTGTACTGATAGATGTAAGATCCAGATCGGTCTGAGGCTTGCTGTTCTTATAAAGCTCGATCTCCAGTCCTTCGTCTGCCACGATGCTGACAGGATCCGTGGTTACCATATTGTTGGCTACATTGGACCTGACAGACAGTGACGAACCGTTCGGTGTGTATGCAAATGTATGATCCTCGCGGTTATAACTCCCACCGTCCTGAAGTGCAACTACGGTACCTCCAAGGGTGCTGCCGTCTCCCGATCCCTCTTGCAAAGGCTCACCCGAATACATATCCACCCGGCCCGAATAATCCATATTCATTTGTGTTTCAGGTGCTCCGAGTGATGCGACCGCAAGGATCGGCACCAGAAGCATACTTGCTATAACACTATGCATGTCTACAGCCCCTCATCATAATTAATGTTAAATCCTTTTTGCTTTTCGTTATTTACTGTCACGGAATCTATCTGTGCGTATTTCTTTTGTATAATAGTTACACTGCCGGGATCCGGGCCCGTCATTCCTCCGACACTCCTTACTATATGTAGTCCTTCGCAGCCAGCCGGTATTGCATTCGGACTGCCGGTTAAGCGTTTGGAATAATTTGACAGTATGTCATACTCATCATCAGGATAAATGGGATCGCCTTTTTTATTGGCGTAAATCTTGTATCTGTCACTTAACCATGTCTCTTCCAGCCTCCATCCCAGGCTTTTATAATAATTAAAACGTTCCATATCCTTAGGTTCATCCGGATCAAAGTATTGACTGTCATAATAGTATTCACCGCCGTACTCTGCGCCTTTGAAAACGTTGCCTATGGTGGTGCTTCCGTTACTTGAACTATTGCCTCGCATTTCAACTCTCGTCCCTTTTCCGAGGCGCATCTCGCCGTAAACCAGAAGGCCGCAGTTGATAAGGTTTGAACAGTTATCGAGGTAAAAAGGAACTATCTTTCCTTTGGAATCATTCATGCCTGCGTAGAGCGCTCCGCCCTTTTCTATAACGATGTCTCCGCCGCAGCATTTGATGCTTCCGCATCCGTTCTTGTCAATGTCTGATCCCGCCATAAAAGAAGAAATACTCGCACCGTCCTGGATCAAAAGGACGCCGCCGTTTTTGATCTCTATGGTGCCGTTGTTGATAAGAGTCCCCTTGACAGAAACAACGCCTCCGTCAATCACCAGCTTGCCGCCGTTTCCGATCATGACTCCCTGGGTTTTCTTCTTTTTCCCATTGGCATCTACGTACTTACCTTCACTGACATTGAATACCATATTCTCCGAAACTACAGTCTCTCCGTCCAGTGTGGAAAAATGCATGGGTGTTCCCTTGTATGCCGTGAACATTATGTTGTTTCTGTCCCAATTACCCATGTTTCTGACATAACATCCATGGATCGCATCCCGGGTAATGGTAAGAAAATACTCGTCATCCCATCTGTTGGTAGCGGTTGAATCCTCTATATAGACCAATCCGTTACTGTTAATCCGTAAAAATACTCCCTTATGATCTTCCCCTTCGGGATGTATGTTCATACCGCCTCTGTCATAGGAAGACCTCTCCAGGCTGCCTTCAGGAAAGGGATAACCCATTACCCATTCCATCTGAGCATCCTCTACAGGTAATCCGGTCTGGATCTGCTTGATATCCAGGTAATACTTTTTGGACTGATCGTCCTTTGCGAATGCCATGTCCCATTCCCTGCATCCGTTTTTATTCTTGCCCCGATATCTGACATAAGGTACATTCCTGTCATCATCGGTAAAGAACACATCCCGGTCTGTTTGGATCATGGGATCCTTATTTTGAAAATTAAATGCACGGTCAGGAAGAAAAGCTATATCAATATTATCCTTGTCAAGACTCCAGTAAGCCATATTCCTCACTTCAGGATATTTTTCCCACTTCTTGCCCCAATACCTCTGATCTATATAATGTTCATCAAGGTTTCCGAGTCCATCTGACCAGGCAGAGCCCTTTGCTGAAGATATGTCGTATTTTGATGTGGTGTGATTCTTAAGAGAGGACACACCGGAATGAATCCCTTCATCAAAGAAAAGATCCTCCTCAACTCTGGCGGCAATATAACCGTCCTCTTTGTAATTGACGAACATGATCCTTGTCCAATCATCCTCATCATATAAGCCGCTATAGCTTGTGATCTTCTCCCAACGGTAAAAGGTGGTGGCGCCAAGCTCCTTTACCATGACATCGGCGCCTTCTGCCTTTTGCCCGGCATTTTCAGCTGTGCTTTCAGCCGATTTAGCCTCAGTGGTATCACTTGCAGCCGATACACATGGTATACGCTGTGAATACGAAAGTCCTGAACATAATAATCCAGCCATAAGAAGGAAAGCCGTTATTCTTTTTGTACTATGCTTTTGAAACAACTTCATGAAAGTAAACTCCTTCCTCAGGATGCCTTCTTGCTTCGTACTGTTTTGATATGGGCTGCAAGCTCCTCCAGTGAGATCTCCATTCTGCTGACCTCGATCTCTTCCATCTTCTCATCGATGGTCATCTCTCCATAGCTTTCGATCTGCTCATCAAGTATAGCCATAAAGTCGAAGCTGTAATCGTCGTCTTCTGAAGGTAATACCCCCATCTGATCCGATTCGGGTGCAAAATCATCCGAATGCTCGTAAAACTCTTCGGAGTCGCGATACTTCGGTTCCTCGTAAGACTCCGGTGCAGGGTATTCCGGCTCTGCATACTGCGGCTCTGGCTCAGGCTGTGCATATGTCTCCGGTGCGTAGCTCTCCTGCTCCTCGTAGGACTCCGGTGCTACCGGCATCGGTACGGCTGCCTGTATCTCCTCTGCCACTTCTCTTCTTATTTCTTCACGAAGTGATGCAACAAGCGCCTCCATATCGATGGCAGGCTGCAGCGTGGCTGTCTCTCTGCTTATCTCCTCGCGTATCTCCTGTCTGAGTGATGAAACGAGCTCATCCATATCAAACGCAGGAACAGGCACCGGCTCAAGCGCGGGCTCCGACTCGGAAACAGGCTCCTCCTGCAGAGTAACCTGCGGCTCGGGCTCTTCCCTGCTCTCCGTCTTCATCAGGATATTGGACATGATCTCGTCATCATCCGGGATGTTAAGCTCCGGAATGTCAATATCATCTACATCACTTGCATCCACCTCACTAAAGGTGATTTTACTGAATGAGGCTTTGGAATTCTCCTCTGCACCTGCAAGTGCATCTGCCTCTTCTACACTGATCTCTGAAAAGCTTAGCCTGCTATTTTTCTCTTTTTCTTCAATAACTTCGGTAACAGCCTCCGCCATGCGTCGCTCGGCAAGATTAGCCTCATGCTCTGCGCGGCTGTCTCCGATGAAGTTCTCCCAGTTTTCATCGCCTCCCTGCAGATCAAAATATCCGTTGATATGCGCACCGTTCTCAAAGATATCCACCATCGTATCGGACACACCGACTTGGAAAGATGAACGGCTTGTGGGACTCATGATCGTAAAAGCCTGACCTCTGGGAGCAGAAAGGATCTGCTCCTGCTCCATCTCGTTTATACCACCGGCCTTTTCGTAGAGCTTGCACAGGTCGTCCATATCGTTGGGCGACAGCCCGAAGATAAAACTGTACTGACACGCATTTATGATAGCCGTGGATTTCCTCGCGATCTCCTCGCTTCCCACAAAGTCCTTGATATTCTGTGTGATAACGATCTGCATACCGTTGTACTTACGGATACGCTTTGCGAGCTGGAACATAAAGTCCAAAGCTACCGGGAACTTGGTATCGATGAATACATGCGCCTCATCAATAACTACAACTACCTTTCGATGCAGCCCGTACTTGCGATTGTAGTCGCGATTCTTGATGATCTCATTGTCGATATACTTGAGAACAAGAAGCATCTGGGCATTTGCTATTGTCGTATTGCGGTTGGCAAGCATGGCCTGGAAATTGAATACGGAAAAGTTCTCATCTGTCGTGATAGATGAAGGTCCGTTCCAGATACTTGCATTTCTACCGCCGGTCGCAAACTTGGAAACATAGTTCATAAGTGTCTGCAGCATCGTGCGCAGATACTCGTTGCTTGTGCGCTCAAACTCTTCGAGAACCACGTCATAGAGGTCATCGAAAATTGGGTAATCCCCTGGAGAAAGCTTGGAAAGATCCGTCTCGGGGGTGATATTACGATTGTTGTATGTACGTTCGACCAGTGTATTCAGGTACTCAAGGGCTTCCTTGTCAACATCGGGCAGGATCTGTTGGAAAAACTCCTCCAAAAACTGCATATGTGTCGAATAGCTTCCGCCCTCGTCCTCATTACCGGCCTCATCATCCTCAAGTGCGGTGATGATATGGAACGGATTAAGCCTGCCGTATTTAGCATTACCAACATTGATGATCTTGCCGCCCAGATTATGCGCCAGCTCTGCATACTCATTCTCCGGATCGAGGATAAAGATCTTTGCATCCTCCGCAGCCATATTGACAAGGAGTGATTTGGTACCGTATGACTTACCTGCACCGGACTTTCCTATGATAACCATATTGGAATTGACCCTCTCGGAATCTCTTCTGAAAAAGTCAATAAAGACCGGTACTCCGTCGCTCTCACCCAGACGGATACCGCCCTCATCCGAAATATTTGCGTATATCCACGGAAACATAGCGGCAATAGTATTGGCCGGTATGCCTCTTCCATCCATAACATAGGGATCGTAAGCCGAAACCTGGGAAGCGATAAAGCCCTGCAGCTGCGCAAAATCCATACCGTTAAGAGTTATGCCGGACTCCTGCCAGTTACGACGTACAACCCTTTTCATATCTGCAATAACAGGAAGGTCCGATGTCTTCATCTTTCCCTCATCCTGCCCCTGTGCAGTAAGTACGGAATCGTACAAAGTAACATACACATTCGTCATAAGCAATGCTTCGTTATCATGCTGAAGCGTTGCCAGAAGTGTACTCAAGGTTTCGATATGTGTCTCGATCTCGATAAGTTTGGAATCTATGCTTGTTGTGGCATACTGCCCGCGCAGTTCCTGCAGCGAGCGGTCGATGGCTCGAACGGCCTTTGCCCTGTCCATAGCGGAGCACTTGACTACAACCTTTGTTCCGGGGATAGACATAACGCCTGCAAGCCATGCATCACCTACGACCGACGGATAGTTCACAACCTTGAGATGGTGCGTGATTATGCCGCCTACAGTAGCTGTCCTCATAGTAACCGAAAGATCCTCAGGCGCGGCCCAGGCCACATAATCCTCAGGATCGATAAGATCAATATCTTTTTCTTCAAAATCAAGGTGATTTGTGTACTTCAAGAAGATAGCCAGCTCCTTGGGCTCGGAAAGACGGCGTACCACAAGCTCTGCCTTCTCAAGTGAAAGAAGTGCATTTGAAACCTCTACTGATAGCTGCTTTTTGTCACTGTCAAAAAGCGCAAGATAATAATAAGGCTGGATAACCTTATTCTCTGAACATAAACTGCGTATCGTCTCAATCCTGTCGTACTGGATCTCTACACGTGCCTTGAGTTCCTCCTCCGAAAGCAGACCTTTTTCGTATGAAGACTTGAGGTCATCAAGACGATCATACTCCCTTTCAAGATAAGTATCATATACTACAGGGCGTTCGATCTTGATGATATTTAAAGCGTAATCAGCCTTTACAGAGCGCAAGACCTTACCGAAACAATCCTCAATGGCATTATTTCGACGATAAGTGGAGAAAAACCTGAACTCGATCGGATCGACCTCTATCACCGCTCCGTAATATTTGCCGCCATATTCTATGTAACCGTCCGAGAATCCTGTAAAGGGGATAATATCCTCCATAAACAGCTCTTCTCCACGATCCTCTTTAGCAGCCTTTTTTGCCTTTTTCTTTGCTTCACTCCTTTTTGCCCTGGCAAGCCATACCGCGTTCTTTTCATCATCCGTGGCACTCTTGCTCCTGAGTATCTTATTCTCTTCCTTGATGATCTCCTTCAGGCGTTTCTTTTTCTCAGCAGGAGTGAGCAATTCAAATTCGTCGTCCTCCTCTTTTTCACTCCCTTCATTGAACCTGTCCATACGCTCTTTCAATGAAATTCCCTGCCCCTTGGCAACAAGATGCTCATCGGAAAACGGTCTGGTAAAAGCCCTAGGATAAGCCAGGTAACGAAGAAGATGAAGAACAAACATATACGTTGGTTCATTATCCAGCCTGAAGATCAATGCTCCGAAAACAACTGCAATGCCGATCGCGATATAGATACGTCCCGGAATTGTAGACAGGAGCATCAGGGTGACAAGTCCTGCGCCCATAAGGCCAACGACTATATCACCGATCCCGACTCCCTTAAATAATTCAATTTTTACCTTTGTTTTTCCCGGTATAAGTCTCATGCTAAAATACTTCCCGTTTGTTTATTTTTTTGTTATCTTCCAGGTGCCTGTGGTTTCGTCTCCTGTGGCTTTGGTGCCGCAGACTTTTCTATCTTGAGTTTTGCAGCCGGTGCCATTTGCCTTGGATTGTTCTCTTTCAAGAACTCTTTCTGCCTGCTTGTGGCATACTTTAGAATATCAACTTATACTATTTACATTCCCGGTGCCTTCGGTGCAGGTGCTTTCTGCTGCATCTGTGCCTGTTTTGTCATGTCCCTTTTGCCGGCGGTTTCAGCCCTTAACATCTCATTTTGCCTTGCCAGTGTAAACTTGGCAAACGTGCGCTATCAACTATTATTAAGGATCCTGGCGAACCCGGTCATCTCAAAAACTTCGTTGACATATTCATTGACATTGGTGGCTTTTACCTCTCCGCCTTTGCCGTGAATCTGAATATAAACCTTTTTAAGCACCCTAAGTCCTGCGCTTGAGATGTAAGACAGATCCTTCATATTGAAGACTATATTATCGAATCGGTCCGTCACGGAAAGGAATAACTCCTCAACCTCACCGGCGTTTTGTGAATCAATCTTTCCGTTAAGAATAAGCTCTCCCGTGTCTCCGCGGTCTACCAATTTAACATCCATATTTTTCTCTCCTTTATCATGCTACCGTTTCTTCTTCAATCTCTCCGAGAACGGTATTGTTTCGCTTGTCTATATCATAAAATACTTCATCCGCTCTAAACATATGACTACGAAGTTCTCCCATATCCATCGTTCCCATCTGATAGAACGGGCACTGATAACTGGGAGTATATTTTGTCTTAAGCGGATAGTTTCCGAATGTGACTATGATCGCATTGCCGGTGCTCTCCTTGTTGTTGAGCATCTGCAGCTCGCTCGGATAAATGAGCGGCCTGACCTGCGTCTGGGATGATACATTCATATCCCCGGTCTTGCTGCCGATGCTTGCAGATGTAGACGTCGTTCGTACCGTCATATTACCGCAGAGCTTGGAGAACTCCTCGCAGGTTCCGATATCATTGGAACCGATGAACATCTTCATACCACAGTTGGACTTTACAATGTCCGCAACCTCCTTGCCATAGACATTGGACAGCTGTGAGTATGACTGAACCACCATATTGAACCAGATCTTACGGCTTCGACCTACCGTGATCAGCTTGTCAAACTTTTCGAGCTTCGGCATGTTTCCGAACTCGTCAAGAATAAAGTAAACATTGCGCGGAAGCGTCAGATCCGGATCCGCTGATGCAACCTTAATGAGTGCCTTATACATACATAAAATGAATACCGCTGCAAGACCGTGACGGGTATCCTTCTCGTCCGGTATCTTCATGAAAAGAGCTGTGGGCTGGCTTGCAAATGCCGCCGCATCAACATCCGTTGCTGATGTCAGACCGCAAAGACCGCGGTCGTTGAACATATTGAGTTTGTCGAAGGTAATGGACATGTAAGAGGACAGCGTCGTGTCTGCCGCGGAAAGAACCTGCCTTGACAGAGTATATGCCTGTGACAGTTTGCTCCGTCCCTCGAAATAGTCCTTCAGTGCAGCGAATTCATTCTCGCTATTGGTAAGTATCTTGTTAAGGTTAAAGAAGTTGAACTTGTCCTTGGTCATGTCAAGACGCTCATCTTCCGAATCCTCCAACATAGCAAGACAGGTCGACATGATGATCGAGCGTGCTCCCTTTTCCCAGACAGGATCCTTTTCATTCTCGATAGGGCAGATAACGGATATAAGGTCGTTGAGGTCCTCATACATCTCGTCGTAGATCTGCTGCCTTTTGACCGCCACATCATCCTGGCAGTGTGTAAGGTCCGCATAGGCTCTGCCGTTCCACTCGCACCAGAGTTCTCCTTCTGCCGCATCTCCGTCGGGTCTTTCCAGATCCGGATAGTCATTCATGGAATCCTTGTGTGCGACGATACCCTTTCCGGCATTAACATAATTCTGATACATGTCATAGATGCCGCCGAGAGGATTCCATCTGCTGGAACTGTAGGTGTCGCGGAGATCCAGAAGCAGTACATTATATCCTCGTTCTTTTAAAAACTTGGAATGCAGGGAGAAAAGCTCTCCCTTGGGATCCGTCATGATCATGGAGCTTCCGCAGCTTGTTGCTCCCAGAAGCTGGATCATTGGATTGATAAATGTGGTGGTCTTACCTGAACCGGTAGCACCGATGATCAGACTGTGAGCGCCGTTTAAGAAATTGACTTTAAGATGTTTTTTATTGTCCAGGGTAGCCATGACGGGTATACCGTCGTTCTTTGGCCCCGTAAGCGAAGCCAGTTCGATGTAATCATGACCGGGAAAGTAAGCATCTCTTTCCTTGTCTGTAAGGAAGCGGCTGTTCTCCAGAGATCCGTTTACAACATCAACCTCGCCCTTCTTTTTGGACAAAAGACCCTTGCCCATTCCGAAGGCCTGATCCATATTATTGCCTGTAAGAAAATAAAGAACCGCAACGAGTACCATAGCCAGTATGCCAAGCTCCCAGGTCTTAAGCTCCAGAAAGATATGCGGATCAAGGGCTAACTTTTCATCTGTGCCCATGATAGTCACATAATCCATGGCTATGCGAACTATCCCCCCGACGACGCCCGAAAGCAGAACGCCGAGCAGCACTGTAATTAAAATCTTTTTAACGGAAAACTTCATGTTTCCTCCCTTATTAACGGTTTTCAGTCACAGATACCTATAAAGAATACTTCCTTATCTGTATCTGTGACTGCGCACGATGCGATCACGCACCGTGCGGCCAGCCGTGATCTAAATCTACATATTTTTGGTCATCCACGTTTCCAGTATCGGCAGTGCCTGATTAAGCGCTACGATAAGAATGAAGATGAGAAGGAATCCAATGATGGCATTTTTAAGATGAGCCTTTGCCTTCTCTCGCTCCTGAGGCTCCTCAGCCTTTGCAAACTTAACACCGAGAAGTACACAGTAGATAGTGCCTACAGCACCCACAAGCGCTATAAGTGGTCCTAAAATACTCTTAATAAGACCTATGATGGGATTCGTAACTCCGGAAAGATCTACCGATCCGTCCGAAGCCTGAGCCACGATCTGAAATGACATTACCGCTACGACAAGCAATGCAGCGCAAACAGCCATCATAACAAATCGCTTCTGGTTGACTGTTAATTGATACCTCATGATTCTACCTCCGTTTTCTATAAATAATATGTAACATATGTAGATCCTATCCCATTCCCGGCAGCTTCGGACCCATATTACGCTCTGCCTGACGGTTTCTAACAGGTGCTGCCTTTTCTGCACCGGCACGCTTTGCCCGCTCTGCTTCAAGGGTTTTAACGGTGCGCTCCATTTTCTGAACCAAAGGCTCGGGAGCGCGAGGCACATAGTTTTTCAATTCCTGAAAAACCGCCTCCATCCTATCTTCATCCATATCATTACCCTTTCTTTGACAGTAATTCCCTGAGATCCTGTCTTCCCCTCAAAAGGTGTGACTTCACAGTGTTTTCCGACTTCTGCAACATCTGCGCAATCTCACGGGTGTTAAAACCGTTCAAATAGTAAAGCTCTATCACTTCTCTGTAATCCTCGCGAAGCTGCTTTAACGCTTTACGAAGATCCATGATCTCTTCCAACGACACTTCCGAACCGGTTATGCTGACCTCTCCGAACATGTCATCTTCTTTCATTCCGACGTCATGTGTCTCATTCTGAAGAAACTCCTTGGCGCTGTTAACGGTAACGCGGATCAGCCAGTACTTGCGATGCTCTTCTCCGTCAAATGTCCTCTCTCTTCTGAAGTAACGATAAAAAACGTCATTGTAAACGTCGTCTGCATCAGTCTGATTTCGGACATATCGCATCGCGATTCCATAGACCATATCGCTATACTTGCGTACTATATCTTCACCGTTCATACTGCTCTCCTACTGAAGTTCCTTACGGTAAGTCCGTCTCTGCTACTACATTCCGGGTGCCTGGGGAGCCTTTGCTTCCTTTTGTACCTGAGCCTGTCTATGAGGGGCATTTTCCCTTGCTTCCGAAGACATTTTGTTTTCTTTTGTCTTCAGCTCAACAAACTTTGAATAGATCTCGCCGGTAGATAATCCTCTAAGAGCCATTCTCTTATCACTATTCACGCTAAGTTCGTCTACCCAGTTATTATAGGTCTTGTCCTTCTGCAGGCCTGCTATAAACTTGCCCATCCCGGCCTTAGCCTGCTCTGCAGTCATATGGCCCTTATTAACCTCTATATCAGCGATCTTTCTGGCCATACCCTTGGTGAATTCCTTTTTGAATCCTTCCGGCTCCACGTATTCCAGATCAATAACAGCCTGGAAATTGCTGTAGATCCTGTCCCTGGATTTGCTGGACTCCATCGACTTGATCTGATCCTGTATCCTGTAGCCGGCAAGCTCCGGAGCGATCTTTTCGCGAATGGATGCAGCGAAATCTTTTATCTTCTGGGCTCCTGCTTTACGCTTATTACCGGCTTCCGTACCGCGTGTACCCTTTCTCTCGCTAAGATACTTGTCCGCATCCTTTTCCACCTGATGTGACTTCTTCTCAATTGATTCAAGAAGTGCTTGACGTTCCTCTCCACTGAGAGGCTTGCCCTTTTGGGGTCCGTCCCTATGCACACCGTACTTTAGTGCGTCAATATCTTCCTTGAGGCTCTGAGCGCTCTCGCGAACTGCTTTATGCACCGGGGATTCTTTTGAAAACCACCAGTCTGTACGTTTGGTATCAAATTCACCCAGAGCTGCATCCAGATCGTTGGCTTCCTTAATGTATGGATAACCTCCAAGGACATCCTTCTGTGAGGGCCAGCCCTTGACCTCCATAGATTCACCGTCAAAGGTAACGCCCTTTGTTAATTCACCGCTAAGGACCTTGGGTACGAGGGAAGCTGCAAGTAATGGCTGATCGGACAGATAAGTCACTTTATTTTTGATCCGCTCATTAATAAGGGATCTTTCAATCACATCCGCCATTTTTTCTTCGCGTGTCTGCCAATGTCTAATATCCGGGATGGGATCCTTTGATGCCATTTCTTGCAAAAATTTAAGTTTATGATCTAAATAGAAGACGGATCCGGCAATCACCGAAAACTCATAATCTACACTATTCGATTTGGAAACCTCACCTGAACTTACACGCGGGAGAAAATCCCTCAACATGGTTATGTTTTCTGCTATGCCCTCAAAAGGTGGCTCTATATCCGACCACGCTTCCTTGAATTTTTCATAGTTAATGATATTCGGGTCATCTTTTTGAGCCAAGCTCACGATCTCATCTTGACAGTGAGACGCCTCCTGCCAGCAGTCGAAAAGAGCATGCGACAAGTGCTGAAGCATGCAAAACCGCTTGTTTGACAGGATATTCGGGTCGGAATAGTCAACCTGCCCGGCCTGTTCGTTCATCATCCTAAACGCCGCATTACGACCGTTGTAGATCTGCTCTGCGATCCACTCCTGGTTGGGATCGCCGTGATCGCCGGTGACATTTTCCATGGTAGTTACTACCCGGTCATACATCTCCCTCTTCTCGGGAATGTTCTGCTCCGGATCCATGAGTTGCTCAAAGGTGTAGAGCCCCGACGCAGCCATTGCCAGGATCGATATCGCTTGTCCGGCAGTTCTGCTCATCGAGTAACCGCCTTTATTTTTCGTAAAAGACTTGATGTCGCTGTACTTTCCCCCACGGAACGGGCCGCCCCTCTCAAAGGGAGAAAAGCTCGCTAGAGCATCCAGGCCATGCTCGTAGTCCACTCTGTTTATGTCCGGTTGCATATCCATAAAGAACCTCCTTTGCTGATTATTATTTACACAAGTAATACCCTTGTCGTAATTATTTGGGTGCAAAAACAGATTCTTTTCCGTCTACGCATCCACATCGGCATACATCAACAAGTTTAAGCAATTTTGTACATTTTAGATATGTATTTACAAGTGGTTTTTTAGCGTATTTATACAATATTTTAGTGCTTACAGACCCATATTTTTTTTGAAATCACAATGATATAATTACTAAGCAAAAATAAGAAACACAAATGCCGAGGGTTTTTTTAGATTATCGCAAACGCCCTATTTTACGGCGGTTACAGTGATCGGCATGGATTGGATCATTATCACAAACACAGATTTTCAAAAATAAACAAATTGGAACAAGTAAAAAACATCTGTATGTCCCCAAGAGGACATTAGATGCAACCTAAAATAGCAGGAAGGTATGACATGGAGTATTTATCAACAACTGAGATCGCCAAAATATGGGGTGTATCAAGAAAGACAGTCACACGATACGCCGCTGACGGGAAAATAGAAGGCGCATATCTTGTGGGAAATACCTGGATGATACCGGCGAATGCCAGAAAAGATACCTGTGCTGTTTTAAGTGCTCCGGAAAGTGCACCAACACGTGACGCGAATGATGAGGTTGAAGAGGCATATCATTTTCCCCTTTATCTGTACAGAGATTTTTATAATCTGAAGGAAACATTAAAGAAACAGGAAGAATTAAAACTGTATTCTTCCTTTGAAGAAGCACTGAAAGGCAACTATGATTTGACATATGAATATGCAAAAGAAGCTTATTCAACGACAGACAATATGCCTGTAAAGATTGCCTGCATGTATATGATGGCGAGAAGCAGCCTGTATGAAAACAATTACAGTCTTTTTATGAAACATACGCTGGAGATGCATCAGATCTTTACAGAAGATTTTGACCACAAAAAAGAATTAAGCACTCTGCTCATAGATCTTGAGACCTATTATAAGGGATTTGATTCTTTGATGACGGCTTCATTTGACACTACCGTCGATTACAGTGATGAAGCATATCCCATCATCACAACAATGACTCTTTACAAACAGATTCTGCTTTCATTTAAGACCAGACAGGCAATAGATACGACGATGTATGAGATATCGTTAAAGTATTTTGAGGCTCACGGCTGCATCTACCCTTCCATATTGCTTGGTTCAGAACTGGCATTCATCTATTACCAGAAAAAACAGCATCTGCTTTCCTACCGTTATGCAAAGTACGCCTATGACCTTGCAAATAATAATAACGGTTTTATCATGTTGGTTGATCTGTATTCATTATGTCCGAAGCTTTTAGACCGGGCATTAAAACATTACAAGATGAAGATCAATCCCGAGCTTGTAAAAATGACCAAGGAACATAAAAAAGCATGCATCGGCCTCATGATCCACTTAAAGAAACCCCGGTCATTATTCAACTTTATCAATGATGATTATGACTATATCTATTACGCCATTTACAATTACTCTAATAAGGAGATTGCTGCAGAGAAAAAAATAAGTGAAAGCTCTGTCTCGCAGAGATATACCAGACTGTACCGCTCCTTTAATGTAAGCAAAAAGAAGGAACTGGTTGAGGCTTTTCTTAATAGCCTGGGTATGTATTAACTGCCCTCCGGCTTAGGGGAGGGCGGGATCATACTTTGCAAACTCTTTCTTGGCGTCCCTCGGAATCCTCCTCAACATTTACCTCAGTCCTGAGCTGCTTTATCATCTCGTCCATAGTAACACCGCGCATACCGCCGTGGCCATCCTCTGCCATACCACCTGTGCTCCTTATAGTCCCGTCAGGATATGTAAGCTCAAACTGCCCGTCTCCAACCTGCTTTATCGTAACATCGGCTGTATCGCCATGAAGCCATAAGCTAACCGTCTCCTGAATGCCGCCTTAAAGCTCTTCATACCGTTCCCTTGCGCCTACAGGCTCATGCGACATGTGCCAATCAAGGAGAATATTCCTCCGTATAAGGGCTAATCTACTTTTTACGATTTCATCTTTGCCTTTTGGAGCCCACGTTATATCCATCTCATCAATCCCTGTATGATCCGGCGCAGATAGATTGATGGTATCAGTCTCACTAACATCAGTATGATTATTATCAGTATTATTTGGGTTCAAGATCTGTACTTCTTGGTGTTCGTTTTTCATACTTCTTGAATTACAATTATTAGACTTCTTGAAGTCCAAATTTTGTACTTCTGCGGATTTATGCGACTTTGCGGACATTTGTGGCTTATCGTCATCTTCATTCATAAAAAAATTTTTAACATATATCACATCCGGTTTACCAAGTCCGCGCCTCTTCTTTTCAATAAGTCCAATACCTTTTTTTCATCTAACTCTGCCATGAGTTTTATTGCTTTACCTCTGCTGCAATTCATATCCTCACAGACGCTTTCGATGGTGTAGATTATATATACGCGTTCCTCATCATCCAGCCACCCGTTTTTCATGGAAAGCGACATCCTATCAAGCATAAGTCCGTAAAGTAGCTTTGCATCGCTGGATATTACCTTGAAGCGTGCATCAGTGATGAGCAATTTAGGAATTCTATAAAACTGATACTGATCCGGTTCTCTACCATAGTAATAATTGAATTGCAAATCGCTCATCACCTGCACACCTCCCTCGGAGAGAATAAAAAAAAGAAGAATGCTGTAAATCTGTCCGTGATGAACTTCGATATTTTGATGACGATGGTATAAAATTCTACAAACCTAAAAGTTTTTTGAATAAAAAATCGGGAAAAATATAATAGCATATGCAATTTTTAAGCGATATAATGCAGACTATAAGTAAATGTCTTTTAAAAGGAGTGCTTTATCATGTTAAAAAACAAATTTGTTATTATTGCAATTAACGTTGTAGTCTTTATT
>JAILKW010000125.1 GCA_024693455.1 Lachnospiraceae bacterium
AATTCCTGTCCGAATCCGTGCGCATCCTCGCGGAGCGTTTAACTCAGTCGGAGCTTGTACCCCGACTGAGTATAGTTTGTCATAACCCCCACCTACGCTAACGCTTAGAGGTGGGGGATTTCTCCGACTGAGTTAAAAAACGAGAGGCGACCGGTCCCGGCTCGACTCTCGTTTTTTCTTCGTTTTTAATGACCTTTCAAAGGGTCGTATTTCAAAAGCTTTTGCTTCTATTCGTCTATATGGTTTCAGGCTACAAACATTACTGATTTTGCAACATCTTTTGTGATGGTCTTTTCTGAAACAAGAAGTGTGAGCCACTTGTCCAAATCATTGATTTTATGGTCTGTATTTATAAGAAATACGCTTTTTCCGTTAACATCTTTTGTAAGATATAATTCGTAATTATACATATATACCTCCTCCGTTTGGCTTGCGTTTCCTCTCAGTTCACTTGTTTTATGTCTTTTTTACTTTGTTATCTAATTTATCGGCAATTATTGGAAAAACTTTAGGTTTTATATTAAAAAAATTGAATTTTTATACTTTGTTTTGAGTTGATAAATTTAAAGTTTTGGTGTACCATTTTTTGAATAGAATTAAACATATATCCCAGACAAGTACATCTGTCGCCGAATATCCGTATTTATTTGGAAACAGGTACACAAACAGCCTGTGATAGTTAAGGAGGTAAGATAATGTCAGACTCAAATTTCGGACTTGGAACCAAATGCGTTCAAAGCGGATATACACCCGGCAACGGAGAACCCAGACAAATACCCATAGTTCAATCTACTACATTTAAATACGATACAAGCGAGGATATGGGCAAACTTTTTGATCTGGAGGCATCCGGATATTTTTACACAAGGCTACAGAATCCGACCAATGATCACGTTGCGGCAAAGATAGCGGCTCTTGAGGGAGGTACCGCAGGTATGCTGACTTCCTCCGGACAGGCAGCTAATTTTTTCGCTCTGTTTAACATTTGCGAGTGTGGAAGTCATATAGTGGCATCCTCCTCCATATACGGCGGAACATTTAATCTTATTGCCGTAACCATGGCAAAGATGGGTATAGAGGTTACCTTTGTATCACCTAATGCCACAGAGGAAGAGCTTAATGCAGCATTTAAGGAAAATACAAGAGCCGTTTTCGGAGAGACGATCGCCAATCCGGCTCTTACGGTTTTGGATATAGAGCTTTTTGCAAAGGTTGCTCATGAGCACGGAGTTCCGCTTATCGTTGACAATACCTTTCCCACACCCGTTCATTGCAGACCGATCGAATGGGGAGCTGATATTGTTACTCATTCAACAACCAAATATATGGACGGACACGGAGCAGCCGTAGGCGGAGCCATTGTTGATTCCGGAAAGTTTGACTGGATGGCTCATGCGGATAAATTCCCCGGACTCACCACTCCGGATGACTCTTATCACGGGATTACATATGCTGAAAAGTTTGGAAAAGAAGGAGCTTTCATAACTAAGTGTACCGCACAGCTTATGAGAGATTTCGGATGTATTCAGTCTCCTCAGAATGCATTCATATTAAATCTCGGACTTGAGTCTTTGCATGTAAGAATGGAAAAGCATGCCAAAAACGGACAGGAGATCGCAGAATATTTAAAGAACCATCCTAAGGTGAGCGCAGTTCATTTCTCCGGACTGCCTGAGGATCCTTATCATGAGCTTGCAAAGAAATATCTGCCTGACGGAGGATGCGGAGTAGTATCATTCGAACTTTCGGGAGGCAGAGCAGCAGCGGAAGATTTCATGAAAAAGCTCAGACTTTGTGCTATTGAGACTCATGTTGCAGATGCAAGAAGCTGCTGTCTTAATCCTGCGACCTCAACTCATCGTCAGATGACGGATGAGCAGCTTGAGGCAGCGGGAATTCCTGCAGGACTTGTTCGTATGTCATGTGGACTTGAGGATGCAAAAGATCTGATAGCCGATCTTAAACAGGCATTGGGATAAGAACCCGCGCGGGGCTCTAAAAGAAATAAAGGCTGGCGCAGCTTTGCGACAGCCTTTTTGAATGATAAATTAGAGGCAGGTAAATTGTTACCCTTCAAAATGTGATACGGCAAGTCTGTTTATTTGAGTTGCAACATAGCCGGCGCCGTATCCGTTATCTATGTTTACTACCGTGACCCCGTTGGCACAGGTGTTTATCATGGTAAGAAGTGCCGATATTCCGCCCAGATTTGCCCCGTATCCTACAGAAGTCGGGACAGCAATAACAGGAACGGAAACCAGACCGCCTATGACGCTGGCTAAAGCACCTTCCATTCCGGCAACTGCAATTACACAGTTTACCTTGTGAAGTTCTTCGGTCTGTGCAAGCAGGCGATGGATCCCACTCACTCCCACGTCGTAAATGCAGCGGACTTTTGTTCCGAAATATTCCGCGGTTTGAGCAGCTTCCTCTGCGATGGGAAGATCTGCTGTACCTGCCGAGCAGACGGCAATGGCGCCTACGAGTTCTCTGGGCTGTTCCGGTGCTATGGAAAGGATCCTTGAAAGAGGATCATATTTAACCGGGAGCTTGGGATACATTGAGGTAATAAGATTTGCCTGGTGCTCATTGGCTCTGGTTCCGAAGACTTCTTTATTTTTTTCGTAGAGTTTTCCGTAAATGGAAATAAGGTGAGAATCGGCCTTTCCCTGGCAGAATACCACTTCGGGGAAACCGCTTCTTGCAGTCCTTGAAGTATCAAGCTTTGCGAAGCCCATTTCTTCATAGCTGTCTTTGTTTGAAAAATCGGAGTTTAAGCTACTCATTTTTACGCCTTTCTTGTAATTATTACTTACATTACCGAACAAGAAATCGTCCTTGTACCATCATGCTATCATATTATATGCGGAGGATACAATGAAAAATATCAATCACATAATAAAAAAAGTTGAGCCCGGAAGTATAGCCGAAGAGATGGAAGTTGAACCGGGAGATGAGCTTATCAGCATTAACGGAAAAGAAATCCGCGATATCCTGGATTATCATTTTCTTACCGATGATGAGGAGGTCACACTTCTGATAAAAAAGCCGGATGGACAGGAGTGGGAGCTTGAAATCGAAAAGGATGAGGATGAGGATATAGGGATTGAGTTCGAAAACGGACTTATGGATGATTACAGGTCCTGTTCAAATCATTGCATATTCTGTTTTATAGATCAGAATCCAAAAGGGATGAGAGATACCCTTTACTTCAAAGACGACGATTCAAGACTTTCTTTTTTACAGGGAAATTATATCACCCTTACCAATATGAAGGATGATGATATAAAGCGCATTGTGGGTTACAGGATGGAGCCCATTAATATTTCCGTACATACCACAAATCCCGAGCTTCGTGTTAAAATGCTTGGAAACAGATTTGCGGGTGAAGCCCTGAAAAAAATAAAACCCTTTTATGAAGCCGGAATAAGGATGAACGGTCAGATAGTTCTTTGTAAAGGGGTTAACGATAAAGATGAATTGAGAAGGACGATTTCGGACTTATCTGAGTATCTGCCTTATATGGAGAGCTTGTCGGTTGTTCCCGTTGGGCTCTCAAAATACAGAGAAGGTCTTTATCCTCTTAAGCCTTTTGAAAAAGAAGATGCAAAAGAGGTTTTGACGATAATACATGAAGCACAGGAAATATGCATGGCAAAATGGGATAATCATTTTGTTCACGGAAGTGATGAATGGTATTTCCTGGCAGAGGAACCTTTTCCCGATGCGGATAACTACGACGGATATCCCCAGCTTGAAAACGGAGTGGGAATGGTAAGACTTTTAAGGGATGAGTTTTACGAGGCGCTTGCAGACTGCGAAAAAAGTGATAAAAAGGATGAACTTACCATAGCGTGCGGCAGACTTATAGAATCGGAGATAAGAAGACTTGTTTCGTATTTTAATAAAGTGTTTGCCGGGATAAAGGTAAATATCATAGGTATCCGTAATGATTTCTTTGGCGAGAGGATAACCGTGTCGGGACTTTTGACCGGAACGGATATAATGGCGCAGCTTAAGGGAAAAAATCTTGGAAGCAGACTTTTGCTTCCTTCGAATCTTTTAAGATTTGGTGAAGACGTCTTGCTTGACGACATTCATATAAGCGATATTGAAAAAGAACTCGGAACCACAATACAGATAGTTCAGCCCGGAGGTTACGGTCTTATTGCAGCTTTGTTAATGAATGAAGATATATATACCGATCCCCTTCCGCCCGGATATGAAAAAAATTAAGTTTGAATTGTTAAGACACATAAAATATGTTACCATATAATGCAGTGAGCCCGGAAGCGAAGACCGGGAAATAAAATAAGCTGTGAAGATACAGCAGAGACGAAGTATGAGCTCGTCAAACAGAAAGGAGAAATAATGGCAGCAAAAAACAATAAGAGAAATGTAATCGTTGGACAGTCGGGAGGACCTACTGCAGCCATCAACTCATCACTTGCAGGTGTTTACCGTACAGCAAAGGAGCGTGGTTACAAGAAGGTTTACGGTATGCTTCACGGTATACAGGGACTTGTAGAGGATAGATATGTAGATCTTTCCGAGCATATCAAGAACGGACTGGACGAGGAGCTTCTTAAGCGTACACCTTCTGCTTATCTTGGCTCATGCCGTTTTAAACTTCCCGATATTCATCAGGATCAGGCTTTATATGAGAAGATTTTTGCAAAGCTTGAAGAGCTTGAGATCGATTGCTTTATCTACATTGGCGGTAACGATTCAATGGATACGATCAAGAAGCTTTCAGATTACGCTATCATTTCAGGATCATCCATCCGTTTCGTAGGATGTCCTAAGACTATAGATAATGACCTTGCACTTACAGATCATACTCCCGGATACGGTTCGGCTGCTAAGTACATCGGTACATCTGTTAAAGAGATCATCAGAGACAGCTGGTCACTTGAAACCAAGAACGGACAGGTTATCGTTATTGAGATCATGGGACGTGATGCAGGATGGCTTACAGGCGCTGCAGCACTTGCAAAGAGTGAAGACTGTGACGGACCTGACGCTATTTACCTTCCTGAGGTAGACTTTGATATGCAGGCATTTATGAAGAAATGCCGTGATACACTTAAGAAAAAAGCATCTGTTATTGTTGCTGTTTCAGAAGGTATTCATACAAAAGACGGTAAGTATGTAACAGAGCTTGATGAGGGCGGAGTAGATTACGTAGACGCTTTCGGACATAAGCAGCTTACCGGAACAGCAAGATATCTTTGCAATGTTATTGCAAAGGAGATTGGATGCAAGACCCGTGCGATCGAGCTTTCAACTCTTCAGAGAGCAGCAAGCCACTGTGCTTCACGTGTAGATATCCTTGAGGCTTATGAGGTTGGAGGAGCTGCAATGAAGGCTGCTGATGAGGGAGATTCAGGAAAGATGGTAGTTATTACCCGTACTTCAGATGATCCTTATCAGGCAGGAACAGAGGTTAAGGATGTTCACAAGATCGCAAATGATGTTCGTCTTGTTCCCCGTGATTGGATCACAAAGGACGGCACATATGTAACAAGTGAATTTATCACATACGTAAGACCTCTTATCCAGGGCGATCTTGCTCCCATCATGGTTGACGGTATTCCCAGACATCTTTGGGTTCCCGGATTCCAGGATCTTCTTTAATAAAAATACAGCAGTCAGGTCGTTTGATCTGACTGCTGTTTTTTTCTATCTCAGGATGGGCAAATATCCGCCGGAGATATACGCTCCGCGAGGATGCACATGCAAATCCCGCGCCAAGTCTCGCGGGCGAGACTTGAATTCAGGCGGGGTTCAATCCCGGACTAAACATTTTTAAACTCGGGAAGCATATTTATACAGCGCTTTAATATACCGTTCATATAGGATATTGCAATGCCGTAGTTGGTTATGGGTACACCCGCCGCTTCGGCTTTTTTGTATCTGAAATTTGCTTCCGCGGGATTCAGCATACAGGCACCGCAGTGAATTATGAGTTTAAATTCTGACAGATCTTCCGGATATTCCTGACCTGATGATAATCTGATATTTAAATTTTTGCCGGTATATTTTTTAAGGAGAGCGGGAAGTTTCACCGAGCCGATATCTCCGCACTGCCTGTGATGGGAACAGCCCTCACTTATAAGTATGCAGTCATCATCTTCGAGTGAATCGATAGCAAAGACTCCGTTTACCGAGGGAGTCAGATTGCCCTTATATCTTGCCATAAGGATTGAAAAAGAAGTAAGGGGAATATCATCCGGGATGATCCGGCTTACAGTTTTAAATACCTGAGAGTCTGTAATTACAAGTGACGGAGGAGCCGAAAGAGCGCTCAGTGCTTTTTTTAGCTCACTGTCTCTTGAGACAAGAGGCATGACTCCGTGGTCGAGAGCGTCTCTTATCACCTGCTGCTGGGGAAGGATGAGTCTTCCTTTGGGAGCAGCCTTGTCAATGGGAACGACAAGGATGATCGTATCGCCTTCAGTTACAATATCACCGATGATGCTGTTTTCTTTTTGCTCACGTAAAGTGAGACGTGCGGTGATTTCTTTAAGAAGATCAATGTTAAAGCCGTTTGCGGCACTTACATTGAGTATTAAACCGGACTTATAATCATCATCGGTTAAAATATTATCGGAAATGTCTTTTCCGCTTAGATCAGCCTTATTTAATGCAATGATATAGGGAAGATCTCTTTCGTTAAAAAGAGAGATAAGCGCTTCGTCGGAAGCGGACTTTCCCTTAGTGCCGTCAACTACAAGGATGGCAATATCTGTTTTTCTAAGTATTTCCCGGGTTCGTTTTATTCTTTCATTCCCAAGAGCGCCCTCGTCATCGATTCCCGGGGTGTCTGTTATTACCACGGGACCTAAAGGGAGGAGTTCCATGCTTTTGCCCACCGGATCGGTGGTGGTTCCGAGAACGTCGGAAACAATGGAAACCTTCTGGCTGCAAAAAGCATTTACAAGGCTGGATTTGCCTGCATTTCTGCAGCCGAAAAAGGAAATATGCATGCGTTCGCCGGAGGGGGTAAGATTCATACTCATATCATTTTCCTTAAAAACGGAAATCTCTTTCACCGTTTTCTTTAATGGCTTTGAGGCGTTCTTTTGTCTTTTCGAGAACTACCGGATTTGTTATATCGGAAAGATTGGCTTCGATAAGACGGCGGCCCACTTTTTTTGTTTCCTCAGAAGCATAATCACTTAAATATTCCTCGAGAGTCATAAGGGCGTTAGGAAGACAACAGTTTTGGATCTGTTTGGCCTTGCACAGAGCCATAAATCTGTCGCCCGTCCGGCCTTCGCGATAGCAGGCTGTACAAAATGAAGGTACGTAGTCAAGTTCCATAAGCCATTTAATGACTTCGTCTAAGGATCTGGTGTCGGATACTTCGAACTGTGTGGTATCTTCGGGTCTTATTTCTTCGGTATAGCCGCCGACAGATGTTCTGGACCCACCGGAGATCTGAGATATTCCAAGGTTGAGAACACGCTCTCTTGATTTTTGTGTTTCCCGTGTGGAGACTATCATTCCGGTGTAAGGAACGGCAATTCTTATGCAGGCAACGATCTTTGCAAAGGTATCGTCGTCTATAGAGTTTGAAAATTCTTTGATATCGATATCATCAGCCGGACAAACTCTCGGGACGGAAATGGTGTGGGGGCCGACTCCGAAAGCTGCTTCCAAATGTTCTGCATGCATAAGCAGGCCGGTAAATTCATAGCGGTATTTATCCAGACCGAAAAGAACACCGAGTCCCACATCATCTATGCCTCCTTCCATAGCTCTGTCCATAGCTTCGGTATGATAAGCATAGTCGTGTTTCGGACCTGTTGGATGAAGGACTTCGTAAGATGATTTATGATATGTTTCCTGGAATAAAATATAGGTCCCGATACCGGCGTCGTGAAGTTTTTTATAGTTTTCGACGGTGGTTGCGGCGATATTTACATTTACCCTTCTGATAGCACCGTTTTTATGTTTGATCGAATAGATTGTCTTTATGCTTTCAAGGATGTATTCGATAGGGTTATTGACGGGATCTTCTCCGGCCTCAAGGGCAAGTCTCTTATGTCCCATATCCTGAAGGGCAATGACTTCTGCTTTTATTTCTTCCTGAGTCAGTTTATGGCGCGGTATTGTTTTGTTTTTCATATGATAAGGACAGTAGGTGCACCCGTTTATACAATAATTGGAAAGGTAAAGGGGAGCAAAAAGAACTATACGGTTGCCGTAGAATTCCTGTTTTATCTTTTTGGCGAGATGAAAGATCTCTTCATTTTTTTCAGGTATGTCACAGGCGAGGAGAACGGAAGCTTCCCTGTGTCCTATGCCTTTTCCCTCGGCAGCTTTGGACAGAATGCTGTCTATAAGCTCAGCGTTGCTCTTATTTTCGTCCGCATACTGTAAAGAAGCAGTGATCTCTTCATCACTTATGAATTCTTCTGCTTTTTTTGATTTGACGTCGTACATGTTGTCCTTCTTTCTATTTAAATATATTTATTTATACAGAATCATTTTAATCAACGATCGTTTAAAAATCAACGTTTTAAAATCGCCAGTTCCTCTGCAAGTAATTCTCTCCACTCGCCTTCTTTAAGTGTTTGGTCAAGTAATAGTCCTCCCATCGAGATCCGTTTCAGATATATGACTTTTTTACCGCAGGCAGCAAACATTCTCTTTACCTGGTGATATTTTCCCTCTTTTATTGTGACATAGGCTTCCGAAATTTCGCCCGGACTTATTATCTCAAGCTTTGCAGGCATTGTTTTTTCTTCATTTTTTAAAATGAGGCCGTTTTTAAAGGCAGCGATATCTTCTTCCGTTATAAGGCCTTCTGTTTTTACATAGTAGACCTTATCAACATGTTTTTTGGGAGAGAGGAGTTCATGGGCGAGAGCTCCGTCGTTTGTGATTATAAGAAGCCCCACAGTGTCTTTGTCAAGTCGTCCTATGGGGAAAAGATCTCTTCTCCTTTCTTTTGGAAAAAGATCCATTACTGTTTTTTGATTATCGTCGGATGTTGCGGATATTACATCCGCGGGTTTGTTCAGCATATAATATTCATGTGTCTGATATTTGACCTGTTCTCCGTTGACGAATACAGTATCGCTTTCCAAAACGGATACGGAGGCGGATTTTATAAGCTCGCCGTTAACGGTAACTTTTCCCTTTTTTATGATTTCTTTGACGAAGCTTCTGCTACCGATTCCCATATCAGCTAAATATTTGTCCAATCGCATGTCTGATTATCCCTCCTTTGCAATACAAAGTATAACAGAAAGTCCAAAGAAAGTCCTTGATGAAGGTCAAAGCGTGATGTAAACTAAACAAAATAAAAAGTCAGAGGAATGAAAAGTGGAAAAACTTTGTTGGAGAGCAGGTAATATGCTTTATCCCGTGCCTGCGGTGATGGTTAGTTGTAAGAGAAAAGACGAAAGGCCGAATATCATAACGGTTGCCTGGGCGGGAACGATCTGTTCGGATCCGGCTATGGTATCCATATCGGTGCGACCCGGAAGGTATTCACATGATATAATAAAACAGAGCCGCGAATTTGTGATCAATCTGGTCACTAAGGATCTTGTCCGAGCCTGCGACTGGTGCGGCGTCAGGTCGGGAAGAGATCACGATAAGTTCGCTGAGATGAAGCTTACGGAATATGAATCCGATTTTATTCAGACACCCGCGATAGCTGAAAGCCCCGTTAATATTTATTGCAAGGTAAAAAAGATCGAAGAACTTGGATCACATAACCTTTTTATAGCCGAGGTTATCGGAGTTACCGTAGATGACAGGTATATGGACAAAAACGGGAAATTTAATTTGTCCGATACGGGACTTATAGCATATTCGCACGGGGAGTATTTTTCGCTTGGGAAAAAACTGGGCAAATTCGGTTTTTCGGTTGAAAAAAGAAAAAACAATAAGAAAAAAAGAAAAAATAAAGATGGGAGAAAGTGATATTATGTTGGAAACCGGTATTAAAGGGCATGGTAAAGAAACGGTCACAGAAGAAAATACCGCTAAGAAGCTGGGCAGCGGGGAACTTGATGTTTATGCGACCCCTGCGCTTATAGCTCTTGTTGAAAAGACGGCATGGGAGAGTGTTGCACCTTATCTTGAAAAAGGACAGGGCACGGTAGGTACGAAATTAGACATGTCACATATTTCCGCGACACCTGTTGGACTTGAGGTCAGCTGTGATACCGTGCTTACTGAGGTGGACAGAAGAAGGCTTGTTTTTGAGGCGAACGTTTATGATGAAAGTGGTAAGATCGCAGAAGGAACACATGAGAGATTTATAGTTGAAAACGAAAAGTTTTTGGCTAAGGCAGAGGATAAAAAGAAAACAGTTTAAACAATTATTAAGGAGGCTTTAAAATGAAATTAAAAGGATTATTAGGATTATCACTTGCAGTGGCACTTACAGTTTCGGCTTTACCGGCTTCGGCAGCAACGGACAACACAGATATTAACACGGCTTATTCGGAACTTATAGAAAAGATCCATGATCCGGAATCAGAGTCGGGTGGCTTCGACTCTTTTAAGCTTATATATGTAAATAATGATGATGTGCCCGAACTTTTGGCAGTACATACACCTAAGGATGAATACGATAACGCGGGTGTTTATTCTTACGCTGTCTATACATATTATAACGGGAAAGCTGTAAATCTTGGGGGATTTAGTTCGGGCGTTGCAAGCGCCGGCGGCTACAGAGGAGATACGTCATATATTCCGAGATCAGGAAAGATATATGAGACTTATATCTCGTCCGGATCAGGTGAAGGCGAAGATATAATCCATGTTATGAAAAAAGGAGCTCTCAAGAAAAAGGCAAAAGGAGAGTATTCAATTGCAACGGAAACTCAAAAGTGGAACGGAAAAGAGGTTTCCGCCAAAAAATACAGTAAAAAGCTGAAAAAGGCGTTTAATTCCAAAAAAGCAAAATCTTTTGAGGGATTAAAAACCATATCTTATAAGGCTATGATGGGAAAATTGTCGTAAAATCATAAATTTTTTATTAACTACTTGTAAGAATGCGATTTGGCGTTGTATAATATATCTTAGACAAGATTCGCCCGCCTCTATGTAAAGCTTGGGCGAGATTTGAATGTAGTAACATGCGGACAGAATCCTTGCGAGGTAAGAAATGGCTGATAAGAAAGTGCTGACTGTCTCGCTTTTGTCCTCCGGAAGGATAGATACGATAGAAAGATGTTTATCGTCTCTTACTCCTCTTCGCGAAGGTTTGGATACTGAAGTCATAGTTGTAGACACGGATGCAGGTCATGATCCAAAAGTAAGGCAGATAGTCGAAAGATTTGCAGATAAGATAATAGATTTTGAATGGTGCAATGACTTTTCCGCCGCCAGAAACGTAGGAATGAGCGCGGCATCGGGTGAGTGGTTTTTCTATTTGGATGATGATGAATGGCTTATAGACAGTCAGGCTCTTATAGACTTTCTAAGATTGGCTGATGGAGGTAATCCTTCCTGGGTCAATCTTTTGGTACGCAATTATTTTAATGATGAGCTTAGTGAGTTCTCGGATGCCTGGGTAACCAGGCTGGTACGCATTCAAAACGGGATCAGATTTGTGGGGCGTGTTCATGAATATTTTGACCCGCTTTCAGGCAAGCCAAAGGCTATTATGTCCGTTTTGGGACATACCGGATATATTTTTCACAGCAAAGAGGCGCTGGATGCTCACCTTAAGAGGAATATCAGCCTGCTTGAAGAGGCCATAAAAGAGAATCCCTTAGAACTCAGGTTCAGACATCAGCTGCTTCAGGAATACGAGGCTTCCGGTAATGTTGAAGGTCAAAAGAGGCTGTGTGATGATGCTCTTTCTCTTTTATCCAAAACAAAGGATGTCAGACTTGATCCAATGAGAGGGCTGTTTTTTGCAGCGAAGCTTAGAATATTCAGAAATGCCGGTGATTCCGGCAGAGAACTCAGATTTTTCGAAAAAAACAAGAGATTACTTAAGCATTGCGGAACAGTTGCAGGTGCGTATATATCTCTTGAGGCTGCCACACTTTATGTCAATTCCGACGATTATGAAAAGGCAGGCAGTTACGTGCTTTCGTATATGGAAAGCTATTATAAAAACAAGGATGATGATTCTTTAATATCGGTTCAGGGGTTATATTTTCTGGCCGATACATACAGTAACGAAATGTACTCCCTTGCATGTAAGATGCAAAGAGAGATACTTATAAAAAGACTTGAAAATGCTAAGGATAGCAATAGTAATGCATACGATGTAGAGATTGCGGCCGAACGTAAACTTTTGTATTCTCAGATCATGGAAAAGATAGAATTTCTCGAAAAAGCGGGAAGGAATGAGGATGCTCACAGGATGAGGGCGCAGTTATTAAAAGCCATGGAAGGCAGGTGACAGTATGAGGATTGATAGTAATCTGGTTATACAGTCTGCGGGACTTTTGGGCAGCAGCCCGTTGGTCTCGAACACAGGAAACAGCTCAAATATTTCTTTAAACTCAGTATCTCCATATGCAAATGCCAATGACGACGTAAATGATATTTCCGCCGGGAATTCTTTGCGCTCAAGAATAAGAGCATTGTCTATGTCAACAAAGAGCGCCGAAGAAGGTGTTTCGGAGATGCAGACCGCCGATACGGCGCTTATTGAGCTGGAAAGAATGATAGGGAGGATGAAGGAACTTTCGACTCAAGCCTCGGGATCCAATCTTACCGAGGATGACCGTTCCATTCTCCAAAACGAAATAGGATATTTAAATTCTGAGATCGACAGGGTTTCTCAAAACACTTCTTTTGGGGGCAGACCTTTACTCAGCGGGAGTACGTCTGTTGCACCTTTGCCGTCTTTTCACTATACCCAAACAAGACAAACCCGTGCGGTCGCAGCTATGTCTGCAGATTCGGCTACCGGTTTGTCGGTTTCTGTGTCCTTTATTACGGCCAGTGCAGGGGATACTCAAAATGCGCTTGCCACATCATTTCTTAGGGACGGAATCAATATTTCAAAAAATATAAAACAGGATGCGATAACCGGGGAAAGGATCGTTACATACGGTCTTTCGCTGGCTACTTCTGTTGCATCAGGTTATAACGTTTCTGCTGATAACAGTACAACCGGAGTATTTTCGATAAAGGATACAAGCGGTGAACTTATTGCGAGGATGACGGTTTCCGGTGGACAAGAAACCCTTGAGGTCGTAACGGCTGATTCTCCTGTTGAGAGAAGAAATGTATTTATGACTGCAGCAAACGTGGCTATGGCGGAGGTCGGTGTTTATCAAGCTCAAAAACCGGCTACTGCTGTATTTAATGTGGATTCGGCCAGCGGACTTTCGGTAAACATATCTTTTGCAACAGCTGCTGCGGGTGACATACAGAATGCGCTGGCAAGGAATCTCAGAGATAACGGTATAACAGTTGGGAAGGACTTAAGAGCAATAGCGGGCGGCAGCGGCGTAGCATCGTCTTATTCGTTTAGTCTCGCCAGTTCGGTATCTTCTGCGTACAGGGTGCAGACACTAGATATACAAACAGGAAGCTTTGCTATTAATGCCGCAGACGGAACAAGGCTTGCCAATGTTACGGTGAGCGGCGGCACAAATGAGCTTTCAGGGCATCTTGTGATCCCGCAGAATACCATGGAATCTGCAAGACTAACCGCGGTGAGTGTTACCGGAGGTAGAGCAGGTACTGCCGGTGCGCTTTATGCTGCAAGGGCTGAGTTTTCTGCCAATGATTTTACAGCAGCTAAAGGAATTTCCGGTATACAGATCTCGTTTGTTACATCGGCTGCAGGTGCGCTGCAGAATAATCTTGCACTTTCGTTACAGGAAAAAGGACTGAATATAAGTCGTATTACGGACTTTTCGGCGGGACTTACCACTCCCGCGGTCAGCTATAATGTGGGATTAAACTTCCTTGGGTATAATGTTTCGGCAGTTTCCGCAGCCGCAGGTTCATTTAACATAAAGGATACCTCGGGCAATTTA
>JAILKW010000143.1 GCA_024693455.1 Lachnospiraceae bacterium
TGTAGTCTCAGAGGGAAAATACTGACGGAGATTAACCGGTACGGAAATAACTACGGGCTTTCTTTTTTCTCTTACACTCATTATCCCTATAACCGACTCTATATATAAAGCCACCGTCAGTATACCGGCCGTTGTGTTGTACTTATGCGCAAGATCAATAAATGCCCCGGCCGAAACAACACCTTCTATGAGGCGGCTGCTGTAATTGGCATCCTTGTCCTGTTCTATCTGATAAGCTGAAGTCCCGACCATTTTCATCAGCTGCCGACGGCTCTTTTCTTTGCTGTAAAATTGCTTAAAAGCATCCAGATTTTTTTCTCCTGCCGAGGACGCAACATCTTTCTGTTCCTCCTCTTCGGGTAAATTAATATTATGTACCAGCCTCAGATAATTTGTCACCAGGATCTTCATAAAAGTGAAGGCTCCCGTTCCGTCTGCAAGCACATGAAACATCTCTAAATTAATGCGTTTTTTATAGTAGCTCACCCTATACATAAGACTACGTCTGCCGGGAAGATAAATCGGTTCAAGCGCAGGTCTTCTTTCTTCAGTAACCAAAGGTCTGATCCTGGTCCCATCCAAATAATACCAGAAAAAACCTTTTCGCAGTATAACATTGTAATGAGGAAATTCCTCTATGGTATAGTCCAAAGCATCCTGAAGAAACTGCGGCTTTACATCCTCTTTAAGCTCGCATACTATCCTGAAAACCCTGGTATCCGAACCATGAACCGTAGACGGTACTATGGTGGCTGCATTATCAAGCTTATACCACCTGTAATCCGTTTTGTTCTCCATAAAAATCACTTCCACTCATCATAGGCCCCTTTTATATGCTCTATAAGGCCTCCCTCTCTTTCCCGTTTAAGATGGAGTATTCTCTGATTGCTGCTCCCCCTAAACTCAAGCGTTATATCTTTTTTTTCTTCTATAAATTCTCCGTCAACCAAAATATCTATATAAGACAGCATCTCATCGGTGACTTCACAATGTGCTCTTCCGGTCAAAAGATCCGTCTCATAGGTATATCCGGTATAACACCATATATCTTTTTGCGGATACTTTTCCTTCACCTTACGAAGGAGAACTATAAGCGCCCTTTGATTGTCAGGCTCCATCGGTTCCCCGCCAAGCAAAGTAAGTCCCGCTATATGCGAAGGTTCCAGGGAATCTGTTATCTCTCTTATCGTCACATCCGTAAACGGGCTTCCGTAACGAAAATTCCATGTCTCCGGCTGAAAACAGCCTTCACACTCATGTGTGCAGCCCGACACAAATAAAACGGTCCGGACTCCTGTCCCATTGGCGATGTCATTGTATTTTATTTTTGAATAATACATTCGTATCTGCTCCAATATACTTGATAATTTCTCATTATATCATATATACTGTAAAATATGTAAAAATTTAGGAGGGATTCTATGAGACTTTTATTGGCTGAAGACGAAGAGGATATCTCGCGTGCACTTGTAGAGATACTCAAAAGAAATAAGTATTCCGTCGATGCGGTATATAACGGAGAGGATGCTCTCGATTACCTTGAAACAGAACTCTACGATGCGGCTATTTTGGATATAATGATGCCAAAACTTGACGGACTTACAGTTCTAAAAAAAATCCGTTCAAAAGGAATGGACATCCCTGTCCTCTTGCTGACCGCAAAATCCGAAATTGATGACCGTGTCGCCGGGCTTGACGCCGGAGCGGACGATTATCTTACAAAGCCTTTTGCGGCAAAAGAACTTTTGGCAAGAGTTCGCTCAATAACAAGACGAACGGGAGAAGTCACCGATAACACATTAAAATTCGGAAACACTTCATTGGACCGAAGTACCTTTACACTTTCGGGCCCCGATGACAGTATAAAACTTTCCAGCAAAGAATTTCAAATGCTTGAAATGCTGATGACAACACCCGGCCAGATACTTTCACAAGATCAGTTCATGGATAAAGTCTGGGGATACGATACCGATACAGAAGCAAATGTTGTCTGGGTTTATATCTCATACCTTAGAAAAAAACTCGCAAAAGCAGGCTCGGATATTTTAATAAAAGCATCCAGAGGACTTGGTTATTCATTGGAGAAAAAAAATGATTAGATCGCTCAGAAAAAAGTTTATCGCCATCACTATGTTATCGGTTTTTTTGGTGCTTTTTGCGATATTTTTTGCCATAATTATTTCCAATTATATTTCCGTCATAACCGCGGCGGAAGAAAGAATGGATCTGCTTGTTGAAAACGGCGGAAGTTTTCTTGATTTTGAGGATAAAATGAAAAAACCCGGTGACGAAAAAGAGCCTCCGGAAATGAAGGATTCTCCATCCGAAAACAAGCATTTATCCGATATTAAAAAGCCGTTTTTTGATCAAAATAAACTCTCTGCAGAAACACCTTTTGACAGTCGTTATTTTACCGCGACTTTTGATTCGGAAGGTAATGTTACAAAGCTTGAAACCGATCGAATTTATACCATCAGCGATGAAACCGCAAAGAAAAAAGCAACTGCAATTTATAACCAAAATACACGCTTTGGTTTTGACGGAAATTTCCGATTCCGAACCACAACAATTGACGGAAATGTAATGGTACTTTTTTTGGATTGCACAAGAGAACTTGAAACCTTCAGAAGCTTTCTTACCCAGAGCATTGCAGTTGTCGCAATAGGTATTTTTTCCATCTTTATTTTGGTGGTTTTTCTTTCCGGAATA
>JAILKW010000182.1 GCA_024693455.1 Lachnospiraceae bacterium
TGAATATTCCGCCCGCTTCTTCGACTATGCACTGCATCGCAGCCGTATCCCATTCCATTGTGGGATTATGTCTGAAGTAAATATCTGCCTCACCCTTGGCAACCAGACAACCCTTTAAGGAGCTTCCCATTCTCACAAGCTTTTTGATATCGTATCGTTTTATCATATCCTCCATCTCTTCGCAGGGATGAGAGCCGCTTACTACTGCCGAAAGATCGCTCTTATCTGTATTATCCGAAACGGAAAGTTTTGTAACATTTCCATCTGATGTCTTAAGAAATGCTCCGTCTCCTTCGGAAGCATAAAAAAGTTCTCCTGTAACCGGAACATAGATAACTCCCATTACCGTCCTGTGCTTATGAGCCAAAGCTATGTTTACGGTAAATTGTCCGTTTCTCTTTAAAAACTCCTTTGTGCCATCAAGAGGATCAACAACGAAGCAAAGATCGTTTGACAGGCGTTCTTTACTGTCTTTTTCCTCTTCGGAAAGAATTGCATGATCCGGAAAGGCTTCTCTTAGCGCCGCTACTATCACTTCATTTGATGCTTTATCCGCCGCTGTAAGCGGTGACTTATCTTCTTTATATTCGACATCAAATTCCGTTCCGTAAATCTCCATAATACGTTCGCCGGCTTCTAAAGATGCCTTTTTGGCTACTTCCAACTCCTTATTCCACATATTAACCTCCGGTTCAAAAATCATTATTTCTTTTTATTTTTCTTTTTGCCTTTTTTTACTTTACCGTACACAGTCTTTTCACTGCTGCCGCTTGCGTTTTTAAGATAAGCTCTTACCTTGGCTTTTCTCTTAAGCTTTTGAGGCTTAAAGATGTAGTAATAGTAATCCTCTCCGTCCTTTTTAACCTTTCTCTTCTTTACGGGCTTATATGTCTTACTTCCCACAAGGAGAATAGCCTTCGCATCATCTACTCCGCCTATCTTTATCCTCTTTGTGTCTTCGGTTATATCCCCGTCCACATAGAATTCCGGAGCATCCGGTATCGCAAGATCCACCTTGGTCTCTGTATATGCTTTAAGACTACCATCGCGATATCGGATCATAAGTCCTATTTTTGTGCCTGCCGCCTTTTTCTTTTCAAATATATATTCGAAGTCACCCTCTTCGTTTGTTTCAAAGTTTATTTTTCGACTATCTATAATAAGACTTGTATATTCTTCTTCCGGATTTCCGGGTTCCACATATCCCTGAAGGGACTCTGATTTATTATCAAGATAATCCAGGTAAGCGCAAGAGGTATTTTCTTTCTCAAATACATCAAAGCAGCTTAACGCCTTTACATCACGAGACATGCTTTCTCTTTCTTCTCCCGTTTCATCTATATCACTGGCTGTCACACTGACTTCCTCGTTTACATCTATACATGAGGTAACTATTGAAAAATATCCGTCGGCATCGGCTGTACCCGTATATTCTTCTCCTTCAGCCATGACATTTATGGTATAGGTCCTATCGGATTTAGCCGCGGGAATGTGTCCGTATACAACGCCTTCCTGCGCTATAGTATCCTCAAGTACCGGTTGATTGGGAGCAACATCATCAGCCTTATCTTTTGTAACAAGGCTGGCTCTGGATATCCAGTCGTAAGAATATACCATAAAGCTTTGATCAGCATAAATATTCGGCACACGCAGACTGAATTTTTTGGTATCCTCATCATAGGAATAAGCTGTCTCAACTATATGTTTTTTCTTAAATTTTTTCTTGTACAAACTCGATGCTTTGTACTTTGATTTCTGTCCCTTTGGAATATAAACATTATCTCCTCTTACAGCCAATACTCTGCAATAAGAAGAATCATTGAGTTTTCCTGTGATGTATTTTTTCTTATTAGTTATATTATCTACTATCGGCTTATTGGCTCCCGTCCTTGTGACTTTAACTTTAACCTCTTCACTGGTTCTTCCTTTGGAATCAACCTGCCATACGGTAATTTCCTTATCAGCCAAAAGTCCATCTGCACGGCATGAATATTTCTTATTTGAACCTACTTCGGTATGATATACTCCTGTTTTTGTTTTGACATATATCGTAGCACCGGCAGAACCCTTACCCGTAACGTACTTTTTGGTATTTTTAACTGTATCTACTTTTGGCGTGCTTGCAACAGAAGCATTTATATTGTCTACAGATATAAACTTCACAGTCGCATTTCCGCGATTGTCTGTTGCCTTTACGGAATACACCCCATTTGTCAAGGCTTTAAATCCGCCGTTTTTTACTTTTGTTCCACTGCTCCATTCACTGTCATCCAAATAATGGAGCCCTATCAGGTATTTTATTTCCGATATCCCGGAAATATCGGAACTCTGAACCGCGATCGTTACCGGGTCTCCGCTTATACCTGTTTCAAGCTCGGATATAGAAAGAAGGGGACCACTGTTATCACTTACGGTTCCGAAGAATTTTGCCCTATAATAGGCATAACCGTTTTCCTGTTTTAATACTTCAGAATACCACGGTTTATTTACTGCTCCACTGATCGAAGCATCCGAAGATTTTATAACATAGTTATCTGCAGCAGGAAATGCCACATGCCAATTATTGTCGCAACTGATCTTGAAGTCAGATATTTTTTGCTGCTCATCTATATACTCTGCCAACACATTAGTCAACAGTTCTGTCTTTTTGACCAAAAGCTGTTTTTTTACACTTCCGTATATCATAGGCCAGCTTTTTTTTGCAATATTACGATTAACCCATACAAATTTTTGACCGTCACTTACCGGTATTCCATTACAGGTAAGTTTCGTAATTCTATGAGCCTCATCGTCCATGAGTTCCCCTGCTTTGTTATATCTTGGCGCGATTGTCGGGTCTATTTCATACTCAATACCGTCAAAAACATACAGTCCGTCCCAATTTTCCCACTCCGGATCCAATATGGGACACAATCCCTGTGCTGCAAAGGTGTTATAATTTCCATCCTTCCACTCTGTTTGAGAGGCGAGCTCCGGAACCATATATGCAGACGCCTGCCATTCCAGCATTTCTTTTAACTGAGCCCCGGTAACATAATAGAATTTTGAATACTCCTGAGCATACATTTGAAGATTAAGGATATCACTTAGAGTAATACTTCCGTTAACCCTGACATAATCTTCGGAGGACTGTGATCCTGTCGCATTATATGCAGTTGATGCTATGATCGGACAGTCAACATAATCCGGGGCTTCCTGGGCGATAATCTTTTGCCCATGAGCTATCTTAGCATCATTAACCAACTGAATAAGCGGATTATCCTCAAGCATTCCAAAATAATTATCATAAGTAACGCCGTTATTTACCTCCACCTTTTTAAACATTTCTCTGAAGATTTTATCAAAAGGTGCATTCTGGTTTACTATACTCTCATCTTCTTCATCACTCTGTGTAATAGTACGAACAGTCGCTTTTTTGTTTACTATCTCAACTTTCCCGTTAACGAATTTCAGTTTAAGTTTAGAAATACCAAGAGCCTGTCCGTGATCCGCTTCCTGTACCACTACCTTTCCATTGATAAGTCCGGTATCGGCATTAACCCCGGGATATTCATATACCTTATCAACCGCCAGGTCAAAGCTCGGAAAATTAACATGTGTATGTCCCAGACAAATTACATCTATGGGTGCGATCTCTGTAAGAAGATATCCAACATTTTCAACCGAATAATCTTCCTGATCATACTCACCTATTCCCGAATGAGCCAGAACCACAATTATATCCGCGCCTTCTTCATCCAAAAGCTCTACCTGATCCTGTATTGCATCCACAATATTTTTGGTAGCCAGTATTCCCTTCCAAGGTGCAAATGTGGAAAGCTGTGGAATTGTTGCCCCTGTAACACCTATCTTGATCGTCTTCTTCTTATTTTTGGAAGTAACAACAGTCTTTGTGATCATCTTACGGGTTGCCCACGGGTATTTTCCTGTCTTGGCATCATATACATTTGAAAGAACTACCTTATCCGCAAGCCCCGAACTGTCCAAAATTCTTTTTTCGTAATCATATCCATAATCAAAATCATGATTACCCAGTGTTATAGCGTCATAATCCATGGATTCCATGAGTTCATACATGTACTGTTTATCTGTTGAAACCCGCTCATCCATGGTAGCCTTAGCTCCAAGTCCGAAGATTACGTCTCCGCAATCCACCAGCATAGATGTACCGTGTTCGATATCTTCCTTATCGTCTTTGATCACGGTTGCAATCTGTGCCAGACTACCGTTTTTATGCTCAGTGGCCGTATCGTAGCTGTATGCAATGCTTTGTCCGTGAAGGTCGGAGGTTGAATAAATCCTAAGTTCTGCCGTTCCCTCATTTTTAGATGCTGCTTCAACGCCAATTGTACCGTATACAGGTATTGATGAAATAACAACTGCAACAGCCAGCATCAATGCCCTTACTTTCTTAAACATAATTCCTCCGTTTCACCTTTATTTTTCTGTCTTTTTTAACATCTCTATGGTCCTTGTCAG
>JAILKW010000225.1 GCA_024693455.1 Lachnospiraceae bacterium
TAAATGCATCTGTTTTTGAGCAGGCTTTTGCTATCTCCAAAAGGCCTTTTTTGGCTTTTTCCAAAAGGAGATCCTGCAAAAACAGCTCGCCACAGCTGTACCCCGTAATACACAGTTCGGGAAAGGCCATAACCTTTACTCCGCCCTTGGCCTCCTGACTTATGATCTTAATTATGTTTTTAACATTACTGCTTACATCTGCAAGACTTACTTCAGGAACAAAGGCTCCAACTCTCACAAAATCATCTACCATTTTACACTCCCTTTTGTATCACAAAACACACTCTTTCACTGGTATTTGACGGTGTCTGCATCGTATCGGTATCAAGAACTTTTTTCAGAATAAGTCCGGACTCATTAACCTTCTCCGTTATCTCATCTATCCCGTAGGCCCTCTGGAAATGAGTCTCTTCATACTTTTTATACAAGTCCTCTCCGTTTTCCCCGCTAAGCTGCCGGTCTCTTATAAAAAGCGTCAGTTCATATTCATTAATACGTTTTTGCCTGTCATAATAGTTTTCCCAGATAAAACTTCCCTCTTCCCTGTTATCCGTTATTATCTGTTCACCAAGTATATTTTCGTACTTATATACGGTATTTACATCAAAAATAAAGATTCCGCCCGGATCAAGATAGTTTTTTACCAGAGAAAACACTTTTTCCATATCTCCGTCATCGGTAAGATAATTCATACTGTCACAAACACTGACAATAGCCGCCATCGTACCGTACAGTTCAAACTCTCTCATATCCTGCTCGAGATATAAAATACCCTCGGCCTCGTATTCCCTTGCCTTCATAAGCATGTCAAAGGAAGCATCTATTCCGGTCATGTCATAGCCTGCTGCCGCAAGCCTTCTTGTCATCTGACCCGTACCGCATCCAAGCTCACACACAAGTCCGTCATCTATACCTTCTTCTTTAAGAAGCCCAATTATCTCTTTTGCCCATCTGTCATACGGAACATCTTCCATAAACAGATCGTAAACCTCGGCAAATGCCTGATACATATCATCCATGTTTAAATATAATCCATAGCCTCCGAAATGCTTTTTATTCCAATAAGTTTTACTCCACCCGGTGCTTTTACTCCCTTAAGAGAAGATAAGGGCAAAATCACCGTCTTAAAGCCTAGTTTTGCTGCCTCGGTTATCCTTATCGGCGCTGCTGTAACAGATCTGACCTCTCCTGCAAGCCCTACTTCTCCGAAACATACAAGTCCCGGGTCAAGTGTTCTCTCGCGATAACTTGATATCATGGCAAGCACAAGACCAAGATCCATGGCAGGCTCATTCATCTTGACTCCTCCCGCTATATTAACGTAGGCGTCAAATTCCCCAAGCCTTATACCCAGTCTTTTTTCTATAACGGCCATGAGAAGATTTACTCTGTTATAATCACAGCCTGCCGCGGTTCTTCTCGGCATTGCAAAATTACTTCTTGATAAAAGAGCCTGTATTTCGACAAGGATCGGTCTTGTCCCTTCGAGTGAACAGGCTACCACGGAGCCGCTGGCTCCCTCCGGTCTTCCGTCCAACATATATTCCGAGGGATTGGGCACTTCTTTAAGTCCTATATCGGACATCTCAAATACACCGATCTCATTCGTTGATCCGAATCTGTTTTTGACACCCCTTAATATACGGTAGGAAGCATGTCGTTCCCCTTCAAAATAAAGAACCGTATCCACCATATGTTCAAGCACTCTGGGGCCTGCCACCACACCCTCTTTTGTAACGTGTCCCACCACGAACACGGTTATGTTTTTCCCTTTTGATATCTGCATAAGTCTGGAGGTGGACTCTCTGACCTGGGATACGCTTCCCGGTGCCGAGGAAACATCTTCACTCATCATTGTCTGGATCGAATCAATAACCACTACCTGTGGCTTGTCTTTATCGATAACCTCCTCGATGATCGACAGATCCGTTTCGGGGAAAAGTTTAAGACGTGAATTAAACTTTCCCATTCTTTCCGCTCTCAGTTTGATCTGAGCCGCAGACTCCTCTCCCGAAACATAGAGAACATCCACATCCTGCGACGTAAGCTCTTTTGCTGTTTGTAAAAGAAGGGTGGACTTTCCGATACCCGGATCTCCACCCACAAGAATCATGGAACCGGGCACGATACCCCCTCCAAGTACCCTGTCCAGTTCCTTTATATTAGTAGATATCCTCTTCCCATCCATCACGTCTATCTGATCAAGCGTCAGAGGAGAAGTCGCATACTTCGTTACCTTTTTCGCTGTCGGCCTTTTTTTATCTACTATTTCTTCCACAAACGTATTCCAGCTTCGACATCCCGGACACTGCCCCATCCATTTTGCCGATTCATAGCCGCATTCTTTGCAGAAAAATACGCTTTTACTTTTAGGCATATTAAGCCTTCTTTACTTCTACCGGAACGGGAACTCCCTCATCCAGTGTTGCTGAAAACGTGAGCTTTCCTCCGAGATTTGTTTTCATTGAGGAGGATGAGTCACCCACCTTGATATTGTACTCACATTCAGGTTCAAGTTCTAACGTGATCTGGGCATCCGTATATCCTTCAACCTTAAAGCTGACACGATCCGCATCTGCTTTAAATTCGTGAACTACGGTTCCCGGATCGGATTCATAAACAAAAAGCCCGTTCTTTTCAAGCTTAGTTATCTCTTTAAATGTCTTTACCTTGTAGAGATCTCCCTCATACGGGAAATCGCTCTTTTTTGACTTATTTTCAAGTGTATAATCACCGAAACCAAGGCTTCCGTCATCTTCCTTAATAATAAGCTCACTTACTACTGACATCTTTACCTCCTTTTTTTTCAAAAATTATCTTGTCCTTAACTACTTTAGCCGTTATACTTTCGCCCCTTGAAATCCTTCCGGCAAGTATCTCTTCCGCAAGAAGATCCTCCATATCTGTCTGAATACGTCTGCGAAGAGGTCTTGCACCAAACTTTGGATCATAAGCTTTATCCACTATGTAACGGGATACACCGACCGGTATCTTAAGATCTATATCCATCTGGCTCTTGCATCTGTCTATCAGTGACTTGGTAAGCAGCTTGGTAATATCCGTCATATCCTTTTTATTAAGTGCTCTAAAGACTATGGTTTCATCTATTCGGTTAAGGAATTCCGGTTTAAATATGTCCTTAAGAGAATCCATGACCCTGCTCTTCATTCTCTCATGATCGGCCTTTTCATCGGTTATCGCGGCAAATCCGAGCTTTTTGGGCTCCATTATCTCTTTTGCCCCTGCATTACTGGTCATAATTATGATGGTATTTTTAAAGTCCACTTTTCGACCGTGTGCATCCGTTATATGTCCGTCATCAAGTACCTGAAGCAGAATATTGAAAACATCGGGATGAGCTTTTTCTATCTCATCAAAAAGTATGACACTGTAGGGATTACGTCTTACTTTTTCGGAGAGCTGACCTCCCTCATCATACCCTACATATCCGGGAGGCGAGCCTATAAGCTTGGATACCGAATGCTTTTCCATGTATTCGGTCATATCCACTCTTATCATATTATCCTCGGCTCCGAAAACAGCTTCCGCCAATGCCTTTGAAACCTCTGTCTTACCCACACCGGTAGGACCCAAAAACAGGAAGGATCCGATAGGTCTTCCTTCTTCTTTGAGGCCGACTCTTCCACGTCTTACAGCTCTCGATACTGCTGAAACAGCTTCTTCCTGACCTATTATCCTCTTATGCAAAGTCCGTTCAAGCCTCGTAAGTCTGTGTGCCTCAGATTCGGAAAGCTTACTTACCGGGATCTTTGTCCACATGGACACAACACCGGTTATATCGTCATACGAAAGTGCCAGTTTTTTACTGTGCTTTGCCTTATCGTACTTTTTCTGAAGTTTTTCTATTTCTTTACGAAGATCATCTCTTTCGGCCTTAAGAACTCCTGCCTCGATGATATCCTCATCGGCAAGCGCCTCAAGAAATTCCTCTTCTATCTCCCTTAATCTTTCCTGATAATCGTAAATTGCTTCAGGCATCTTAACACCCATCAGTCTGAGTTTTGCTGAAGCCTCATCCATAAGGTCTATTGCCTTATCCGGAAGGAATCTGTCGGTAATATATCTCTCGGAAAGTTCCACGCAGGCATCTATGGCCTCATCGGTTATCTTAATATCATGATGCTCTTCGTATTTTTCACGTATTCCGATCAGTATCTCCTTTGTCTGCTCTTTGGTAGGCTCCTCCACAAGAATAGGCTGGAACCTTCTTTCGAGGGCTGCATCTTTTTCGATGTATTTGCGATACTCCGTAACCGTGGTTGCTCCTATAACCTGAATATCTCCTCTAGCCATGGCAGGCTTTAAGATATTTGCAGCATCCATGGAACCCTCAGCTCCTCCGGCGCCTATCATAGTATGGATCTCGTCTATAAAGAGGATAACATTGCCTGAGCTTACCGCTTCGGCTATTACATTTTTGATCCTCTCCTCAAACTCTCCTCTGTATTTTGAACCTGCAACCATTCCCGAAAGATCAAGTGATAAAAGTCTCTTTCCGAGAACCGTATCCGGAACCATCTGAGTGGCTATTCTCTGAGCCAGTCCCTCAACTATTGCGGTTTTTCCGACTCCGGGTTCACCTATCAGACAAGGATTGTTTTTCCCTCGTCTGCTGAGTATCTGGATCACCCTTGAGATCTCATCCTCTCTTCCGATTATGGGATCGAGTTCCCCTTCCACGGCCTTTTCCGTAATGTCCGTAGAATACTGGTCCAAAAACGGATTCTCTTTGCCTCCTGAGTTTTTTCTCCTGCCTTCACGGATCATCTCGGTACGAATATTTTCGCCCTCTTCTCCCATAGCCGAAAGAATATCCATGAGAAACTTTTGAAGATTGATCTCCATTGACGCAAGAAGTCTTGCTGCCGCACAATCCGGAACATGAACTATAGCAAGCAAAACATGCTCTGTTCCGATCTCGTCCATCTTTGCGATGTATGCAAATCTTTCTGCCTCTTCCATTACACGATCATATTTGGGTGTAAAACCGGAAGGGTCGAGAACCGCAATATCTCCGCCTATTGAAATAAGATCGGATATAAGCTCGGTAACCCTCTCCTCGGTTATATCAAGCTCTTCGAGGATTGCTCCCGCAAGAGAATCTTTCATGTGTAAAACACCTGTTAAGAGATGCTCCGTACCGACATAATTCTGATGTAGTTTTTTTGAAATCTTTTTTGCGTATAAACATGCTTTTTCAAGCGAATTTGTCTTTTTCATTTAAAATCACCTTACAGATCATTAAGATCCATGATATCCACTCTCTTTTCACCTATGATATCATGTGTTTCCGGCAGTTCCGGTGAATTCTTTACTTCTTCTGCCAGATTGTATTTGCTGTCCGTATGCTCCTCTTCCGTATCCCAAACCGCACCTTTCTTGGATACAAAATCATCATCGAGCACACCTTCCTTTTTGGTATCGCTGTTACTGTATACGGAACTTACACCCGAATCACTTTCTTCCTGCTCTTCCTCTTCTTTTTTGCCGCGATTGCGGAGTAAAACATTGATTATTATAGCTATAAGAACAGCGCAAACAAATATAAGTACAGCCCATACCCTTCGGTCACTTATGATCTTATCCAGATCAAAACCGGTATTCTCCTTGGTCTCAGTTTTAGCAGTGCCTTCATCCCCTGCTTTGACCGATGCAAAAATCGTGGGATCTATTCTTGAAATAGTCTTCTCCGAGGAGTCATATATAAACCATCCGAGATTATCCTTTTCATCGGTTCCGTAAAGATAATAAAACTCATTACCTCCGTTTATAAGCTGATATGCATCCACGAAAGTTCCTTCATCGGTTTCAAGTTCTTTTGACTCCAGCATAAAAGTCGGAATGGAATCGGGAGACATGATGCTGACATATCTTTCCGCAGATCCGAACGTCGTTGAATGTTTTTTCTTTTTATTCTTCTTGGAATCTGTAGTATCCGAACCCTCTTCCGTGCTTTCTCCGGTGGTCTCCGTCTCCTCCGTCACATCCTCAGTCTCTTCCGTCTCTTCGGTTTTTTCTTCACTCTCCTCCGGCGCTTCAGCGACCTGAATTATGGTGGAACATCCTTCCAAGCCTTCTCCCGAAAGGATAAGTCCCGAAGATCCGGCTCCCGTAGCCTCAAAAGTTACAGCAGCCTCTTTTCCGTTATATGTGATAACATTTCCGTTAAGCGAAACGGACTGACCGCTTGACTTGTATGTAAGAACATCCGGATTGAACTTAAGGTTCAAAGTGGAGCTGTTACTCCCCCTTATGGTTACCGTAAGCGTCTCACCTACTTTAAGGTTACTTGCGGAAACAGCTATCAGAGTGCTTCCTTTTTCTTTTTGGGGAGCCTCTTGCTGTGCATTTTCGGTCGTTTCTGTGGCATACACGTAAGGTGCACTAAATGTTGCGGTAAGTGATGCCATAAGTATTGCGCAAAGAATGCGCTTTTTTAAATGTAACATAGTATATCCTATCCTTTGTCTTTTATAGATATTATAAGGAAACCTTCAACCTAATTCAACTATCGGACGATATTGATTCTTCAAATATGAGGGTTGATATAGGATCTATAACACCGTCATTATTGCCGAGAACAACTTTTGCCCCTTTCGGAAGAGATATCTTTTTTTCTTCGCCGGTGAAATTGGAAACAAATACATATCTTGTATCATCTTTTTCCCTTGAACAAACATCCAGCTCTTTTGGAAGATTGGATACAAGTCCCTTTATCCTATGCCTTTTTGTAATGGCGGGAATTACATCAAGATAAAAATCTTCATCCGCATCGGCACAAATATAATATGCCTTTCCTTTTCCAAAATCATTTTCACAAAGAGCCGGCCTTTTTGCATACCAGTCTTTGCCGTATTCCATAAGTGTCTTGGCAGTGTCCAAAACCACAAGATCGCAAAGTTTACGTGCTTTGTAGGATTTGGTTATCCCGAGAGCATTGTCCGAAACCGGACACATCTCGTTTTCTTCTTCATCTGTAAGAGAATCTATCTCTTCACTGCGAAGTCCGAGAACATCCATAAGACCAAAAGGCGTACCACCGAGATAACAAAGATCGTTTTCGTCAACGATACCGCTCCAATATGTCATTATGAGTATCCCGCCGCCTTTAACGTGTGCTCTGAGTTTTTCTTCCACACCGTTTCTTAACATATAAAGCATCGGGCAAACGATAAGCTTATAGTCCGAAAGTTCATGATCCATTGACACAACATCCACATCAAGGCCTGCTGCCTTTATGCCTTTATAAGCTTTCATGACTGCGTCATAATACCCAAGGCCGCAGTTTCTGGGGCCTGCTGATTTTTCCATAGCCCAGCGATTTTCAACATCATGTATAAGAGCCACTTTAGCATGAGTTTTGGCGCCGGCTATTTTAGAAATGTCTTTAAGGGTACTTCCTGTATCCGATACTTCCCTAAATACCCTGGTGTCTTCCTTACCGTAATGATCGATAACGGCTCCATGGAATTTTTCGAAGGATCCTCTTCCCTGCCTTATCTGGAAATACTGAACGGAATCCGCACCGTGAGCAACGGCGGAAAGTCCGGCTGCTTTTACGATACCCGGCTTTTTAAGTTTGGAAACCGGCTGCCAGTTGGTAGCTGTAGGACAGCTTTCCATAAGTAAGAACGGCTTATTTTTAAGTGCGCGGATGAAATCATGATACATAGCATGACTAAGAGCCGCATCAGTATCGGAATGACCAAACCATTCCGGATAGGAATCCCATGATGCAACATCGATATATTTGGTAAGTTTGGCATAATTTAAACCGTCAAACTCATACATCATGTTTATGGTAACGGGCTGCATTGCTCCTGCGTCACGAATTGCGGCTTTCTCATTTTTAATAAATTCACCCGTTTGCTTTGTAACGAATCTCTTCCACTCAAGATACAGTCCGAAAATACTCCTTTCACCTCTCGATGAAGGACTTTCGATCTGATCAAAACTCGTATATGTTTTACTCCAAAATGCTGTCCACCATGCGTGATTCAGCTTTTCAATATTACCTTCAAATTTTTCCGAAAGATAGTTCCTGAATGCCTGCTGACAAAGCGGGCAATGACATTCGCCTCCGTACTCATTTGATATATGCCAGGCCTTGATTCCCGGATGATGGCGAAACTCTTCAGCAAGCTTATGGTTGATCTGCCATACTTTTTCCCTGTATACGGGAGAAGTATAGCAATGATTATGTCTTTCTCCGAAAAGATCCTTGTGTCTGGACTCATCCACCCTGAGCACTTCGGGATATTTGTCTGCAAGCCAATGCGGACGTGCGCCGGACGGAGTTGAAAGAATAGTCTCTATTCCGTTTTCATAAAGGATGTCCACCCTTTTTCTAAGCCATGAAAGGTCGTATTGTCCTTCCGACGGCTCTTCTTTGGCCCACGCAAATACTCCAAGCGTCACTTCATTGATATTGGCCTTTTTCATGAGCCTGATATCCTCTTCGAGAATATCCTCCCTGTCATCCCATTGCTCGGGATTATAATCTCCTCCAAAAATAAAATGCCTGGTTTTAAAGTCCATCTTTCCCCTCCTTATTCAAGATAATTTATCGCAAAATGCAGATCGCCTTCTTTATCAACATCACATACCACGAAGCTGGGCATTCTTCCGGGTTGTCTCGGAAGAGAAATACTTCCCGGATTAACTATTGTCATCTTATCAGTAATAACAAGCTCCGGCCAATGAGTGTGACCGTACATAACGGTATCACATCCTTCCTTTTCCGCCGCCAGTGCAAGCTCCCCCGTGGAATACTTAACATCATATAAATGACCGTGCGTCAGCATTACCTGATGTCTTCCCAGAGTTGTGATAACTTTTCTCGGCAACGCGGACATAAAATCGCAATTGCCTCTGACACATTCAACAGGGCAATTTGCCATCTGGGCAATTAAATCTTCCTGTCCCTGACAGTCCCCCAAATGATAAATAAGATCCGGTTTTACCCTGGGTATCACTTTGTCCAAATTAGCTAAAATCCCATGTGTATCACTGATTATAAGAACTGTCATTATACGTCACCCAATCTCTTAACAAGTTCCTCTCGCATAAGCCTCATAGCTTTTCCTCTATGAGATATTTCATTTTTCTGTTCCGGACTCATCTCGGCAGTTGTACATTTGTATTTCTCAACATAGAAGATCGGATCATATCCAAAACCTCCTTCTCCTGCGATCTCATAACCTATCCGGCCCTCGATCACACCCCTTACCGTAAAATCACTCCCGTCCGGCAGATGCGCAGCCGCAGCACATACGAATTGCGCCCCTCTTTCCTTCTCCGGAACATCTTTCATTTTTGAAAGTATGGTATTGTTTTTCTCAGTATACGGCGTATCTTCTCCGAGATATCTCGCAGAATATATACCGGGTTCTCCGTTCCATGCATCTATGCAAAGGCCTGAATCATCGGCGATTATAATATCATCCGGAAAAGCCTCTCCTATTGTCCTTACTTTAATAAGCGCATTTTCTTCGAAAGAGTTCCCGTCCTCAATTATGTCATCCTCAAAGCCCGCTTCTTTCATGGAAATTATGTCACGGGACAGATCCCCGAGTATTTCGCGGATCTCTCTTAATTTATTTTCGTTTCCCGTTGCAAAGATAATTCTGCCTTTCATAAGGCGCCTCCTTACTTATATCCAAAATCCTGTTTGTCCCTCTTCCCGAAGCATTATTTGGATGCGGCGGATTTTGGTGACATGCTTACCAGGGTTTGTTCTATTGCTTCATAAAGTGCATTGGCACATCTCTCCTGATACTCTTCGGTAAGGAGTTTCTTTTGTTCCTCTTCGTTTGTCAAAAAGCCGCATTCTACCAATGCTACCGGCACTTTGACATTCCCCACCGTGTAAATATCATCACCTGCCACAACGCCTTTACTGCCGCAGCCCGTTGCGGTTATAAGCTTATTGATACAAAGCTGGGCAAACTGCTTAGACTTACCCGTCTTATCCGTAACTCTGTAAAGAGCTCTTGCTCCGTTTATCGTAGACATCCTTCCGCTGGCTGTCGCTCCCATATGAATCGAAAGCAAAAGATCCGCCCCCGTTTCTTCAACGAGTTCAACTCTTTCCCTCATTCCGAAATCAATGTCATCTTCTCTGGTATAAAAAACTTTTATTGATTCATCTTTATCGAGAAGGCTCTTAAGACGCATCGCAACAGCAAGATCCAAATCCTTTTCCGAAACATCTCCTATAACCGCTCCGGTATCCGATCCTCCGTGTCCGGCGTCAACAACTATCACGTGATCATAAACGTCGTGAAGCTGTAAAACATCAAGATACAAAACATTGTCGCTCGTAATGTCTCCGTCGATCACGGCATAATTTTCGGTAATGATCTCAAATATTCCGTCTCTTCCACGCTGTGCGTATTTTATGCTTTTGATACCGTCACAATGTCCCTCAATGGGAAAATCATAAAAATCATTTTCATTGAACCCGGGAACCGTAACGATATAGGTACTTTCATCTTCTCCCTTGTCAAGTGTTATCTTTGTAGCCAACGCCTCGGGAGGCAATGTGATATTAAGGTCATGCTCACCGTTTGTCTCTATAACAAAAGATTTAACGGAGGAACCTTCTACCCTTGCCTGTGTAAAAAATCCCTTAGGGACAAAAATGATATCTGCCAGAGCAAGAACTGTCAGTAAAGCAAATGCGAGGCAAAATATCTTTACTATCTTATTTTCCATATTTAGTATGCTTCTCCTTTAGCCGGTTTAGGTCCGTTGTATTGATAAAAATAGCTTTGAAGCATTCCGTTATATAATTTTCGGTTTCTGTCTGCTTTTGCCCCTATATATTTTTGAGCATCATTATAGGAGGTTATCAAAAACATTGACCACTTATCAAGCGCACGGTAGCCCTCTCCCAGTGCCTTATATACCTCAGGTAATTCCTTCTCGTCGGAAAGCCTCTCTCCATAGGGCGGATTGGTAAGAATAAATCCGTACTCCCCTTTACAATCCATCTCGGAAACCGGTCTGCATTCAAAATGTATCATAGGCAAAACGCCGGCCCTCTTTGCATTTTCTTTAGCGATCTTTATCATATCCGGGTCGATATCATATCCGTAAAGTCTGGGTCTGACACTTCTGTCCTCCTCATCCCTGGCTTCCTTACGAAGCTCATCGAACTCTTTGGCTGAGATAAGATTGTCCCATTTTTCACAGTTAAAACTCCTGTACGCACCGGCAGCGATATTTGCTGCTATCTGAGCGGCTTCTATAAGAAAAGTACCGCTTCCGCAGAAAGGATCCATTAATATCCTGTCCGGTCTCCACGGTGTCAAAAAAAGTAAAGACGCCGCAAGCGTCTCGGCGATCGGCGCTGCGGAAGTCTTTTTTCTGTATCCTCTTTTATGCAGCGGTACGCCGGTGGTATCCAAAGTAACCATTACCTCATCCTTGTAAATAAATACCCTGACGGGATAATCAGCGCCGTCCTCGGGAAACGTATCATGAGAATAGGTCCTTTGCAATGCTCGTACCATAGCTTTTTTCCCGAGAGTCTGAAGATCCCTTGCAGAAAAAAGCCTGCTTTTTTTTGAAGTTGCTTTTGTAACGTAAAACCTGGCGTCTTCCGGAATAAACTTTTCCCAGGGAAGAGCCTTCATTTTTTCAAAATAAGAATCGAAATTGTCCGCAAAAAAGCGTCCCACCAAAAGCAGGACACGCTCAGCACATCTGAGTCTGAGATTGGCAACCGCCATAGCCTCCGCATCACCCATAAAACAAACATGACCATCGGAAACCGAGCTGACATCATAACCCAGATCATTTATTTCTCTTTTTAACACAGCCTCAAGTCCAAAATGACAAGGGGCAACAAATTCGAACAATTCCATTTTATATATAATAAACTCTGCTGTATGGCGATCACTTTGCAGAATCGTCTCCTTCCGATATCATAATAACACAAAAGGCTCGGGATAAACACTCCCGAGCCAAAAAAACTTATTAATTTAAAATGTTCTTATCATACAAATGCATCAAAGCCTGCACCTGCCATAGAGTAGTTGGAAGCTGCTGCCGAGCTGTTATAACCTGTAGTTGCAGAACCAAAACTACGTGCTATATCAGCAAACGCTTTATCTGTACGTAAAACATCCTCTGTCTTATCAACTGTCTGAGTCTTCATGGATGCATTGGCATACATAACAGGATCTACAGGATCAACACGTCCTGTCCCGTCACTCTTTTCAACGCTCTTCTTATAAGCATCCGAAACCTGTGAATTATTATCGATCTTAAATGAATTGTTTACAGGCGAAACATAAGACACACTTCCTACGCTGCCTACCGATCCGATAGCACCAATCGCTGCAACTGACATATATAACCTTCTTTCAAAGATTTATCTGTATGAAAAATAAAGAACCTATCCCAAATTATACACAATTCCCATAAATTGTCCACACTTTTCGGCTTATTTTTTGTACAAAATGCTATCTTGTTGTTCGACCGGTCCCAGACCCACAATATATAGTGGTCTTAAAAATCAACCAACTCGGGAGAAACAACTCCAAAAAACACTTCTTCAAGCATTGCCGTATATTCTATATACAGTTCTTCATTCGACAGATCCTTTAATACATTTGCCACGCTTCGGTAATACCAGGCCTGTTCACTCTCATCCTTCATGTTGAATTTTTGCCAGATATTTTTGCCTTCTTCGCGAAAATCCCTGACAGTAGCCCTCATATTGGAAACCTTATCCGCAAGCATTATCTGCTTTGCTTCAATCGGCGCATTCTTTTCACGCAGAAGATTTTCTTTTTTTCTTATCTTCCAGGTAGCCTCTCTCGGAAGGTCATCTCTCTTGTTTTCAGACTCCATTCTGACAAAGGAAGCGACCCTTTCACCGAAGTTGAGTCGTATATCATCTATGGTCGCAGGGGTATCTTCCACCACATCATGCAATGCTGCGGCCGCGATAACGTCGCAATCACGGGTCATGCGGCTCGTAAGCATCATAACTTCTATCGGATGTGAAATATAAGGTATCTTATTGCCCTTCCTAAGTCCTCCGAAATGAGCTCTGGCTGCAAACCGAAGTGCCTGTTCTATCAACAATCTGCCGGGATTACTGTTTTCTTCATACAAAGGAAACACTTCATCCACATTACGGTCTATCCATTTACTGACAAGCTCCATCTGCTCATCCGGAGTCCAGGCATCTTCTTCGGATTCTCCCCGCGGAATATAATAACGGCAGATATCCCCCTCGCTTTCGGTAGCAAAATGCAAAGGACATTCATTGCAAATCCTTGTGTTCCCGGGCAAAACAGCATGTAAAGCCCTGCAATAATACTGACCGTTTAGCGAAAACTTAATGTGATGCTCATGCATATCGTATGAGATCTCTTTTACTTCTCTGCCGACAATTCTCTCTCTTTCCATCTAAATTCCCCGTCAATTTTCGCAGCATGACACACTAATCATGAGAATCAAATTACTGTAAGGCCTGTAATGATCCATTTCTCATTATCCAGCTCCATATGTATTCTGTATCTGTATTCTTTTCCGGGCATTTTCCCGGCCTTTTTTATCGCATTTTTTAACGTCTTAACAACAAGTTTTTTAACGTTCACCTCTTCTTTTTTGTTCTTTGAGGCATTTTCATTGCCGGTCAGTTTATCAATCTCACTCATAATATCCGTAAATGTGCTTTCAATGAGCTCGTTCTTTGTTTCATCTGATGAACTTATTGTAGCAGCGATAAGATCCTGCAGATTAAGTCCCACACATTTTACATCCACTGATCCGCTTCTGGGTGCAGCATTTACCTGCTCTATAGTATAGGATTCGACCATCGAAGACGCCAGTGAAGGCAGGATCTCCTCAATAGTGTTTATTATTTTTTTACTTTTGAGAGCCTTTTTTACTCCTCCCAAACCGCCGATATCGGTAAACGCAGTGAGTGTGTCCGTTATATAAGAAGAACTAAGACCTATATTTGCAAGCACTTCCGGATCCGAGCAATATTTTTTTGCCTGTTGTAAATTGCCTTCGGAAACAGAAGTCATAAATCCATCTGCCACGGACCTGAGCGCGGCTTCATCTCCCCCACCCATTCTGCCGGAAAAATAGTAACCTATACCAAGCATCAGACCAAGTGCAAGAAAAGTTCCTACCAAAATAATAATAAGTTTCTTTTTATTTCCACCTGTTTTAAACGGTGATGCCGGGTTTGATGATGAAAAACCAACTGCCATTTTCCCTCCTCCTTTACCATATGAGCATAACATAAAACTTCTGTGATTACAAAGAGGAGTTTGGAAAGATGTCAAGACTCGCTCTTTCAGACAAAAAAAGACGCAAAAAACGATCTCTCATTTTCTGCGTCTTAAATATCATGAAAGTCAAGACTCGCTCATAACCCCCACCTACGCTAACGCTTAGAGGTGGGGGATTTCTCCGACTGAGTTAAAAAGTCACATAATGACAAATACAAAAAACATTGTAACATATCATAAAAAGAATGAGAAGCG
>JAILKW010000298.1 GCA_024693455.1 Lachnospiraceae bacterium
GAAGAGCTTAACGGTTTATTTGAGAAAGAAGATTGGGAAAATTATACCATTAAGGTACATGCACTTAAGAGTTCTTCAAAACTTATTGGGGCGACTGCTCTTGCGTTGGAAGCCGAGGCTTTGGAATTTGCAGGCAAGGAAGAAAACATTGATTTTATCGATAAAAATCATGGGATGTTAATACAACATCTGACGGAGTATAAGGAGCCGCTTTCTGAGATTTTTGAAGATGCGGATGTTCAACCGGAGCAAGGATCCGATTTAACACCGGAAACAGACAGTTTAGAGGATGTTCAGGCGGATGCTTCAGAAGCCGATAATGTCATGGAAGAAGAGTTTGACGGCTTTATAATGGAAAGTATCTATGAGTCTTTGAAAGAAGCTGCTTCAATGGGAGATACAGAGATGATCAGCGGTATCTTTTCGGAAATGGAGGAATTTCCTCTTCCCGGAGAATATCAAAACATAATGGAGAGATTAAAAGCCTGCTTTGAAAGCAATGACTTCGAAGGAATGATCAGTATAATAGAGGAAAATGAGAATGAGTAATATTATTTTGGTGACAACCGGGTTTTCAATAGTTGTTAAAGGATTGGAGAAGGAACTAAAAAAACTTTCCCATAATGTAAAGACCGTAGATAAGGGATTTACTGCTGTTTCTGAAGAAGATTACCTATCAGATGTGCTTCTTTTATATTTGCCGGATAATCTGCCGGAGGATCCGCAAAAAGTAAAGGAGTTGTCTGCGCTATGTGATAATGTGAAGGATCATAATTGCGAACTTATCATGATAGGAGCCAACAAGATCTATGACCTTATTCTTGAAGCAGTGCCTGAGGTGAAGGATCATATCTGGCTGAATCGTCCTTTAAATATGAACAGGCTCTCGGAAGAGATTGAGAAGGCAACACAAAAAACGCCGGATTACACGGCAAAAAAGAAGATTCTGATCGTAGATGATGATCCTGTTTACGGTATGATGATCAGGAACTGGCTGAAAGAGGTTTATACTGTTTCTACGTTGACAGAAGGCATGCAGACTGTAGACTTTCTTACAGACAATCAGGTGGATCTGGTTCTTTTGGACTATGAAATGCCGGTAGCGGACGGGCCGCAGGTTCTTAATCTGCTCAGAGCCAATCCCAAAACAAAGAATGTTCACGTAATGTTTCTTACGGGAGTCAGTGATGACGAAAGTATAAAGCGCGTTTCGGGGCTTGAAACGGAGGGATATATACTTAAGTCGGATACCAAGGGAGAGATTTTAAATAAAATAGCAGATTATTTTGCTAAAACAAGGTAGGTTTTATAGTTGAAAATAAAAAGAAGAAGATATGAGATTCGTTGTTGTAGTTAATGAATCTAAAAAGAGCATTTGCGGGAAACCGCAAAGCTCTTTTTTTATACGTCCGGGTTTAAATTTATGTTTGTCGCAAATCGGACTTGTTATCCAAACTTTCTGCCGACGCATAAGACCTACTGGCAAGTTTTAACATTTTGGGAGATTTATACATATTTATACATATTCGCATGTCCAGATTTAATGAATACAGGGGGCTGGATTTGTGGATATTGTACAATAAATAGTTTTTAGAATACAAAAAGATGTGAAAATGGTATAATTTTAAAACAAGGGTATATAACAGATAAAAAGGTCTTACTTTTAACTGAATTATAAGTAGGACGAGGCGTGTATTGAGATTGAGGAACGATACTAAAGGAGGATTGGTATGGCAAAAAAGCAAACGGGGAAAACGACGAAAACAACTACCAGAAAAACAACCCGAAAGACGACCCGAAAGACAACGGCCGGGAAGCAGACAGCTGCATCTGCAGCAAAGACAAGTGCAAAGAGCACTACTCCCGCAAGTACTAAAGAGGAATCAAAGGAAAAGCATCCTTCGGGGCCTCGCCGCAGTATAGCCTTTATAGGTTCAGAGTGCTATCCATTTGTTAAAACAGGAGGCCTGGGAGATGTAATGTATGCTCTTCCCAAGGCACTTGTAAAGGAAAACTGTGATGTTAAGGTTATTTTACCGAGATATAAATGTATACCGCAGGAATATCAGGAAAAGATGGTATATAAAGGTTCATTTGACATGGATCTTTGTGCAGACGGGACCAAGTATTATGTAGGTATCATGGAATATGAATGGGATGGGGTAGTATACGATTTCATTGACAATGAATTCTTCTTTACCGCAGGAGATCCTTATGTAAATCTTGTGGATGATATCCCCAAGTTCTGCTACTTTGGAAAAGCAGCACTTGCAGCGCTTAATTATTTGGACTGGACTCCTGATGTGATCCATTGTCATGACTGGCAGGCCGGACTAGTTCCCATTTATCTTAGGGAAATGTTCGGATCCACGCCCCTCGGACGTTCAAAAGTAATACTTACTATCCATAATCTTCGTTTCCAGGGCAAATACGATATTAAGATGATCAGTTACTGGTCAAACATCCCTATGTATCTGTTTAACAAAGATGTGCTTAAAGAAAGCTATCAGGATGCGAATATGATGAAGGGTGGTCTGACCTATGCCAACATGATCACCACCGTAAGCGGAACGTATGCCGGCGAGATCCAAAGCCCCGAATACGGAGAAAATCTGGATGCTCATCTTCGTTATCATTCAGGCAAGCTCCGTGGTATCGTTAACGGTATTGATTATGATATGTGGGATCCTTCAACCGATAAATTGCTTGAGGCCAACTATGACGCCAAAAATGTCTTAAAACAAAAGAAGAAAAATAAATTGGCGCTGCAGAAAGAGCTGGGGCTGAGGGAGGATGAAAATGTATTCGTGATCGGGCTTATATCCCGTTTGACCAATCAGAAGGGACTTGATCTTGTAAATACTATTTTGCCGCAGCTGATGGATGGTAATACCCAGGTAGTTGTATTGGGCAGCGGAGATGCCGTGTACGAGGATTCCTTCAGGTATTATGAGAACGAGTATAAAGGCAGCGTTTGTTCAAACATCATGTATGATGAGAGCAGGGCGCACAGGATATACGCGGGTGCGGATGCCTTCCTTGTTCCTTCGAGGTTTGAACCCTGCGGTCTTACCCAGCTTATTGCAATGCATTACGGAACTATACCCATTGTACGTGAGACGGGTGGATTAAAGGATACTGTACTGCCTTACAACAAATATACGAATGACGGTAACGGATTTACCTTTGACCGTTATGAGACGGGACTTCTTTATGACGCCATAAACAGAGCAAAGACGCTCTATTTCACTGAACATGAGCGTTGGGAGGACATGATATTAAGAGATATGGATAAGGATGTTTCCTGGGAAAATTCTGCAAGACA
>JAILKW010000002.1 GCA_024693455.1 Lachnospiraceae bacterium
GAAACGGAGTAGATATCACTGTCACTTGCACCGCTCTTTACGGCAACTGCGCGGATATCTTCACCACCGCTGACCCGGAAAGGTGCTGTGTATTTCATTGACTTGGAGGATGCGGGATTGGGGTTATTTCCGTCTGTGGTGTAATAAACGGTGGCTGCAGCATCCGAACAGGTTATTGTAACTGTTGCTTCATTAACCGATACAACAGGCTGAGGGCATTTTTCGGTTATAACGGGAGCTGTTCCGACATATTCAAAGGATGAATCCGTATCATAAACACAGGTGGGTAAATAGCCTTTATATACTGATTCACTTTCATGTTGTAACTTTCCGTCATATTCAAGATCAATTGAATTGATCTTTTCTGTGCTTCGGCAAAAAAACAAGTAGTATTTGCTCATACCATTATCACCGTCAGCATCGTCCCATGTGGTATCAAGTATATACCATTGTCCTCCGATCCTTACAATATTCCATTGATGAGTCACACTTGTAACGGATACGGAATCAATGTTGTATTTATTTGCTATAAGGGCAAAGGCTTGGGAATATCCCGCGCATACGGTTTTTTTCTCCGACCAGCCGAGAGCCGAATATGCTGACTGGGAATATTCATTCGCATCGTTGGCAAAATCGCTTTCAAACAAAGGAGTATTATATGTTACTCTTTCGATAATAAGGTCATGTATAGCCCTGACCTTACCCCATGCTGTTGTCTCAGCCTCTATTGTGGGCGCCCATGAGTTAACGGTAGACATAATAGCATCTCTTGCTTCTTTTCTGCTTTTTCCTGAAACAAACAGTGGATACACACAAAGCCCTATACTGCTGTAGCTGCCGTTATTATGCTTGGTTGTAACTTTTTGATTGTCAAGGAAGAAATACTGCGGGTTTTCATAATGGAAAAAATACTCAACCCTGTCAACCTGTTCATTTGTAAGATCAAGTCCTACGGTACTTATTGTCGGCAGATAATAATATGTCTTTCCTTTATCTTCAAGCTTATCTTTTATATCCGTTTCATTCGCAAGGTATGAAAGACACTGCTCATTAAAGTAGTTATAAAGCTTCTTTTCGTTATCGGAAAGCTGATTATAGTAATAATAGCTGTTATAGGTTTCCCATGCATCGCTGTAATATGCGGATGCTTTAAGCCTGGACATGCCTTTCAGAGACGCTTCCTCTCCTTCAAGATCAGAAGCAACAATGGTTTTGCTTATTACTCCGTCATTGCCTTTTCTGATAGTCCTGCTAAATTCAGTCTGTTCTTTTGCAAAAGCCTCTGCGGCCGATCCGGTTGGAAGAAGCGAAAATGCTCCCGTGATCAACATACATCCTGTAAGCAGCAATGCTGTTACACTTTTTCTTATCATAACTACCTCCTGCCTGTTTAATTCACGATCTTTGTGAAAATAGTTTCTTTTTCCCCATCTGTATTATTAGACGGTTTAAAACCTAATTTAGTTGCAAGTTTAACTGAAGGAATATTTCGGGGATCTATGCTTGCATAAAAACGCTTTTCCCCGTTTTTAACTGCCATATCAAGGATTGCGCTGCAGGTCTCATACGCTGCCCCCGTTCTTTGATATTCGGGAGCGATAATGTATCCGAGGGAAAGACCGAGTTTTTCGTACTCTCCCTTGTCTTCAAGTCCCACTCTTCCTACAATATTTCCTGTGCTATCTGTTACGAGCCACATCCCGTATTCTTTCATGTCATATATGTAATATATGTAATTTTCCTGATATGCCTTTTCCTCGTCATACGAAAACAGGGGTTCCACAAAATCCGTGATCCCCGGCTTCTCATAGAGTTTAAAAAGCTCATCAAGATCGGATAATGAGAATTCCCTTATGGTATACCTTTTGGTTTTAAGAATGATCCGTGGTATACCCATAGCTCTCATATATACAAGTCTGGCGTAATCTTCTGTTATTCCGTCAAAACTTAAAGCAAGGTAATGAAAAGACAGATGATACTTTGAAGACTCGTAACCAATCAGTGGTTTATTCTCCGAAAGTATCTTCTGCCCTTTTATTTCATCATCACATATCCAAATATCAAAATCCCAAGAAGCACTTCTTTCTTTTAGATCCAAAAGTGCCCGGCTTTCTTCATTTGAAAGCTCATGGGTTAAAATACAAACAATACCCAAAAGCTCCTCCTAATGTACTATTCCAAGATGACCGGTGATTATATCGTAGATTTTCCTATATGTATCATCATCATAATGCAATCCGTCAGGCGTTTTGTATCCTTCGGTAACAAGAATGGTATAGTAGTCAATATAATCCGTATCAAGAGTCTTAAGCCTTTCATTAAAGGCTTCAACCTTTTCATTTGAAAGATCCGGATATGTTCCTACCGGCCCTACCGAAACTAAGGTGACATCTTTTTCTTTTATAAGCGTACTGTACCTTGTCATATATTCTTCGATATTTACAAGATCATTGATGCCAAGACAGATTACATATTTCCAATGCGAAAACGAGGTGTTGGTACTTTCTATATATTCGGCTGCGGTGATCGCGTCATTTTCCAGCCAGTAAAAACCCTGCCCAACCTGAGCAACGACAAACTCCCTGTTAAAATCCGAAATCCTGCATGCTTCGTTCATTCCAACAAATCTGGAATCTCCGATATATATAACACCTGTATTTGCATCAAGCAGTTCTGTTGTCTCGCCTTCCTCTTCGGTCACCGTCTCCTCTTCCTCTAAATCAGAATCGGAAGAATCCCCTTCCTCTTTTATAGATGCCACTTGAGTTTCCGTCCCGGAAAGTCCCTTAACAAACACATATCCTATCAAAAGAACTGCCAGAACACTTAGGGAAGCAAGAAGTAACATGAGAAGAATTCTTTCCTTAAGAGTTCTTTTTTTATTCATTACATTTTCCTTATAGCTTCAATAGCCGCTTCAGTATTCGACCTTTGGCCAAACGCTGTCAGTCTGAAATATCCCTCTCCGCTGGGTCCGAAACCACTGCCGGGAGTTCCCACAACACCTGCGCCCTCAAGCAAACGATCAAAAAAGTCCCACGAAGTCATATTATCAGGTGTCTTCATCCAAATATAAGGTGCATTGACACCGCCGTAGCAATCATATCCCATACCTGTAAGTCCCTCTCTGATAAGGCGGGCATTTTCCATATAATATGCTACCTGTTCCTTAAGCTCCTTTTTCCCCTGAGCGGAATAAACAGCCTCTCCGGCTCTTTGAATAATATACGGCGCTCCGTTAAACTTTGTTCCATGACGCCTTGCCCACATATCATGAAGTGATACGCCTTCGCATTTAAGCTCCTTGGGAACTACCGTATAACCCAGTCTTACTCCGGTAAACCCGGCATTTTTCGAAAAACTTTTTATCTCAATAGCACAGTTTTTAGCACCATTGCATTCATAAATCGTATGAGGTACATCCTCCTCGCTTATATAAGCTTCGTATGCCCCGTCATAAATGATAAGGCATCCTTTTTCATTGGCAAAGTCAACCCATTTTTGAAGCTGATCCCTTGTCAATGTTGTACCTGTTGGATTGTTGGGAAGGCAAAGATAAATAACATCACATTCCCGATCCGGAAGCTCCGGAACAAAATTGTTATCGGCTGTAGTGGGAAGATATAACAGATCGCTCCATTTACCTGATGCAGCGTCATAATCTCCGCATCTTCCTGCCATAACATTTGAATCAACGTAAACCGGATATACAGGATCCGTAACTGCTATCTTGCAATCCGCGGAAAAGAGCTCCTGTATATTTCCGGAATCGGACTTTGCTCCATCTGAAACAAAAATCTCATCGGGAGAAATATCCGCTCCTCTTTGTCTGTAATCAGACTCTGCAATTGCTTCCCTCAAAAATGAATAACCAAGATCCGGCGCATATCCATGAAAGGTCTCTGCCAAACCCATTTCATCCACTGCAGTATGCATAGCGCTTATTATGCTTGGGGCTATAGGCTGTGTAACATCACCTATACCAAGCCTTATCACTTTGCGATCGGGGTTTTGTTTCTCAAACTCTGCAACCTTCTTTGCAATGGTAGAAAACAAATAACTTCCGGGTAACTTTCCATAGTTTGCGTTTATACGATACATAACTTACTTCCTTTCGTAT
>JAILKW010000053.1 GCA_024693455.1 Lachnospiraceae bacterium
ACCAAAAGAACGTAAAGAAAAAGCAACGGCTTTAAATTGCTACAATTACATAGATTGTAATGAAAAGACACTTACTAATGATCTGCTTAGCCGTTATATAAAAGAAATATTAAGATCAAGGTTTTAACTCAGTCGGAGAAATCCCCCACCTCTAAGCGTTAGCGTAGGTGGGGGTTATGGCAAACTATACTCAGTCGGGGTACAAGCTCCGACTGAGTTAAACGCTCCGCGAGGATGCGCACGGATTCGGACATGAATTTGTCTGCTGAAGCAGACCCGAATCCGGCGCAATACCTAAGAGCCAGTCCTAAGCTGAAGACCCGGAGATTAATATGTCACTTAAGAAAAAAATACTTCTTGTTATAGTATTCATTTTATTCGGATTATCTATTTTTTTTACAGTAATTGGCAATCAGTTTCTTATTGAGCTTTTTGCACCAATTACTATTTTTAGTGTATTCTTACTTTGGAGTACTATCCTTGAGGGACTTGGTGTACATAAATACTCTGCTGTTTTCATAGGGCTTGCATTTTTATGCCTTGGTATCGGTGATACCATCCGCTTCGTCAATCATTATATCGTTCATACTGAACCTTATTCGGATGTACTTAGATTTATCTATGTGCTTCCGACGTTATTTTTCGCGATCAACGAAACCATATATTTTAAAAGAAAACTTGCTACTCGTAATCGTGAGTTATCAGGGGTGTTGGTAAATACTTTTACCATAGCCGCTATTGCAATAATACTAATTTATAAATTTTTCTATAGGGCCGCCGGTGATGTTTCAAATTTTCTTGAACTGACATATTTGGTCTTTATTTTTCTTGCATTTTACGTAGTGCTGATGTGTCTGTTCTCTTTTTATATAGTCGGATGGGATAATCTTTTCAAAGGCCCTCAGCTTATTACAATTTCAATGCTTTGCTATGAGCTCATGGATATAGAATATGTATATTGTCAGGCTATCGGAGTGGAACCTGATGATAATTTAGGAGACATACTCTATATGTTATGGATCATACTAATGACGATCGGTATGATGTTGCAGGTGGAGAGAAAGTACTACTTTGAGTTTCGTGATACAAAGTATACGCGAAAAAAGGTAAAAAATCATTTTACGATCACCATTTTTGCCATAATAATTGTTATCGCCCTGGACTATGTAGGATTTTTTGATGGAACGGAAGCTTCCAATATCATTATTGTATTGCTGGCTTATCAGATCATGAAGTATCTCCTTTATATAGGCCAGATCAACGAGGAGCAGAATGTTATTCTTGAAAGAAAGGTAAGGGAGAAAACAGCAGAGTTAAGGAAATCCAATAAACAGCTTGAGGTTCTGTCCTCCACCGATCAGTTGACCGGACTTTACAACAGACGTTATTCCGGGATCTTCCTAAACGAACTTGCAAAAGATAATAACAACAGATTTGCGCTGTATTTGGTGGATCTTAATCTCTTTAAACCAATTAATGATACTTACGGACATGAAATGGGAGACCATGTTCTTGAAGAATACGGCAGACGTATGCTTGCTCTTCCCGAAGGATATACTTCATTTCGTCTGGGAGGGGATGAGTTTCTTATATGCTATGAGCTTGCGCAAAATGAGGTAAATCTTACAGATAGTGTTGAGATGATAAAGGAACTTTTTAGCAGACCGGTTTATTATGAAACCTATGTGTTTAATCTTTCCGCAAGTATAGGTGTAGCTGTATATCCAAATGATTCAAAGGATATTGACGAGCTCATGACGTATGCGGATACTGCGATGTATTCGGTTAAAAGCAGTAAACATCAAAACGGTTATAAATTTTTCAATAAGAGTCTGGTGCAATATATCTCTTCGGGGAAGATTATCAGGGAAAAACTTGCGTCGGCTGATGTAAATAAAGATTTTGTTCTATATTATCAGCCTCAGATAGATGTAAAGACAGGGGATATAGTAGGAGTAGAGGCCTTTCCTCACATAAAAGGTGATCTGGAAACTCTTTCGCCTTCTAAGATCATACCTGTGGCTGAAGAGATCGGGCTTATGAGCAGACTGGGCATATGGATAGTCAAGGATGCCCTTACACTTATTTCAGATTGGAACAGGACTTATGGAAAGAGCATAACACTTACGGTAAACCTTTCTCCCTTGCAGCTCATAGATGATGACTACGCAAAAGCTCTTGATAAATTGATCGGTGATCTTAATATTTCCCCTTCCATTATCACGCTTGATATTGATAACAGTGTAATAATGGGAGCTGCCAGTTCCGCAAAAGAAACCCTTAAGGAATTCCGCAAAAAAGGGTTTAATCTGTCCCTTAATGACTTCGGAGGAGGAGACATTAACCTGTTTTACGTTATGGAATGCGGATTTACCGGAATTAAATTGTCGAGATCTTTAATATCAAACGAGGAAGTGAATAGTGGCGCCAGACAGATGATAGATACTATCATAGCGATGGCTTCCAAGATGGATATCGAAGTTACCGCAGTGGGAATCGAATC
>JAILKW010000139.1 GCA_024693455.1 Lachnospiraceae bacterium
GAAGGTGAAGATGCATCCCCCGCTGAAAAAGAGGAAAGTGCTGGGGCAGAGGGTATTGACGATCGCCAACCGCAGCGTCTTAATGAAGCGGATGTTGATGTTATCGCACCTGATCCGGCCGGATCAAATGAATATCAAAAAGGCGATATTAACTGGAACAATGTCAATGTAGATTCAAATAATAAGAATTATAACAAGTATTCGGGAGAAAAGAAGGATGGGGAAGGATTTGGAATTGCATCCATGGTTTTGGGAATCATTTCCGTCATTTTCTTCTGTTCCTGTTGTAATCCGCTCACTGCGGTACTTGCCATTGTGTTTGGTATAATTCAGATCACAACATATAAGAAAAAAGGTTTTGCGATCGCGGGTATTGTTACATCGGTGGTTGCTATGATACTTGCTGTTATATGTGCGATACTTGTTGCCGGAAATGCATCTATGATAAATATGTCTCCCGAGGATCTGTATAAAGAGCTGATCCCTTACATGGAAGAAGTTCCGCAGGAAAGCTGGGAGGAACTTACGGATGAAAGCTGGGACCTGGACCTTGAGGATCAATTGGATAAGACTTGAAATATTTTTAATGTTATTTTAAATAATAAATGATATAATCATCTTAAGTAAACGGCTTCGCTGTATGCGGAGTCGTTTTTAACTCAGTCGGAGAAATCCCCCACCTCTAAGCGTTAGCGTAGGTGGGGGTTATGACAAATTTAGGATATTGTTGAATATCACCTAAAACAGTGAAGTTGTATTACGATTCCATTATTTTTAAATATAATTTATACAGATGTGAAACTCTTGAAGTTTCACACATATCCACAAAAAATAAGACAATTTTTGTGGATAAATATTGAAAAATCAATGCATGGAACGATTTGTCAACGGAGTTATCCACTTTATCCACAGAAAATCGTGGAACTTTTATGGTTGTAAGATAACTCAACATCAGTGGATACAAGGGATTGTGAGTTTGGAGTGTGAAACATATGAAAGAAAAAGATAAGATTCTATTTAACAGGCGTAATGAGGGGATGACGGTTATCAGAATGACCAATCTCGAAAAACGCTTGTTTTCTTTATTCATTCATAGAGAACAGACATTAAGACTCATGGTTAGTCTGGTCGCGATAGGTATGGCAGTAGCGGCTCAGTTCGGTGTCAACATATTGGAAGAACACTATAATATTGCGATAGGTGAATATGATTTCTCTTTGTCGGCTATTCCCGGACTTATTTTGGTAGGTACATTCGGACTGGTTCCCGGAATGCTGGTGTTTGCAATAAATCTTGTATATAATTTTTTCACTAATCCTTATTATTCATATATGCTGGCTGTTTATCTTTTGGGCCAGATAATTATCTACAGGGCGGTAAAAAGGAAGAAGATAGCTTCGATATCAGGATGTGTATGGCTTACGATAGGTCTGGCTGTTATCCTGGGTAATGTCTGGGATATACTTTTTGGAATAATAAATGCTGAAGGACTGTCGGGGCTGGATGCTGTGGATCAGGTTATGGTGTTTTCCACTACGATTCCCAGAGCGGCCATTTCAATAGTCATAATAAGACTGTTACTTATCCATCTTCCCGAAAAATTCCGTAAATATATTTACATGGGAGATTATTATTCACAGGATCCCGAGAAAAAACAAAGGGCTCATATTCAAAGAAAAGCATCGAAAATAGAAAGAAAGATAACAGCAATAATCTTTTCAGAAGCGTTGGTACTCGGTATAACGGCAGCTGTAACAGCCAATATCCTTATTCCGGATGTCGCGGAAAGCGCTATAGAAGAGTCTAAGGCGGCAAATAGTGACTTTAGAGATTTTTTTAAGGAGATTACAAGAAGCAAAACGGATGAAGAATCATCAGATTCAGCGGCGGAAGATCGTTTTCAAACGGATGTTTCGGCTACGGACTCCGAATCGGATGATGGAACAAATAAAGATCGTCCTTTGACCAGAAAAAAACCGAACCCAGAAGAGGAAAGTGGACTTCAGGAAATAAAAGAAAATACAAAAATATTTGTGCTTAACAAGGTTGGACTGGCCTTCGATCTTAAACTTATAATGATGATCATCAATGTAGCCATTCCTTTTGTTGTTTTTGCGGTCTATTTTGCAAAAACAGGTATTGCCATACCTATCGATCAGATGGCAAAGTCGCTTCGGAAGTTTTCGGATGCCGAGGGACATGAGAAGGAGAAAGCTCTGTATGAGATTCATGCCCTTGAGATATTTACAAATGATGAGATAGGAATCCTTTACGCATCAATGGATGAGATGGCAGAGGATGTGGTGGATTTTATTGACACCTTACGCAGGGAGCAACAGCTAAAGGAAGATCTTGCTGTTGCACAAAGATCAGCCGAGGCAAAAACCAATTTCCTGTCATCTATGTCTCATGAGATAAGGACACCCATAAATGCCGTTCTGGGATTGGATGAGATGATAATAAGAGAGAGTCATGAATCCGATATCAAAGGTTATGCTCTCGACATTAAAAGTGCAGGCAGAACTTTGCTTTCTCTTATAAATGATATTTTAGATTCATCCAAACTTGAAGCAGGTAAGATGGATATCATTCCGGTTGAGTATGAACTGTCTTCCGTGGTTAACGATCTGGTTAATATGATCCAGACAAAAGCCGATGACAAGGGACTTGAGCTTATTCTTAATATAGATGAAGGTATTCCGCACATTCTTATAGGAGATGAGATCAGGATAAAGCAAGTTATTCTTAACATTCTCACCAACGCTGTAAAATATACCGAAGAAGGTTCGGTTACTTTTAATATGGGCTATGAGAAGAAGACCGATGAAACAATAGGCCTTCGCGTGGAAATTATAGATACAGGTATAGGGATCAAGCCCGAAGATATTGAAAAACTCTATTCACCGTTCCAGAGGATTGAGGAGGAGAGAAACAGAAAAGTCGAGGGCACGGGCCTTGGAATGAACATAGTAAAACAACTTCTGGATCTTATGGGAACACAGCTCGAGGTGTCGAGTGTGTACGGTGAAGGCTCTAATTTTGCTTTTACCGTGGAGCAGAAGGTTGTTAAATGGGAGCCTATCGGTAACTTCTCCGAAAGTTACGCCAGGGCGATAGCTGCCATGGAAAAGTATAAGGAGAG
>JAILKW010000176.1 GCA_024693455.1 Lachnospiraceae bacterium
ATTTCGGTGATTGGGAAAATACAAAAGCCTTTGTCGGAAGTGCATATCACTTTGTCATTCTGCCGTTTGATCTTCAAAATAAAGAGATTGAGATAACGATAACAGCCACTGAAAACGGTGCATACAGTTCACTGCCCGTAGTAGTGGTTTCTCCGAGTGATAAGGCGTATTCGGATTTTGCAAACGAGAGAGAGATCGGGATGATGATGTCGATCTTTCTTATGGTTGCGGGTTTTGCAATGACGGTTATTTCTATTTTCGGAATGACCTGGGACGAAGATTTTAAGCCTATTTTAATGATAGGACTTTTTGCGTTTTTAAGCGGAATATGGTCTTTTTTTGCCATGAAGGGAGCGGAACTTTTTTCAAACCGGTTCGTTTTCAATTCCCTTGTGGAGTATGTTGCTCTTTATATAATGCCGATCCCGATAATCAGGCTTACGCTTAGGGAAAGGGAGCATCTGGGAAGGATAGAAAAGATTGTTCTTAAGACTGTAAACACTCTTATTCTGGTTTTGCTTGGAGTTTTTTTATTCCTTCATTTTACCAATGTTGTACATATAAGTCAGATGACCATGGTATTCCATCTGTTGCTCCTTGTTACAACGCCCATCCTTCTTTTTGTAAGGCCGGGACAATGGAAGGTACTAAATGAGTCTGAAAGACTTTTCCAGATAGGAATGTGGATTTCTGTAGCTGTGGCTATAGGAGATGTAATTTGGTACAACATAAGTAAATATGCCTTTGAGGATGTTAGCGGAGTGGCGGATCTGGCGCTTCCTCTCGGATTTCTTCTCATGGTTATCGTTTTTATGGGGTCATATCTTTTGGATCTGTATGCAAGACGCCTTGATAAAAACGAAAAGGAAATACTTATGCGAATGGCATATGAGGATGAACTTACCGGACTTGGAAACCGGCTTAAGGGAGAGGATACACTTGCAGAAGCATCAAAATGGCGTGACGAGTATGCGATCATAAACATAGATCTTAACGGTCTTAAAAAGGTTAACGATAAATACGGCCATTCAAAAGGTGATGTTTTGATCACTACGTTTTCGGATATCCTGAAAGAGGTATTTGGAAAGGAAAAACTAATAGCCAGAATGGGTGGTGACGAATTCCTTATAATAGTACAGGGAACCAAACATATGGCCGGGATCAACGGCTTGATAGAGAAAATGAGCCGCAGGGAAAAGGAGGAGTCCTATAATCAGGATATGGAAATCAGCGCAGCTTACGGTATAGCAAGGAGCAATGAGCTTACATATCCCGATCCCGAAGCTTTGTACAGAATGGCTGACCAGAGAATGTATAAGATGAAAAAGAATTCCCGGAAAGGTCGTGAAAGTTGAAAATAACGAATAAAAAACGTTTTATACGTCCGATAATATACGTTTTGCTTTTGGTAAGTGTTGTTATTTCGTATTTTGCATGGACACTTTTTCACTCGAATGTTTCCATAATTAATTTTTCGGATAATTGGAATATATGTCTGAACGGTAAGGATTACGGTAAACAAAATACGGCTTCGTTTTCTTATGACGGATTATTGAAAAAAGGAGATGTTTTTGAGATTACGAACAAAATACCACAGGATATACCACAGGCATCTTCAATAATAGTTCTTACATATCTTTCGGCTATAAATATAGAATTGGACGGAAGGTCCATCTACAGTTACGGATTTGATGAACTTGATAAAAATATGATGGTGGGAAGCGGATATCACAGGGTGAGGCTTCCCGAGAATACTTCCGGAAAGACGATACGTATTACAATAAAACTTGGAGAATCCAATGCGTTTTCCAGTATAGGTAATATTACCATTATGGATTCCGCAAGTGAGATCACTTTTTTTGCAACTTCCAATTACATCAACTTTTTTATCTCGGTTTTTTTGGTATTTACCGGAATATTGTTGCCTGTAATAGGATTACTGTTTTATTTCTTAAAGCGTGATTATGAACTGATACTTGTTATAGGTCTGTTGTCACTTTCTATGGGGCTTTGGACTATGTGTAATACAAAGATGCTTCAGCTTTTCTCACCGGATATGACCTGGAATACACTTGTGGAGTACATTTCGCTTTATATTGCACCGATTCCGTTAATGAGGCTTATTGATATATTAAGAGGAACGGTTGATGAACGAAGGAAAGTAAAATATAATGCAATTTATTTATCGACCCTGATATTCGGATTGTTTTTCATTGTTGCTGTAACTCTTCATCTGTTTAATGTGCTGCATATCTGTCAGCTTTTGCCGGTTTTCCACATCATATCTTTTATATGCATTATACAGGTGATCGTATATTTACATACGCATAAAAAAGAACTTACAAGGGCGGACCGACTCATGTATCTTGCCATATTTGTGATGGTGATCGCAGCCATTATTGATATGATAAGGTTTAATCTGCAGGTTTATGTTGAAAAGGGAAGATTTTTTATTTTAGATAAATCAATCCTTCCGCTTGGAACATTTTTGTTTATAGTTATTCTTATTATAGGATATTTTGCCTATCTGTATGAGTATTATATTGAGCAGGTGGAAAAAAGAAATCTTGTAAGCATGGCCTATACGGATCCGCTTACGGGGCTTTATAACAGGGCGTATTACGAGAAAGAGATCACTGATGTCTGCGATCATCTTTTTCAGTACGGGATCATCAGTATGGATCTTAACGGATTGAAATTTGTTAATGATACCTACGGACATGCAAATGGGGATTTGCTACTTGTAACATTTTCTGATATTCTAAAAGAAAGCTTCGGCAAGTTGGGGGAAGTATTCAGAATGGGAGGAGACGAATTCCTGATACTTATTAAGGATCCTTCGCCCAGAGACGTAGCAAAATGCCTTATCGAGATGAACAAACTTGAACATGAGAAAAGTGAAGGGATGTTATTTAATATAAGGACGGCATACGGTGAAGCATACAGTAAGGAAGTTAAGGGGAATGATAAGGAGGCTGTATACAGGCTTGCGGATTCCCGCATGTACGACATGAAAAAGAAAACAAAGAAGGAGGAGAGTTATGTTCGCAGATGAGGGAGTAATTAAGATAAAACATGATGTGCTAAGACGAGTGGCAGAGTTGGCTTTTGAGGGTACATTGGATGAGGAGAAAGAGTATATAGCAGAGGAACTTATTCCCGGACCCAGAGCCCAGTTCCGTTGTTGTATCTATAAAGAAAGAGAGATAATAAGAGAGCGTGTAAGACTTGCAGAGGGTAAGTCCACAAGAATGTCTGATGACGGTAATCTTATTCAGGTTATTCATGCAGCCTGTGAGGATTGTCCCATTTCCAGTTTCGTTGTTACCGATAACTGCCAGAATTGTATTGGAAAGGCCTGCATAAATGCATGTAATTTCGGAGCAATAAGAGCCGGTACACATCGTTCTCACATAGATGCATCAAAATGTAAGGAGTGCGGTAAATGTGCGCAGGCCTGTCCTTATCACGCTATAGCAGCACTTAAGAGACCTTGTAAATTTGCCTGTCCTGTCGGAGCGATCACCTATGATGAAAACGGTATTTCCGTTATTGATGAGGAAAAATGTATAAGATGCGGACTTTGTATCCACAGATGTCCTTTCGGAGCAATAGGATCAAAGTCTTATATCGTACCTGTTATAAATGCTCTTAGGGAAGGTAAAAAGGTTTATGCCATGGCTGCGCCGGCTACAGAAGGACAGTTCGGTGAGAAGATCACTATGAACAGCTGGAAAAAGGCTATGAAGAAGCTTGGATTTGAAGACTTTATCGAGGTTGGACTCGGAGGAGATCTTACTGCTGCGGCTGAGGCAGAGGAATGGGCCGAGGCATATCGAGAGGGCAAGAAGATGACTACAAGCTGCTGCCCTGCTTTTGTTAACATGATAAGGAGACATTTCCCCGAACTTTCAGAGAATATCTCAACATCTGTTTCGCCTATGTGTGCGGTATCACGTATGATCAAGGCTAAGGAGCCGGATGCGCTTTGCGTATTTATAGGACCCTGCATCTCCAAAAAGAGTGAAGCTATGGAGTTTGATATCGAGGGCAATGCGGATTATGTTCTTACATATAGCGAGATAAGGGCTATTATGAGTGCCAAGAATATAGAACTCGAAGAGGATGAAGCTTATGATTATCAGGAGTCATCCATCTTCGGAAAGAGATTTTCACAATCCGGCGGAGTTACGGCTGCAGTGCTTCAGAGCCTCAAAGAGGCCGAGGATGAGATCGATGCCAAGATCAATGTCTGCAACGGAGCGGCGGAATGTAAGAAAGCTCTTACACTTATGAAATTTGGCAGACTTCCCGAGGACTTTATTGAGGGAATGGTTTGCGAAGGCGGATGTATAGGCGGACCCAGTTCGTTCAGAGATAAGATTTTGTCCAACAAGGACAGAGAAGCTCTTCTTAAACAGGCTGATGAACGCGGCATTCATGAAAATCTCAGCAATTACGATCTCGAATCATTTTCAATGCACAGAGGATAAAGATATACATGTTTCTTACAGTTATAAAAGATGGCACAGAGCATCATATTGAGACTGAAGGAGGCTTATTAAAGGGGATTTTGCGCGATAGCAGGATCCCTTTTTCCTTTCCGTGCGCGGGTGCGGGAATATGCGGAAAGTGCAAGGCTCTTATCAGTGAAGACGGAGAGATTTTCAGGGAAAGACTGGTATGTAAGACTTACGCAAAAGATAAGATGGTTGTCAAACTGCCGGATCAGAGTAAAAAAAGGCCTTCGATCACTGAAATTTCCGTTAAGA
>JAILKW010000185.1 GCA_024693455.1 Lachnospiraceae bacterium
GTTTACTCTATCTCCGGATGGATGAAATGGAAATATACAAGGTGGATAAGGCACGCTTTGGCTCTTTTTGTTGTGGCACTGAGCGTCGTCGGTTTATATAAAGCCGGATTCATAAGAGATTCCGAGCAGCTTAAAACGTACAGTGATTCCCGTGAAAAAAACGGGGAGATAATAAGTACAAACAGGATAATAAACGAACATGATGATTTTACATATACAATATTGTCACCCGTAAATGAACTTAGAATGATGGAACTCTACGGTTATCATTACGAGTCAATAGTGCTTTTGCATAAGCTTGAACATGTTACTGATGCAAAGATGAGCGGAAGGGTAAATATATATAATGATAATGCTGACGATCTTGAAGATCCCAACATATTTATTCCTACAAAGTATGTTTATATATATTTAGAAAAAGAGCCTGTTTCCGTTAATTACAACGGTGTGGACTATGTATTGGTACCGGATAAGACCGGGGCGAAGATCAAGGTTCCGGAAGGACTTTCGGTTAGTGTATATTCCGGGGTTAATCGCTGGGTTGTCATGTCAAGGATCAAGGCTTGGGTAGAAGCTCTTGAAAAATTGTATCCGGAGGCCATATCTGTTTATTATGAAGATAAGGATTTTGTTTGCTACAGGTTGATTCAAGGTAGTGTACCTTATAATCTGGGTATAGATTATGGGTACAATGATTACGCTGAGGAGTTTGGACAAAGTGATCAATAGAAGGAATTTTTTTACAATTACGCTCGTAATGCTTATATTGGCTTTATTGTTCCAGTTGACAGGAGCGTCTAAACTTGTACTTTCAAATTATGAAAAAAATGAATATGAGGACGATGATATTGTTCCGGAAGTAACAGAAAAATATCTTGTTTCATCGGATGTCACGCAGGACTACATCTCTTTTTTTGGCAGAGATTCGGATCTTATCTCAATGATAAGAGAATATTGTTACCTCCAAAGAAAAAGTCTTTACATAGCATCAGACAGTATAGAGGACATTATACCCAAAAAGGTTCATAATAAGGCAGATCTTGCATGTATTCAGGGAAGCATGTTAAAGGAAACGGATCTTCCTTTTCTTCAGAAAATGATAGATATGGGATACAGGATAGTATTTCTTGATATGCCGGATGTTTCATTTGTTAAGGCAAATCCCGCTTTTCAAAATATGCTTGGAATAATCAAGGTGCAGCAGGATCAGGTTAGCCTGAACGGAGTCTTTTTAAACAACGGATTTTTGCTGGGCGGAGAACAATATTACGAAATACTTGATGAAAATGAATCGGGAAAATATCAACAGGATCTGACACTTAATATTCCCTGGTATGTAGTCGGAGCGGGATGCACACATTTTTTTGATGGGATTTTGGATTCAAAAACAAATAAAAAACTGCAGCCGGGTTTTTCACCGGCTATCATCTGGAATTATCATATAGGAGAGTCGGTAATTTATACTGTCCTTGGGGATTACATGAAGGATATTACCGGAGTGGGAATAATGTCTGCGTTTGAAGCTACTTCAAAAAAGTTTGTGATATATCCGGTGGTTAATGCAGAAAGCCTCGTGTTTGAAAACTATCCGACATTTGCATATGAAAATTCCGAAAAATTAAGAGAGCTGTATGAAAGGGATGCCATGAGTGTGCAAAGAGATTTGATCTGGTCAGGACTTGCATCGATAGTTGATAAGACCAACTTTTTGCCAAGCTATACAATGGCTCCTTACATTAGAGATGAAAGTGCATCCATAATGGATGATGAGGTACTTGTTTCTTATATGCAGCTTATAAGGGAGCAGCACGGGGAAGTAGGTTTTGCTTTTGGGAATCATGATCTTACGTATCTTGATACGGTATATCTTAAAGAGAGACTTCCCGACTATGGGCTGCAGATAGCGAGCCTTAAAAATAATCCGATAAACGATGCGACAAGTATAAAAAATGCCTCTGGACTTACGGAATTAAACACGGTAATAGCAGACAAGGAGCAGACACCGCATATTATCGGTTCACTGTCAGGAGATTTGGTGTATTTATCTACGGTAAGCAATGCAAGCGATCATAAATTCTCGGATGATATAAGAGAAAGATCAATACTTACCGCAATGGGATACCTTGTGATCAAAGAAGATTTTTCTGATGTAATTTATCCCGAATCATCAGAGGATGAATGGCAGAATAAGTTTGACAGGTTTGCAAGCAATGTGGAGACTTATTATAAAGACGCTGATTATTTTGACAAGCTTACGCTTTCAAAAGCGGGCATAAGAGCCAGAAATTTTCTTAATTGCAGGTATTCAGTCGTAAATGTTTCAAAAAAAATAACATTAAGTACCAATTGTAAAGCAGGACAGACACAGTATTACCTGTTTCGTGCAATGGGTAAAAAAATATACAAAATAACAGGAGCAACTTATAAAGAAGTTGAAGAGGATGTTTATTTGATAAGAGTAAATGATCAAAAAGTCGTTATTGAAATAGATGACAGATGATATAGGAGATACCCATGAGAATTGCATTGGTGGCGGAAGGGTGTTACCCTTATGTTGTAGGAGGTGTGTCAAGCTGGATACACAGTATGATACGTTCATTTCCTCAGCATGAATTTATAGTTGTTGCTATAATTGCCGACAGATCCGCAAGCGGGAAATTTGTATATGAGCTGCCGGAGAATCTTAAAGAAGTACATGAGATTTACCTTCAGGATTATGAATGGGCCGATAAAAGAGCCGGAAAGGCAAGCAGACTCAATAAAAAAGAATATAATGCACTAAAAAGTGTTCTTGTAAACAGAGAAGTTGATTGGGATACGCTTTTTGATATGTTCCAGAAAAAGAATATCCTCATAGATAATCTGTTGATGGGAGAGGATTTTTTGGAGGCGGTAAAGAGTTGCTACAGAAATAGCTTTACCGATATGGTTTTTTCGGATTTCCTATGGACGATGAGGTCTATGTATCTGCCGATGTTTTATACAATGAAATTCATTCCTCCAAAGGCAGATCTTTACCATTGTGTGGCAACAGGTTATGCGGGAATTGTCGGATCAATGGCTAAAAGACGCTACAGATGCGGACTTTTGGTATCTGAACACGGTATATATACGAGAGAAAGAGAAGAAGAGCTGATCAAAGCAAAATGGGTTCAGGGAGTTTATAAGAACCTTTGGATAGACCAGTTTAAAAAGATGTCTACCCTTGCTTATAACGATGCCGATCTTATAACGAGTCTTTATGACCATGCCAGAGAACTTCAGATAGAACTTGGGGCCCAGCCTTCAAAACTCATGATCACACCCAACGGGATCAATATGGAAAGGTTTCAAAATCTTCCGGGCAAACTTCCGGAGGATGAGGGATATGTGAACATCGGGGCGGTACTTCGTGTTACACCGATAAAAGACGTTAAGACTATGATAAGAGCATTCGGATATGCCAAACAAAGAAGACCCGCACTTAAACTTTGGATAATGGGACCTACCGAAGAGGATGAAGAATATGCAAAAGAATGCTTTGATCTCGTTGAAACAATGAAGATCCCGGATGTGGTATTTACCGGAAGGATAAATGTTACGGATTATCTTGGAAGGATGGATTTTACTATCCTTACTTCAATAAGTGAAGGACAACCTCTTACCATTTTGGAGGGATATGCGGCACATCTGCCGGCGGTAGCTACAGATGTGGGAAATTGTTTCGGACTCATTTACGGTGAAGACGGTGACGAACTTGGTGATGCCGGAGTTGTTACACATATCATGAACGTAGCTGAGATAGCGGATGCCATGATAAGGCTCGGCAGTTCCTCGTCTCTTCGAAAAAGTATGGGAGAGGTAGGATATCAAAGGGCTTTAAATAAATATCGCATACAGGATATGGAGAAGACTTATCGCAAAATATACAATGATTTTGAATCAAATCTTTAATGTTTTGAAAGGATGACATATGGCTGGACTGGGTGTCAGATTAAACAGAATATATGAGAAGCATACGCTGGTTACGACTCTCGGCGGAATGTCATACAGTGTTGTTGTTACGATAGCACCTATGATACTGGTCATAGGTACGGTGTTTGCACTGGAGCAATTACTTGGCTTTAACAAACTTCCCTACAATGAAAGGGAACTGTTTTCATGTACGATGCTTTATATTTTTATTTTCGCCCTGCTTTTTACAACACCCCTTAATGCAGTTATATCAAGATATCTTGCAGATATGATATATGAAGAACGCTATGATGAGATATTACCATGCTTCTACGGTGCACTCGCTTTTACGGTTGTGGTTGCGATCATACCATGCATACCATTTTTTTTACATGAATATCTTGTTGGTGGTGTGGATGTTATTTATATTTTGATCTCTTTTGTGGGATATATGGCGCTCATCTTTGTCTTTTATGTAATGCTTTATCTTTCCGCAACAAAGGATTATGCAAAAATGAGTCTGTTCTTTTTGCTCGGAATGATACTTACATTTATTACATCAGTCGTGCTTACCGTAGTCTTCAAAGTTGCATCCACAACATCGATACTTGTAGGTCTTGATGCCGGCTTTTTACTTATCGCCGGGTTCGAGATGGCTCAGGTAAGGCATTATTTTACAACCAGCAGTCACAGTTACTTAAGATTACTTCCGTATTTTAAGGAATACTGGTGGCTCATCGTGAGCAATACATTTTATATGCTGGGACTTTACGTTCATAACTTTGTTTTTTGGACAACAGATATGAAAATTGTGGTAAGAGAAACTTATGTCTGTGCAGAACCTTACGATATGGCTACATTTTTGGCCTTGGCTACAAATATCACTGCTACAGTAATTTTTATTACCAGTGTTGAACGTAAATTTCATGAAAAGTACAAAGCGTATTCCGAGGCTATTATCGGTGGACGACTTTCGGATATAGAGGTGGCAAAAAGACGATTGTTTGATCAGCTTTCGTCACAGCTGCTGGAACTTATAAGACTACAGTTTATAATTTCCGTGGTGCTTTTTTTGCTGTTTGTTATTTTTATGCCGGGTATGGGAATGTCCGGACTTACCATGCAGATATATCCTCTTATGGCTGCAGCATATTTTATTATGTTTGTAATGTACAGCTGTATGATATTTTTATATTATTTTAATGATCTTGTTGGTGCGATGCTTACGGGAGTGATATTTTTTGCAGCCACTTTTGCAGCCTCTGTTTTTGCAAAAGAACTGCATCCCATTTGGTACGGACTCGGAATTTTCATTGGTGCGCTGGCAGGATGGATGGTTGCATATTTCAGACTCAGATGGGTTGAGAGACATATGGACAGACATATTTTTTGCGAAGGACATCTTGTTAAAAGGGGGAAAGGCAAAAGACCTTCAAGTATGGTATATTCTGCGGATGCACCAAAGGATGCGGACGATATAATTGAAGATATGCCGGGCGCAGCAGATAAAAAAAGCATTAAGATAAAAAAAAGAGGGAAAAAATCTCCTAAGGACGCAAAGGAGGAAAAAACATGATCATATCAATCCGTTTACTCATTATAATTACGGCAATCGTACTATTGGTGTTGGATTTTTTGTTTTATGCAACAAAAAGGTTGGGCGAAACTTATGGTATGCTTTGGCTTTTTATCTCTATTTTTATGCTTTTGGGAGGAATATTAAAAAAAGACTGGTCAGCTTTCGATCATGTGGACTCCAAACTTTTGATACCTCTTCTTCTTATAATGGGATTTCTCGTAATCATAATGTTTATTGTTACCGTATCCCTTTCGGTTCTTACAAGGCAAAATCATGAACTGGCTATACATGTTTCTCTTTTGAACCAGGAGAATGAGATATTATTAAAAAGTCTTTCGGACAAAGAGTTAACACATGAGGAGCCCAAATGAAAAAAAAACTTTTATTTGTGATAAATACATTGGGAGGAGCAGGCGCGGAAAGAGCTCTTATAAACCTTCTTAAGCTTATACCAAAGGAGGATTATGATATTGATCTTGAGGTTATCACAGGACAGGGAGAACTTGCAAATCAGCTTCCAAATAACGTTAATCTTATAGGTCATCATGATCCGACGCCGGTTCTTTCAAAAAAAGGCAGACTTCATCTGATGCTTTTATGTATTGGAAGATTCTTTTCTCCTCAAAACGGCTTTAAGTGTATCCCTTATATTATTTATCACTTTGCAAGGATGAAAAGAGCAGGTAATGTGAGTTTTGATAAGCTTCTTTGGAGGATGCTTGCAAACGGAATGCCGTTAAATAATAAGACCTATGATATAGCTGTTTCATTCATAGAAGGGGGCGCAACATATTATGTAGCAAACCGTATAAAGGCGAAAAAAAAGATTGCATTTGTTCATGTGGATTATGAAAAGGCCGGATATACAAGAGGACTTGATATGGGCGATTATCACCGCTTTGATAAAATATTCGCGGTTTCGGAAGAAATAACAGATCCCTTTCTTAAAGTTCATCCGGC
>JAILKW010000197.1 GCA_024693455.1 Lachnospiraceae bacterium
GGGATATCAGAAAATATATTAAAAGACAGCGATAACTGTGTGATCATACCTATGGATAATGGTGTGGATTCACTGAATGTTGCAGCTGCAAGCGCGGTTGCATTTTGGGGAATCTTTAAAGGGGGAGTATGAAGCCGATCAACATTTACGGGCTGACAAGGGTATATGGTGCGGAGCGATGGGAGAGACTTGAAAGGCAGATGTCAGGACGCAGGAAACCCATACGCATAAAGAGCTGGGAAATGGAGAGTATGGCAGCTCTTTGTACGCATTTGACAGAATACATTCATGACATATCTAATTTTGAATTCTATTATTCATTTACATTACCGAAGCTTGGGAAGGAATTTGACCTTTTAAGGATAAGTTCGCGATCGGTTTTAAATATAGAGCTTAAAAGCAGGGAAGTATCGGACGAGGATATAAGAAAGCAACTGCAGCTCAATAACTATTATCTTTCCATGTTAAACCGAACAGGCTATTTTTTTACATATATTAGCAGTAGTGACAGACTGGTTCGGATGTCCCATTCCGGGCGGCTTTTGGAAGCACAGTGGTCAGAGCTTGTTGAAGCGATCACTGAGCAGACGGATTGTTTTGCGGGCGACATTGAAGAGCTTTTTCGGGAGAATGAGTATCTCATTTCACCGCTTACAGATACAGGGCGATTCCTAAGAAAAGAATATTTTCTTACTTTTCAGCAAAGAGATATAAAGAAAAATATCTTAAGGGATATCAGAAACAGGGCAAGGAATGCTGCAAAGAAAAATCCCATGCTGGCCTGTTTTACGGGACTCCCCGGTACAGGCAAGACGCTTCTTTTATATGATCTTGCGTTGGAGCTTTCTTCAAGTGAAAAGGTAGGTATTTTCCATTTCGGAGCGCATGAGGCAGAACTTGAAAAACTGGATGAGAGGCTTAAGAGGGTAGATTTTATTCATTGTAAAAAGGCAGATCTTAGCTCTGTCAGCAGGGAGTATGCAGCCCTTTTTATAGATGAGGGGCACAGGCTCGATCCGGAAACTCTTAAGTTTATCCTTTCCTACGCAAAGGAGAGGTTTGTTCCGGTCATAATATCCTATGACAGTGAAGCACCTATCGCAAAAAGTGAACAAAAGCAATTCAGCTCCGATCTTATCGAGAAGATCCCCGGGATAATCAAATACAGGCTTACCAACAGGATCAGGCTTAACAAGGAGTTATCGGATTTTATAGCGGGTGTTGTAAATTTAAATGGTCATCACAGAAGAGGATGCTATCCCTCGGTTTCTCTCCTTTTTGCCAAGGATATGGCTGAAGCCCAAAAGCTTATGCAGGACCTTATGAATAAAGGTTATACCTATATAAGGGATGGACTTGTAGATGCCGGTGCAGCGGGAGATGGGGAAATGATCGCGGATGTAAGAGAGGCGACCAGCAGAGAATATGACAGGGTCCTTATGGTGCTTGATGGCTCGTTTTTCTATGATGAGGATGGTTACCTAAGGTCGGAACTCTCGGGAGACGGCAGAGTCAGGCATTTCTACCACGGACTAAACCGGGCCAAAAAGAAGATAGCTGTGGTTGTGATTCAAAATACCGGGATTTTTGACAGGATACTTGGAATACTTCAAAAGTAGTTTACATTATAGTCAAGACTCGCGAGCGAGTCTTGACAAATATCGTATAAAGCTATGGAAGAATGAATGACGTAGTGGTAACATGATAACCGAAGCGGATTTATTTTATAATAAAGTTGAGAGAGGAGACTAATAATGAAAAAGAGAATAATTACATCTGCAGCACTTCTTGTATGCATGGTTTTAAGCCTGATGGCACCTATGGCAGGTGTTAATGCTGCGGCTAAGGAAGTGATCGGCCCCAATATGGCTGTCAGGAAGGGAAACTACATCTACTACGCAAAGGAGATGGATGGCGCCAGAACGGGAATTATCAGATATGATATAAGTACAAAGAAGAAAAAAGAGATCGTTCCGTATGAGGGAGACAACGGTTATTATAACCTTAACATAAAGGGGAATAATCTCATCTATGCAAGGGACTTTTTCAATGGTACAGCCGAAAACTGTGATTATATTTATAAGGCCAATCGTAATACAGGTAAGCAGACTAAGCTCGGTCTCGGAACAAGCCCCGTTGTTATCGGAAAGTATATCTACTACTTAAAGGTAACAAAGTCAAATGACGGGATATCAGATATTACCATTACAAAGAATAAGGTTTACAGGATGACTCTTGACGGCAAAAACAAGAAAAAAGTCGGAAAGATCAACCAGAATGTTTACGACGGACAGCTTTACAAATACGGCAACAAGGTCGTATACAGAAATTACAACAACAGAAAGTTTTATGATCTAAACGGTAAATGCATAGGTGATGTCGGATGCTCAAACTTCATGAGCATCTATGATGACAACACTTTAAAGACCGGAGATTATACATACACCTTTGCGGGAGATGAAGAAAAGGCTACTCTTGTATGCCAAAAGGGTGATAAGAGCACTGAAGTTTTTGAAGCAGAGGGACTTAGAAATGTATATGTTCTCGGCGATTACCTTCTGGTAACTGTAAATACAGTTGAAAATGAAGTTGATTATAAAGGATATCTTTACGTTATAAAAAATGACGGAACAGAAAAGAAGCAGCTTATGAGCTGGAATCTTGGGGAATAAGAAATTTTTATATGTTAAAGATTATAAGGTTCGAAAACCGGATGGTTTTCGAACCTTATTTTTTATCTCAGTTAGGTGAAGCAAATATAGCAGGATAGCTAAATGCAGATTATTTTATTTAAATAGGAAATAAAATTTATTGTACTAATGTGTAGTTGCAAGCCAAAAACGTTATAAAAAGGCACTTTTTTTGTATAAATATTACTATAGATATTGACAAAGTATTACTATAGATATTATAATGACGATTGCGTGCAAAAAAGATTATAGATACAAAGAGAGATATGATTGATTTTCACTGTCACATACTGCCTGCCATAGATGATGGCAGCAGCGGTATAGAAGAATCTATTAAGTTACTTGCAATGGAGCGAGATGATGGGGTTGATCGTTTGGTGTTGACTCCTCATTTTTATGCAGAAAAAGATGGCAAGGGATACTTCAATAAAAGAGAAAAGCGGTATATGCAGCTTCTTGAGGCTATGGAAGGTGCAGGCTCCGGTATTGGTGATATTCAGGTTAAGCTTGGAGCGGAGGTTTGTTATTTCCCCGGCTGCGGAGAAGCAGATATCATGGATCAGCTCTGCATTAATGAAGGCAGATATTTACTACTTGAGATGCCTTTTATGCAGTGGGATAAGAATATGGTTTCCGATGTGGAAGATCTCATCGAAAAAAGGGATATTCGCCTTATCATAGCCCATATCGAAAGATACTTTCCTTATCAAAAAGATATGTCTTATTGGAATGAGGTGTTTTCGATGCCTGTTATTCCTCAGATGAATGCAGGTGCTTTTATCGGGAAGTGGCTTAAGAGAAGAAGATCTTTCAAGCTTTTAAATCAGGGGCACGAGATAGTACTTGGCAGTGATTGCCATAATGTTGTGTCCAGAAGGCCCAATATTACATCAGGTCGAAGAGAGATAGCTGCAAAGCTTGGTAAGTCCTTTGTTTTGACAATGGATAAGCGGGCAGAAGTGCTATTTGAGCAGTTGTAAAGGATGTGAGCTTTAGATGAAAGATGGAAAGCAGCACAATATAATAAAGATCCTTGTGATGATATTCACACCTGCGATTTGTGTTTTGCTTGTTACATCATTATTTCATCACAAGCCGTCAAAAGAAGATTCGACTGCGGCTGCACCGCAGACGGCAGAGGTAAAACAGAATACAGAAAATACCAGTGGTTCTCCGGCTGATTTTTTAAGAGGCGACGGGGAACATTTAAGTATAGCGGCAGTTAATTATGAAATAGAATACCCTGTCAGGACTTATGTTTTTGCCGGTACTGACG
>JAILKW010000210.1 GCA_024693455.1 Lachnospiraceae bacterium
GGCCTCACTTTGAGACTTGCCTCTTACATCGGGAACCTGCATGGTCTCAACTCCCTGGCTGACCGTAAGAGTAATGGTATCACCCTTCTTTCCGCTCTCCCCTTCCTTGGGTGTCTGCGAAATAACCTGGCCCTGAGGAACCGTGTCACTGTATTCGTAAGTAGGATTGTAATCAAAGCCGGCCTTTTTAAGTGTCTCAACCGCTTCTTCGAGCTTGGCGCCTACAACCTTGGGTATCTCTATATCTCCGGCTCCGCTTGAGATCTTAACCTTGATAGTGGTGTTTTCTTCTACCTTGTCTCCGCTGACAGGATCCTGTTCACAGATATGTCCTTCTTCGTACTCCTCGGAAGCCATCTCTCCTATTACGTCAAATCCGAGACCAACTCCCTTAAGAGCAGCCTTTGCTTCAGACTCTGTCATGTTAAGAAGATTGGGTACTTCAACCCCCGTCTCTTCGACTTTTTCTGTCTCCTGGGGTTCTTCATGCTTTGCAGGCCCGAACTTAAAAAGTCCGAATATACTGCCTGCAACATATATAAGAATGAGGACGATGATAACAGCCACTACAATACCTACTATATTGATGACCTTATCAATCTTGGGATTTACTCCGCCTTCTTCATCCTCTTCCTCTTCCTCGTCATATTCCACCTGGGGCTCTTGTTTTCTGGGCTTTGCAGGCTCACTCACCGGTGTGGGGGCTGCGTTTGCAGCTTCCTGAATACGTGTAAGTTCTTCGGGAAGAATAACCTTTGTCTTATCGACCTCTCCCACCTCCGGAATAATAACAAAATTCTCGTCGGGATTAACAAGTGCTTTTTTAAGATCCGTCAAAAGATCTCCAATGGTAGCATATCTTCTGTCCGGGCTTTTCATTGTAGCCTTTAAGATAATACGCTCCACTGCTATGGGAACATCCGAAACTATCTGACTGGGCGGGATCATCTCGGACTGAAGATGCTGAATTGCCACTGCAACGGTAGTATCCCCGTCAAAAGGAACTTTACCTGTAGACATTTCATACATCACTATACCCAGTGAATAAATATCGGACTGATAATTTACAAATCCGTTTCTTGCCTGTTCGGGCGAAGAATAATGTACCGATCCCATGAGGTCGGCATGTATCGTATTGGAGGTGGCTGCTCTGGCTATTCCAAAGTCCGTAACCTTTACCTTACCCTCTTTTGATATTATTATGTTTTGAGGCTTTATATCCCTGTGAACAATACCTTTATTGTGGGCAGCCTCAATTCCGCGTCCTACCTGGATCGCTATTGAAAGGACCTCGTTATATCCAAGATGGCCCTTTTTATTAATATACGTCTTAAGTGTAATACCCTCAACGTATTCCATAACGATATAATAATTGCCGTTTTCACTCCCCACGTCATAAATATTGACTATATTGGGGTGCTCCAATGAAGCGGCAGACTGTGCTTCCGCTTTAAATTTGGTAACAAAAGACGAATCATCCGCAAATTCGCTCTTTAATACCTTGATAGCCACATCTCTTCCGAGAGAATGATCCTTTGCCTTATATACATTGGACATCCCTCCGGCGCCTATCTTATCTATGATCTCATATCTGCTTCCCAGAAATGTACCGCTAGTTAACATAAAAATCTCCCTTATTTCTTTTTCGGTCAAATGCTGATGCAAAGAACCGTAATATTATCCGTTCCGCCTGCGTTTATCGCTCCCTCCAGCAGCTGTTCTACTGCTGTCTTTGTATCGGCTTCCCGGCCTAAAATATCTGCCATCTCTTCATCGCTTAGCATATTCGTCAATCCGTCAGTACACAGGATGATCTTAGAACCCGGTTCTTTTGTAACACCAAAAAAATCGATTCGAACAGAAGGCTCCGCTCCAATCGCTCTCGTAATCCTGTTTTTAAACCTTGAAACCCTGGCTTCTTCAGGGGTCATCTCACCCCTGCGAACAAGTTCCTCAACATAAGAATGGTCAAGTGTCACCTGACTGAGCAAGCCATCATAAAATGAATAACCTCTCGAATCACCTACATTGGCAATTATAACTATATCTTCAAGTACCGTCGCCAATACAAGGGTAGTCCCCATACCGGCCTTATCTTCCTCACGCCTTGAAATATCGTGTATCTGCCAATTTGTAACACCTATTGCATCCCTGATAGCCTCTTCTACTGCTTCCTTTTCCGAAAGCCCCGGTGCAAGTGTGGATGATTGGATCATCTCAACCACCGAACGGACCGTATACTCGGAAGCATACTCTCCTGCGTTCGCTCCACCCATTCCGTCAGCAACAATGTACAGATTAGGAAGAGGCCCAACAGGTTTGTCCGATGCAAATAGATAATCCTCATTGCATTGTCTTACTTTGCCTATATCCGTAAGCGCGTAGAAATCCATAAAACTCCCTTCGTCACAGCCAGAATCCTCATTCACCGATCTGACCTTTTTCGGAAGATACCCTGCTTCTTAACATACCGCAGGCGCCGTCTATATCACGACCCATCTCCCTTCTAATAGTAACATTTATTCCGTTTTTTTCAAGTTTATTTTTAAAAGCGGCTACTCTGCCCTTATCCGGCGGAGTAAAGCTTCGCTCTTTTATCGGATTGACCGGAATAAGGTTTACATGTGCTCCTGTTTTTCTCAAAAGTTCGGAAAGAAGTCTTGCGTCTTCATCGGTATCGTTCTCGCCCGAGACCAGACTGTATTCATACGTAACTCTTCGTGAAGAAATCTTTTCGTAGTCCTGCATAGCTGACACCACTTCGTGTATTTCATAGGTATTTGCAACGGGCATCAGTGCTTTTCTCTTTTCCTGCGTCGGTGCATGCAGCGAAAGTGCGAGGGTTATTGAAAGCTTTTTTTCTGCCAGTTCTCTTATCTTTGGCACAAGACCGCAGGTTGAAACCGTAATATTTCTCTGGCTTATGTTAAGTCCGTTCTCATCGCTTATCATCTCAATGAAAGTAAGAAGATTGTCATAATTATCCAGAGGCTCTCCGCAGCCCATAACAACAATGTTTGAGACCCTTTCATTGCTCTCTCTTTGTATACGGTATATCTGTTCAAGCATCTCCGAAGGAGTCAAATTTCGTACAAATCCCGCA
>JAILKW010000026.1 GCA_024693455.1 Lachnospiraceae bacterium
GACAAGAAATCCATATGCACTTAAGATAGACTATATCAAAGAACCTCCGTTTTTTGATGTAAGTCCGACTCATAAAGCTGCAACATGGCTTTTGGATGAGCGAGCACCGAAGGTGAACTATGATCTTTTAAACGATGATGAAAAAGGCAGTGAAACTAAAGAATTACATACCGAAAAGATTTTGGAGACAGACGATCTTACTCATTATTTCAGACTAGGGAAAAATTCATACGTAAAGGCAGTTTCGCATGTTTCATTTGATATATACAGGGGAGAGGTTTTTGCGCTCGTTGGAGAATCAGGGAGTGGAAAGTCTACTTTGGCAAGATGCCTTCTCGGAATCCATTCGCCCCTCGGTGGGAAAGCTTATTACGATAATATTGATCTGACTGCAAAACACCACAGCAGAAAGGAAAGAGAGAGGCTGTCAAAGGAACTGCAGTTTATATCACAGGATTCGGGGAATGCCCTTGATTTTAAGATGACCGTCAGAGATATAATCGCAGAGCCTCTTGAGATTCACAGAGTGTACAAAAGCCGCGCCGGGACAGATGAGCAGATAAAAAAGATCCTGAAGAAGGTGCGCCTTGATGAGAGTCTTCTTGATAAACGGCCATCGGAGCTTTCGGGGGGACAGAGGCAGCGTGTTAATATTGCAAGAGCCTATGTTATGGAGCCCAGGCTTCTTGTGGCGGATGAACCTCTTTCTTCGCTTGATGTTTCCATACAGGCACAGATAGTTGATATTTTATCCGAACTTAAAAAAGAAAGAGAAACCGCGGTACTTCTTATTGCTCATGATCTTTCGATGGTGGAATTTATAAGCGACAGAGTAGGAGTAATGTATAAAGGACATCTTGTGGAGCTGGCGAACACGGCTGAATTGTTTAAAAATCCGATCCACTCATATACAAGGGCTCTTTTATCACATGCGCCAAAGCCGGATCCGGCCTTGGAGAAAGCAAAGACAATATCCGTATATAAAAAACCTGAAAAAGAGTTTACCCATTCTGATTGGAAAGAGGTGTCCGAAGGTCACTTCGTATTGGGGGAGGATGAATAAATGAACTTAAGGAACAAAGTAATGCTTGCAGCTGTTTTAAGGAAAACAGCGATCATACTCATTTCAATCCTGATACTGTCTTTTATTACCTTCTTCATGTCAAGAATGGCGCCGGGTGATCCGCTGGCATCGTATTACGGAGACAGGGTTGAAAGAATGAGTCCGGTGGAAAGAGAACATGCATATGAAAGACTTGGACTTGACGGACCAATCCCCGAACAGTATGTTAAATGGCTGGGCGCAGCGTTTTCCGGAGATTTTGGTATATCCTTTAAGTATAAGCAGGATGTTTTGAGTGTGATATCGGGAAGACTCCTTAACACCTTCCTGCTTGGCGGGATCGGATTTTTCCTGACCTTTGGTCTGGCACTGCTTTTGGCGGTTTTTTGTGCATACAGGGAAAACAGTATTTTTGACAGGATAATCTGCAGGGTAGGAACTGTTACAAGTTGTATACCCGAATTTTGGCTTTCCCTGGTCCTGATCTTGCTGTTTTCGGTTATGTGGCGTTTGCTCCCGAGCAGCGGGGCTTATGCTATAGGGAAGTCAAATGATCCGGGAAGCCGTATTTTGCATCTTATCCTTCCGCTTACTGTGGTTGTTCTAAGCCATTTATGGTACTATGCTTATATGCTGAGGAACAGGCTGCTTGAGGAGATAAGGCAGGAGTATGTGCTGCTTGCAAGGGCAAAGGGGATCAGCAAAAGAAAGGTAATGTGGAAACACTGTGTAAGAAATATATTACCTACGTTGATATCCATTATGGCAATTTCCGTGAATCATATCCTTGAAGGAACATACATTGTGGAGATGGTATTTTCATATCCGGGAATAGGTACGCTTTCTTTTGAAAGTGCCAAGTATCATGATTACAACATGCTTATGGTTTTGACTGTAGTAACAGGTATCGTGGTTATCATAGGCAATATAATAGGCCAGACTGTAAGTGAGAGGATTGACCGGAGAATGAAGGCTAAGGATCACATGAAGGATCTTATGGAAATTGTTTCTCACAGGGAGATGATGGATGATGCAGGATAGACCGGTAATTGATGATTTTGAAATTGTAGGAGAAAACTACAGGCCAACAGTAAGGGCGAGTGAAAAGAAAAAGTTGATTTCCAAAGGATTTCCTCTGTTTTCAGCCATAGTTTTACTTTTAATACTTTTTGGATGCTTGTTTTGTGAGCTTATAATGCCTTATGATCCTGCAAGGATGCTTCTTGATGAGGTAAACCGGGCTCCGGGAGGCGGACACTTTTTTGGAACCGATACTCTTGGAAGAGATATCTGGTCAATGATATGGTATGGGGGCAGGAAATCTCTTTTTATAGGAATCCTCTCAACGGTGATATCTTCGTTTATAGCAATAGTATACGGTACGATAAGCGGTCTTTCCGGAGATACTTTGGACAATATCTTAATGAGATTTACGGAGATACTTTTAAGTATCCCGTCAATACTGCTTATAGTTTTTATGCAGGCTGCATTGGGACAGAGAAATGTCCTTGGAATTTCGGTTATAATAGGTATTACGGGTTGGATGGGAATTGCGAAGATGGTCCGTTCGGAAGTAAGAAAGATCCGGAGTGAGGATTATGTGCTGATATCAAAGATGATGGGCGGTGGTTTCATGCATGTTCTGTTCAAACATCTGGTGCCTAATTTTATGAGCAGCATTATGTTTATGATAGTTATGAGCATAAGATCTGCGATCATTTCGGAATCCACTCTCAGCTTTCTTGGGATAGGGCTTCCGGTTGAGATCATAACATGGGGAAGTATGCTTAGCTTGTCAGAAAAGGCACTGCTTACCGGTTCGTGGTGGATAATACTCATACCGGGTGTATTTCTCGTTGTAACACTTCTTTGTATTACTGACCTTGGAAATTATTTACGTGGTTCATATAATTCTTCGGAGGGAAATCTATAGACCGCTCGGAGAAATCCCTGCTTTCGGGCATTAGCGCAGGTGGGGGTATAACAAAAGTTTCAAAAATCCCCCACCTTTATGCAATAATACAGGTGGGGGTTATTGGAGAGAAGGCATGAAATTTTTACTTGTTGCGGTAAATGCTAAGTTTATACATTCAAATCCTGCCATATATTCGCTTTACGCATATGCAAGGGAAGAATATGAAGATATGACAGGGATAGCGGAATATACGATCAATCAAAGGACAGAGGATATTCTTGCCAAAATTTACGAAAGTAAACCGGATGCGGTAGGATTTTCCTGCTATATCTGGAATTGGAATATTATAAGTCAATTGCTGCCTGATCTTATAAAGATATTACCGGAAACGGATATTTGGCTCGGCGGACCCCAGGTAAGTTATAATGCCGTAAAGATCATGGAGGAATTTCCTTTCATTAAGGGCATTATGATAGGGGAAGGGGAAGTTACCTTCAAGGAACTTTTGGCCGGGTATAAGGAGAGTAAAGAGCCGGATTTTTCTTCCGTTGCGGGTTTATATTTAAAAACGGGTTATACATCTGAAAGAGCAACGACCGAAATGGGAAAGCTTCCGTTTTTATATGATGATATAAAACCATTTGCCAACAGGATAATATATTATGAGAGCAGCAGAGGATGCCCGTACAGATGCAGTTATTGTCTGTCTTCCATTGATAAAAGACTAAGGTTGCGTGATATTGAGACAGTGAAAAAGGAACTGGAATTTTTCCTTAAAAATAAGGTAAGTCAGGTTAAATTTGTAGACAGGACCTTTAACTGTATTCACGAACATGCCATGGCAATATGGCAGTTTTTGTATGAAAATGACAACGGTATTACGAATTTCCATTTTGAGATCGCAGCGGATATTATTACGGATGAAGAGATAAATCTGATAAAAAAATTAAGACCCGGACAGATACAGCTGGAGATAGGAGTGCAGACCGTAAATGAAAAAACTCTTGAGGCGATAAATCGTAAGATGGATCTTAAGAGACTTGAATATGTTGTTTCAGAGATAAAAAAGAACGGAAACATTCATCAGCACCTTGATCTTATTGCGGGATTGCCATATGAGGATTACGAGAGTTTTGGCAGGTCTTTTGACAGAGTCTACTCAATGCGTCCGGATCAGCTTCAGCTTGGATTTCTTAAGGTTTTAAGCGGGACAAGGATCTCTTTGCAGGCTGAGGAGTTCGGGATTTCATATACAGAGAATCCGCCGTACGAGGTTTTATATACGAATTGGCTTTCTTATTCGGATGTGATACGGTTAAAGAAGATAGAGGAGATGGTGGAGCTTTATTACAACAGCAACCAGTTTATTAATACGCTGAATGTTCTTGTATGTGCTTTTCCCTCACCGTTTGTTATGTTTGAAAAGCTTGCGGAGTATTATGAAAATAAAGGCTATTTTACCAACAGTCCTTCCAGAGTATATCGTTATAAAATACTTTTGGATTTTGCATCGGAATATGATAGCGGAGAAGATTACATATATGCAGAGCTTCTAACCTATGATCTGTATCTTAGGGAGAATATGAAGAGCAGGCCTGACTTTTGCAGATCCCTTACGGACGAAGGATATAAACAGGTAAGACACGCTTTTTACAAGGAAGAGGAAAAAGCAAGACGATTCCTGCCGGAGCTAAGTGATTATGACAGCAGGCAGCTTTCGGGGATGACTCATTTGGAACCGTTTGCTTGTCCGGTTTGGGACTTAGAGAGACTTAAGGAGATAAGAAGCGGAAAGATAAGTACGAAAAAGGACAAAGACAGATACGTTCTTTTTAACTATTCAAAGAAAAATCCGCTTACTAAGGAAGCGGATACGACTATAATAAATTAAAATGCCGGACAAAAGACAAAAACTGTTATTTTGATGTATGCATAGGATTGACAGGACGAAAATGAGTACAGATGAAAAGGAAATAAAGGTAACGGGGATTGATGAAAACGGACATCCTGTTATACTTCCGAAGACTATAGATGAATATTATGCAGGTGTGCCAAAGCGGTTCGCCGGCATCAGAAAGATCATAATGGAATATGATGAACCGTTTGCTGTAGAAGGAGGCAGTATCCGCGGTGATTTTGCGCTTCTTAAAGCTTTTGTTGCAGATCATGACAGGCAGCTTGTCGTTGACATCAAAGGGAAAGCGGATGCACTTAGGTTATTTTTCCCTGCATATCTATACGGATTTGTAGAAGATACTTTCGCAAGAGCGATACATCATAAGATAGAGGGAGTCGGCTATACATTGCGGGAGTGCATAGGAAAGTACGAGATATCTGTCCGGGAGTATGACAATCTTTTTACCAGAGTGATAGGTACGGATGCTGCTGTGGCAGATGAGGCAGGCATTATTGCAATTTCAAGACTGATGTATCCCATGAATCTTTTGAAGGAACACAAAGAGGCATATACGGAATATTTAAAAACAAGAGATGAAGAGGTTCTTAAGGTTTTAGTCAGGGAACAGACAGGGGCGGAGGAAGCCGTTTCTTATCTTACGGAGCACAGGCTTATCTCTACGGAAGCCGTAAAGAAGGTTTTGCCACAGCTTTCCGATACTTCTATGGCACCAATAGTGGCGCTGCTTTTAAGATATACAAATAACGGGGATGGCATATTGACCCAAAAGGGTGGAAGGATGAGTTTATTTTGAAATCGAAGGACGAACTGGCAAAGCTTGGGAAAAAGGTGCTTGCCATAGTTAGAAATGAACTTTATATGGATATGCCTTATCTTTCACGCCCCATAGGCAATCTTTTTGATGTAATGGATCTTAGGACGGGAAGTATAGGAACGGATGGCGCTAATGTCAGGTTCAATCCTTCCTATGTATGTGAAACGTATCTGTCAAGACCGGGAAAGCTTAATCGTACATATATGCATATGCTGCTGCATAATCTTTTGCTTCATGGTTTCGTGCAGTACCCCAATGAAAACAGGGATTGGGATCTATGGAATCTTGCCTGTGATATTACGGTTGAGTCTGTTGTGGATTCTATGGATATTGAAGGTCTTAGGGCTATAAGCAGTGATTTTAGGGAAGAATGCTACAAGTGGTTTGGAGACCGGATTCGGACTTTCACAGCGGAGCGTATATATCGTGATCTGATCGAAAATCCCCCGGACGGAGATATGATAATTAAGATGCAAAGCGAGTTTTTGCTGGATGATCACAGCTTTTGGGAGAGGGAGAACAAGGAACCGGATAAACCACCGATAAATGACGATATCAAAGAAATCCCCATGGTTAATCTGCCGCTTAAAGAGGTTTGGGAAAAGACAGCTGAAGCAGTCAGACTTGAAGCAGAGCAAACAGGAAGTGAGACGGGCAGTGACGTAGGACGTTTGACCTGGAACTTAAAGCTTAACAGAACAGGGAAAAGCTACCGGAGTTTTTTGGAGAGATTTATGCAAAGACGGGAGGTTGCAGGTATAGATCCGGATGCTTTTGATCTGTCTTATTATACTTACGGTATGGAGATGTACGGAGATATGCCCCTTATCGAGGAGCAGGAGGGCAGAGAGGAAAACAGGCTTCAAACACTTGCCATAGCAATAGATACTTCCGCATCCACCAAACAAAAACACGTCAAACGATTTTTGGAGGAAACTTATTCTATTTTAGAAGGTAAGGATATGTTTTTTTCGGGATCAAAGGTTTTTATTATTGAATGCGATGACCGGGTACAAAAAGTCATAACATTAAAGAATCCTTCCGATATAAAAAAGTATGCGGATCATTTTGAAGTATCGGGAGGATACGGTACAGACTTTAGACCGGTATTTACGTATTTGAAAGACAAGGCGGCATCTGGAGAAATAAATGAGCTTAGGGCAGTGCTTTACTTTACCGACGGTTATGGGATATATCCTTCAAAGCCCGGTAATTACGAAAGTATTTTTGTGTTTTTAAAAGATGAAGATTACGACGATCACGGAGTTCCGGATTGGGCGGGAAAGGTATATATCTGATGAATATAAGGCAGGCGAAGGAAGAAATAAAAAGAACGGTTGCGGCTTATCTTGAGAAGGATGAGGAAGGCAATTACCTTATCAGCGAAAGGTTCTGCAGACCGGTGCTTTTAATGGGTGCACCCGGGATAGGAAAGACGGCCATAATGCAGCAGATAGCGGATGAGCTGGGGATTAACCTGGTTTCCTATACTATTACGCACCATACAAGACAGAGTGCGATAGGTCTTCCCGTGGTAAGGGAAAGGGATTATGACGGGAAAAAGGTTTCCGTTACCGAATATACCATGAGTGAGATCCTTGTATCGGTCTATGATAAGATTGAGGAAACAAAAAATGATAAGGGCATATTGTTTTTGGATGAGATAAACTGTGTGTCGGAAACACTTCTGCCCACGATGCTTCAGTTCCTGCAGTATAAGACCTTTGGTACACATAAGGTGCCGCGAAGCTATGTTATAGTTTGTGCCGGTAATCCGCCGCTCTATAACAGGAGCGCAAGAGAATTTGATATGGTAACCCTTGATCGTGTGAAAAAGATGGATATTGAAGTAGACCGGGAGGTCTTTCTGGAATATGCTGAGGAAAGCAGATTACACGGAGCGGTTAAGGCGTTTTTGGATATCAGGGCCGAGTATTTTTACAGGGTAAGAACCGATGCGGAAGAGACTTATTTTGTGACAGCCAGAGGCTGGGAAGATCTTTCCGAGATATTGTTTGCTTATGAGAGGAACAACTTTGATATTACGGTAGACACGGTAAGTGAGTACATATCGGATCCGGAGATAGCGGAGGCTTTTCACACTTATCTTACTTTATATAAAAAATATCATGAGGAATTTGCGATCGGAAGCATCCTGGGAGGAGACTTGATCGAAGGTTCGGATGATGTGCGAACAGCACCGTTTGATGAGAGATTATCTCTTTTGCATCTTCTTTTTGATGCACTTTCAAATGATTATTATACATATTCCATGGACCTGAAAAAACAAAAGGCATTAAGAGAGGAGATACTTTCAAAAAAGGATTTTCTCTCCATGGACGAGCTTGACCTTGAAAAGGAAAAATTTGAGTCGGCGGAGGATATGAGACAGGACCGGATAGCAGCTGCCGGCAAACATACGGAGAATGTTTTTTCCTTTATTGAAAGAACTTTCGGTGACGGACAGGAAATGGTTCTTTTCCTTACCATGATAGGACGGGATGTATATGCAAAAGAATATCTTTCGGATATCGGAAGTGATGCTTATGCAAAGCATTCAAAACAGTTGCTGCTGCGCGAACAAAAGGCAGAACTGGACCGGGAGATAAGACTGGCGATCAATTAGTAAATGCCCTTTGGATTTAGAATGTTTCCCTTCACCTGAGGGAGTAGCCTGGAAGACAACTATTATATCGAAACGGAGAAGGACAGAATGAAAAAATATATTCCGGAAAAAATGGTAAAAATAAGCAGGTATCAAAATTTTTTCCCCAGCCTAAGCACAGAAATCCAACAGGACATTTATTCCCGGATGAGGGAACTGAT
>JAILKW010000268.1 GCA_024693455.1 Lachnospiraceae bacterium
ATAGTTAACCTTGGTATCCGTTCAATGGGAACCCCGGTCGGAAAAAGAGCTATGCTTGTCGCCACAGAAACATTTGGAGGAGACTCCCAGTCATGACCGCTTCTTCCTCTTCCGGCTGTCTGCTCTCCCGCAAAAGCCACAAACCCCTCATCTTCGCCTGCTGCCAGATGCCTTTCCACCTCAGCATTGGTTGAATCTATTACATCGAATTCACTGATACTTATATTCATTTTGTCTCATCCCTTCGATCTTACTCAAAAATTCGCCGGCATAACGACTGCTGCCGGTCCTCGCTTATACATATGCTGTGATACATAAAAATAGGAGGCCAAACGACCTCCCATGTATAACTTGCCATCCAAAGTATCATTTAAGTGTTGCGTACATAATAGCCTTGATGGAATGCATGCGATTTTCAGCCTCATCAAAGACTACCGAGTGTTCTCCTTCGAAGACTTCATTTGTGACCTCAAGCTCGCTAAGACCGTATTTCTCGTGCACTCCTCTACCAACTTCAGTCCCAAGATCGTGATAAGCTGGAAGACAGTGCATAAAAATCGCATCCTTTTTAGTCTTTTCGAACACCTTCGAATTGACTTGATAGGGAAGTAACGCATCTATCCTCTCCTTCCAAGCTTCCTCCGGCTCTCCCATAGAAACCCATACATCAGTGTATATAACGTCTGCATCCTTTGTGCCTTCGGAAACATCACTTGTAAGTGTAACCGATCCTCCGCTCTTTACTGCCTCTTCTTTAGCATAGGATACCAGCTTTTCATCCGGGAAGTATTTGCTGTCTGTGCAGGCAACAAAATCAATGCCCAGCTTTGCACAGGTGATCATAAGTGAATTGCCCATATTGTATCTTGCATCACCCATATAGACAAACTTCAGATCCGAAAGACGACCAAACTTCTCCTTGACAGTTAGCATATCCGCTATCATCTGAGTGGGATGGAACTCGTTGGTAAGTCCGTTCCAAACCGGAACTCCCGCATACTTTGCAAGATCCTCAACTATTTCCTGACCATATCCTCTGTATTCAATACCATCAAACATGCGGCCAAGAACTCTGGCTGTATCTGCAATACTCTCTTTTCTTCCTATCTGTGAACCACTGGGATCAAGATATGTGACATGCATACCCAGATCATGAGCAGCAACCTCAAATGAACATCTCGTCCTGGTACTGGTCTTTTCAAATATAAGAGCGATGTTTTTGCCTTTAAGCTCATCATGAGCTATTCCTTTTTTCTTTTTGTCCTTAAGCTCAGCGGAAAGATCAACCAGATAGCGAATCTCATCGGCTGTGTAATCCATAAGCTTCAGAAAATTTCTGTTGTGTAGATTTATACTCATTTACTTTCTTTTCCTATTTCTGTAAGTGATGTAACAAGTCCTGCCAATCCCTGAATATCCGAGGGAATGATTATCTTTGTAGCCTGACCGTCTGCTGCTTTGCCAAAAGCTTCAAGGCTCTTGAGCTGAAGTACTGCGTTGTCGGCATCTGCATCTTTTAGCATCTTAAGTCCGTCAGCCTGAGCCTGCTGAACCTTAAGAATGGCTTCTGCCTCACCTTCCGCTTCACGGATGGTAGCTTCTTTTTGAGCTTCCGCACGAAGTATGGCTGCTTGTTTTTCTGCCTCCGCATCAAGGATGGCAGATTCCTTTTTACCTTCTGCAATAAGGATAGTAGACTTTTTCTGACCTTCCGCTATAAGGATAGCTTCTCGTCTCTCTCGCTCCGCCTTCATCTGCTTTTCCATAGCATCCTTGATCTGGGCGGGAGGAATTATGTTTTTAAGCTCAACACGGTTGATCTTGATACCCCAGGGATCTGTTGCAACATCCAAAGATGCACGCATCTTAGTGTTGATCGTCTCTCTGCTCGTAAGTGTCTCGTCCAATTCCAGATCACCGATCACATTACGGAGAGTCGTAGCTGTCAGATTCTCGATAGCAAGGATTGGATTTTCCACTCCGTAGCAATAAAGACGGGGGTCTGTTATCTGGAAAAATATAACAGTATCGATCTGCATAGTAACGTTATCTTTTGTAATAACCGGCTGAGGCGGAAAATCCACTACCTGTTCCTTGAGATTAACGTTTTTTGCAACCCTGTCAATTAAGGGTGTCTTAACATGAAGACCTGTGCTCCATGTGGTGGTGTAAGTTCCGAGGCGCTCTATTACATAAGCATGAGCTTGTGGAACTATCCTGATACAAGACACCAAAATGAATAAAACTATTACCAATAAAACAATTCCCAATATTGGCATAACTACCTCCTAACATATTGGATCTGAATCAGCGCTAACTGACAAATATCCTGCTTAGATCCGTGCGTATTCGAAGCCTCACGCTTAACTCAGTCAAAGTCTGAATCCCATCTGCGTTAAAACTATAATCTTGCGCGAAGTGCCTCTCCTTCAGCCTCATATCCGGGCTTTCCGAGAAGAGCGAACATGTTCTTCTTGTAACTCTCAACACCGGGCTGATTGAAAGGATTAACTCCAAGTATGTATCCGCTTACACCGCATGCAAACTCATACATATAGAAGAGTTCTCCGAGATAATATTCATTCTGCTCCGGAACATTGATCATAAGATTCGGTACATTACCGTCTGTATGAGCAAGAACTGTTCCGTTCATGGCATTCTTATTGACGAAATCCATATCTTTTCCTGCAAGATAGTTAAGTCCGTCAAGATCCTTTTCTTCTTTATTGATATTAACTGTCTCACGTGACTTTTCGATATTTAT
>JAILKW010000041.1 GCA_024693455.1 Lachnospiraceae bacterium
ACCAATCAAATCAGTATCGGAAAAGCTTGAAGAAGCAATGTCCCGAATACCTTCATATAATTCGAAATGGACCAATTACAACATTTCGGATCCCGGTATTACCATACTCGAACTTTTGTCGGGAGTTAATACCTTGCAGGAAAGTGAACTTTTTGTAGTTCCCTACGAGGTAAGGCTAAGACTGTTTGCGCTTGCAGGGATTTCGCCTAAAAAGAGCAAAAGTGCAAAGGTTCTTCTGTCGGCTACAGGGCTAAGTGAAGCGGTTATGCTGCCCACAAATCAAAGGTTCACGCTCGGAGATATGGTTTTTGAAACATCAAAAATGACAAAACTTTATCCTAGCCGTGTTGAAAGACTTCTCTCAAAGAAAAAGGGAAGTGATACCTTCAGTGATTACTCCTTTGTACTTGACAGGGAAACTACTGTTCCGGGAGCAATCTTCGGAGATGATCCGGTAGCGGGAGACGAATTATATCTTTTCACGGACTCTCTTCCCGATCCCGGAACCGAAATGATATTCTACTTCGGTTTCAGCGAAATGGGAAAGAGAAACCCTCTTGAAGAACGCAAAAAAGATATGTTTGCGAAGATAAAGTGGGAGTGCTATACAAAAAAAGGTTTTGTGGAGATTGAGTCGAAGGATTATACGGGAAGTTTTCTTTCAAGCGGAGAAATTAGACTTCGTATGCCCGGATGCGAGCCGGAGATCTACGAAGAAAATGAAGTGGAAGGATATGTACTTAGAGCCACTTTGGTTGAGGCAAATTATGATATAGCGCCCAAGCTTGTTACAATAGAAGGCTTTTTATTCGAAGTTTTCCAAAAGGAAACAAAGTGTGCCTGTCATACATTCCAAAAAGGAAATGATGTCAGAGTATATTCCGATATGGCTGAAGAAAACTTTATAAGAGTTTATGTTAAGGAGAGTAAGGGAAGTTCTTATTATCTTTACAGAGCAGGTTATGAAGGCGCTAAAGGAAGATATTTTGATTATAAGCATTACGGTCACGGCCAGTTTGAATTTATCTTCGATAAAGATGATCACGGATACGGACCGGACAAGGTTAAAAACGCAGTTCGCGTATTAACATATACAGAAGAATCACAAAGGATGTATCGTATAGGAGAGGTTTACGGATACGATATGCAGGAGGTAGAACTTCCTTATCAGCATATCTGTCGGGACTCCTTCTTCCTTATAGCTGTGAGGAAGGATGCAGACGGAGTGGATATTTACGATTTCGTTCGCCCGGAGAAAAAGGGTGAGGGAGAACTTTATTATCATCTGCTTGAAAATGATGGCAAGATCATCATAGAAGACAGCGGTGATTATATAGGAGCCGGACTTTTACTCGGAGCCTGTGCAGTTTCCAAAGGCGAAGCGGGAAATGTAAGAGCAGGCAAATATTTTAAAGGAGACAGACTTCCCGATGAAGTTGACTTCTTTAATCCCGGAGCAGGCTTCGGCGGCAGATATCTTGAAGATTTTGTGAGCATGAGGGAGAGATTCCTTGAGGATATTAAGAAGTCGTATGTGGCGGTTACGGCGGCAGATTATGAAGAACTGGTTTCCAATACACCGGGACTTTGCATTAAAAAGGTTAAGGCCATGATGGATGAGGAGAGAAATCTTGTAAGAATTGTCATCATGCCTGATACCGAAGAGATATATCCCAAGCTTTCAAGCATTTACGAGAGAGAGATCCTCGAGCAGATGGAGGGAAGAAGACTTCTTACCACAAGAATACAGGTTGAGAGCCCTAAGTATGTTACGATAAATATCAAAGCGAGCATTTGTGTAAAAAGAGCTTTGCGTTCGGATGCAATGGATCAGATCGTAAATGTAATAAAAAGAGAAGTTGATTACAGGGATTCTGTTCATACATTTGGAGAAATACTTAAATTTGACGAGGTTTTCAGAGCGATAGACCTTCTTGAATGTGTTGAATTTATATACGATCTTTCATTTTCTCCCGCAAATACAAGATTTGCAAAGATAATAGATGAAAATGTCGTACCTCAGGATAATGTTCTTTGTGTTCTGGGAGACTGTGATATAGAACTTATTGGAGAGGATCCGATTTAACGAGGTGGATATATGCCCGATATAAAATTTTCGATCAGGAAAAACAGAATAGATAAAAGTCTTGTAAGAGGTCTCAATGTTTATTCGGATGGTTGTTTATCATTTGACAGTGCGGATACCCAGCATTATGCTCATATCTATCCGCTTGACAGCGGACAGGCAGATATGGAATGGGGGAGATTTCATGCAAATATAAAATGTGCGGAAACTCAGATTTATTATATTTTTGTATTTGCCACTAATGAGACAATAATGTATAATGAGAATGATAGTTTTGATGTTACGGAATTTTTGCAGGACCCACAAAGAGGTTCTACCGAAAAAGAATCGTTTCTTTACAGAGTAGATGCAAAGCGTTACGTGAATCAGGACGATTTCCTCATGTATGGATTGAAAGGCAGATATCTTTATATTTCGATATTTGTAATGGGTGAGGGAGAGTTTTCCATTTCTGATATGCAGTTGGATCAGGAAGGCGATATAATGCTGAATCTTGTTCCTGAGGTATATCATAACAGAGGAGATTTTTTCCATAATTTTATTTCAATCTTTGCCAGCATCTATTTTGATACACATAACGAAATAGAAGCTTTGCCTGAACTTCTTAATTTGGATACATGTCCTAAAGAGTTGTTACACAAATATGCAGGCTGGCTGGGGATAGATATAGTAGGAGATTATCTGGATGAGGATACCATGCGTATGCTTGTTAAAGAGGCATGGCAGCTCAACAGGATGAAAGGATCTAAGTGGGCGGTTGAAAGGCTTATTGAGATAATTCTTAAAGAAAAGCCTATAATTATTGAGCAAAACACCCTGCTTTCATATGAGGCGAGTGACACGGAAGAGGCTATGGCCATAGAGTCCGTAAGACATCTTCTTCACAAAAAACGATTTGAAGTCACGGTTCTTGTTAAAAAGCAGATTTCAGAGGAAGAGAGATATCAGCTTTTCCATTTGCTTAATCAATTCAAGCCCATAAGAAGTAACTTCCGTATTATTCAGCTTACTGACAACAGTATTTTGGACGGAAACAGTTATCTGGATCTGAATGCTACTATATACAAGAATCGTGAGGCTACTATGGACGAATACAATTCGCTCGACAGTATGCTGGTACTTTCGGAATAATTAGATGAGAGGAGTACAATTCGATGAAAGTCACTGAGACTAGATCAGAAGATAAGATCACATTGAGCGTTGAGGGTAGAATAGATACGACAACTGCTCCCGAGCTGCAAAACTGTATTTTGGCAGCATTTCAAAAGGGTAACAACATTGTGGTTGATTTTGAGGAAGTCGCTTATATTTCCAGTGCAGGTTTGAGATCACTGTTGATTGGACAGAAGACCGCTGCTTCAAAAGGGGGAAAGATGGTCCTGGCCAATGTCAGCGATACAGTTATGGAGATTTTTGACACAACCGGTTTTTCTGATATATTAAATTTTGAGGGATAGTATATGCAGATAGATACCCGTTTTTTGATGCGCAACAATAACGAGCGGGACGACATTAGAAGAAGAATCGACAAAAATGAAGACGAAGAGGAGGAAACCCTCACATATATGAAGAGGGAAAGACCTTCTTACTTGAATGATGAGCCTGGCATTTTTGGGAGTGTATTTGATGATTCAAAATCATTAAATAAAGCTCCCAATATTTTTGATGCCACGGCTGTTTTTCATACAAAAAGGGATTCGGAAGGCGATGAGGGTGAATAGATATGGCAAAGGGAAATAATGCATACTCAACCTACGATGAATATATGCGCAATGTTTTTGATTGCGTAAACAGGAGTATGGATGAATATCTTGAGATCATGAAACAGGTATTTGCCAGTGGACAGGGTGGATATAAAAATGTTATATATCCGGACCTTGAAGTTGCCAGTGATGTTACAAAGGATAAGATACTTTCCTTTGAAAATGATTTCGAACTTTCTGATGAATCAGACGATGATGAATTTGATTTAGGTTTAACAGACAGTGAAGCAGAAGGAGAGGAAGATGACGATGACGATGATCTTATCTCCGATGAACTTTCTGATCTTCTCGGAAGCTTCGCATCGGCCTTTGGCGGAGATGATGACGAAGAAGAGGAAGAAGAACAGGCGCCTAAAGTTTTAAAATCACGTTATGAGGGAATGGCTGCGCCTACGCGTATAAGAGAAATACAGGAAAAGGCGGAGGCTGCATTTAATGAAGGGATAAAGCTGCCGTTTTATGAGCTTTGCCGTAAAAGAGAGTTTGATGATTTTACTGTATTTTGTTTTGCCTGCGGTATTCTTTCGTCTACACAGACGGATTATGCAGGTGTATTTCAGATCATCAACGAGAATGGCGGCCTGAATTGTCCTACTATTGAGTCATCAGCAAGATTGTTCTATGGAAAGAAGTTTTCTATAACATCCGCTTATGCGGATATGTCGGTATGCCTTGAACAATTATTGCCGATACTTGATTTAAGAGTAGTCCCTTCAATGCCGTTTTCCACAGCGGTTTCACCGGACAAGAGAATAATCGATTATCTTTTTGGAAGACATCCACTGAGATTGGATGAGAACTATGTTCGTTTCATGAGGATGCTTACAAAAGAAAACGAAGAGCTTGACGATATACTCTGCAATGGAGAGGTTCTTGATGCGATGAAGATCGCTTATGAAGAAGGAAGCAGACTTTTCTCGTATTGCGGAGATGAAGGATCAGGAAGAAAATTCTTTGTACGAAAGTTCTGTAAAGAAAAAGGACTTTGTGCCATAAATGTAAACTGTAAAAAACTGTTTGTATATGACTATTCTTTTGTGGAAAAGGCTATTTGGGCAGTTACAAGAGAATGTATACTTACAGACGGCTGCTGTGTTTTGGATGAACTTCAGTACAGGGAAGAAGAAAAAGAAAAATTCTTCGGATATATGGATCTTTTCTTTATGAAGCTCACAGAAAGCGGATTTACGGTTTTCGCAAATTCAAAAGAATCCATTAACTTTAAAGAGATAACAAAAGAACAGATAACATTACTGAACATTAATCCGCCCGATATCGACGGTCGCGTGGCTTGCTGGAATTATTATGCTAAAGGATATAATTTCGATGATGAAGTTGACTTTTTTGAAATGTCGACAAAGTTCCTTTTTACACCGGGCAAGATTCGTGATGCCGTTAGATATTCAAGGTCTTTGGCAGTAATGGACAGGGCTGAGAAGATCAGCAGGGCCAACCTTTTCAAGAGTTGTAATGCCCAGATGTCTTCCGAACTGTCTCAAAAGGCAACGAGGGTAGAGGCCAAGTTTGGTTTTGAAGATATCGTAATGAATGCCGATCAGCGTGAAGCTATAGGTCATGCTATCGAGCAGATGAATAATAAGAAACAGGTATATGAAGACTGGAACTACATGAAGAAGTATCCTTATGGTCGTGGATTGACCGTGCTTTTGTACGGTGCTCCCGGTACAGGTAAGTCCATGATGGCGCAGGTTCTTGCTCACGAGCTTAACCTTGAGCTCTACAGAGTAGATATTTCAAAGGTAGTTGATAAGTATGTCGGTGAGACAGAAAAATCTCTTTCCATGATCTTCCGTGAGGCAAAGAAGTGTAACGTCGTATTATTCTTCGACGAGTGCGATACCATCTTTGCAAAACGTTCCGATGACGGAGGTTCCAATCAGGCCTCGGCTAATAATAAAACAGCACTTTTGCTTCAGGAAATGGAAGCTTATGACGGAGTTTGCGTTCTTGCCACAAACTACAAGCATAATATCGATCCGGCTTTCTTCCGAAGAATGAAATACATCGTAGAGTTTCAGTTCCCTAATGTTGATACACGAGAGATGCTTTGGAGGACAACGGTTCCCAAGACAACGCCTCTTGATGAAGATGTTGACTTTAGATTTATTGCTGAGAAATATGAGTTTGCCGGTGGTAATATCAAGAACTGTGTTCTTAATGCGGCATTCCTTGCTGCTGAGGATGAGACGGCTGAAGGTAAGGTTTGTATGAGGCATTACTTACTGGCTATCAAGTACGAGTTTGTTAAGGTTGGTAAGGTATTTACCAAAGCCGATTTCGAGCCATATGCGGATCAGGTAGGACTGGCATAGAAAGGTGTTTGATTTATGAAAACAAAAGAAAAAGTTTTACTCGGTTTTTCTGTATTCTTTTATGTTTGTGTGTTTGTGTTTTTTGCTATTAACAATAAATGGCTTTTACTTGGGGCCGTAACACTTGCAGCGGTTTTTTCAGTGCTGCTTTGGGAAAGCGCCAAGGAAGCTGCAAATGAAGCAGCCGAAGCCCAGGAAGTGGCAGAAGATATGGATTCAATCAATGACAGAAGTGAGAATATAGCTCTTAAAGAAGAACTTGCGGCACTTAAGAGTGAGATAGGGCATCTAAAGGCCAGGATCAAGACACAGGACGAACAGCTAAAATCCAAAGACACTGATAATAAAACCCAAAATGAAACTTTTAAGGAAAAAGAAGACTCGATAAAAGAAAGAGAAGCGGCGCTAAAAACAAAGGAAGACGCTTTTAAAGAAAGAGAAGCGGCTCTAAAAACAAAAGAAGACGCTTTTAACGAAAAAGGAGATTCCGTAAAGAGTTTGAAAGCAGATCTGGCTGCAGAAAAGAGCAGAGCAGATGCTCTTCAGAAGGCACTTGATGCGGCCCGGAAAAATGAACCTTTAGAATCGGAGAAAGAAGAAAAGGTTGTGATCGCAGCCGCCGCACCATCAGTGAATCCCGATCTTTCCATCCTGCCTAAGGCAAGCGGTGAAGAAAAACTTGATATAATAGTTTCCATAAAGGAAACCGTAAAGGAATTTAAAAAAGAGGCCAAGAAGGCAGGAGTTAATATAAATATTGTTAATTCTTCGGACAAGCTTTTTGTAAAGGCCGATAGGATGTATGTTAAAACAATGTTCCGCGATATCATTGATAATGCTATCAAATATATGGGGAAAAGCGGAACTCTTCAGATTACGGTTGCAAATATGGATGGAGACATCTTTGTTGCCATGAAGGATAACGGAGAGGGTCTTGCCAAGGATGAGACAGAGCATGTATTTGAACTTAATTTCCAGGGCTCCAATCGTATCAGTGGTAACGGCCTAGGGTTGGCACAGGCCAAAGCTATCGTAGATTATTACGGTGGCTTGATATATGCAAAGAGTTCTTTGGGTAACGGTATGGGCATTTATATACATCTGCCTGCAGAAGTGACATCTACGGAGGATATATAAAATGAAGATCACAAAAGCTATTATAGTTTTTTATCTGGTCTGCGCCGTGATTTCAGCTGCCGTTTCGTTCAACTTCAATGATCAGGGGTGGGAACCGGATACAATAGTAAATGTATCAAATACTTCTGAAGCTGCTGTTTCCTCTGCTGACGGTATCGAAGGTACAGATATTGCTTCCGGAGAGGATTCAGAACTTACAGTTATTGCTTCCGGAGAGGATTCAGAACTTACAGTTATCGATTCCGGAGAAGAGACAGATATTTCTGTTGAAACCGATGAAGCTGCTTTGATCGAAGAAGAGAAGGAGCAGGCAAAGAAGAAAGCTGAAGAGGAAAAAGCAAAGAAAGAAGCAGCAAAAAAGGCTAAAAAAGAAAAAGAAAAAAAGAAAAAAGAAGCTAAGATTAAAAAACTTATCAAAGAAAAAGAACCTTTTTATACATATAAGATAGATACATCAAACGGTGGTTTGCGTCTTAGAGATAAGGCAACAGGCGGAGATATAATTGATGATGTTCCAAGGAATTATACAGGATACGTTATTTCACATGACAGCCACCATGCGCTTATACTTTACAAAGGACAGTTGGGTTACGTATCAACACCGTTCCTTGAAATTGAAAAAATAGATTCTGAGGATTATCCTGTGGAGCTTCTCGAATTATCTGCAAGTGATATCGGCAAGGAGCTTTTTGACGGGAAAGCTATCGGAGAGATTGAAAAAAGTAACTAGTTTAGCTGTTTTTGAATGGATTTTTTTCATATCGGATTACAGATACCAACATTAGAGGAAGATTTATCTATGGAAATAACAGGGATAGGAAAGAATAATCTGGATTTTTTTAAGCCTATTATTTTTGGTGATAGTACAAAAAAACCTGAAAGACTTATGGTTGGAGTTATTCAGGAAGGATATCCTATTGCTGCGGGAGTAATGGAATCATCAAAAGGTAT
>JAILKW010000039.1 GCA_024693455.1 Lachnospiraceae bacterium
GGACTTTATACCGTTTGCAAGAGAAATATATCAAAATACGATAATACCAAAGAATTTTTGGGATTTTTTAATGAGACAAAAGACAGGATCTGTTCCTCCAGACCCACGGCTGTTAATCTTGCATGGGCTTTAAATCGTATGGCGGGATCAATAGAGGGTCTGGAAGATCTTACTCGGATAATGGAAACGCTTCGCGATACAGCGATTTTTATTTATGAAGATGATATTCGCGTATGCAGGGCGATCGGTGAAAACGGACTTTCATTTATTAAGGACGGCTATGGTATTCTTACACATTGTAATGCCGGCAGACTTGCGACGGTTAGATACGGAACGGCAACATCGCCCATGTATCTGGCTCATGAAAAGGGCATGAAGCTAAAGGTATACTGTGATGTGTCAAGGCCTCTTTTGCAGGGTGCACGGCTGACGTCGTTTGAGTTGTCCGAAGCGGGACTTGATACCACATTACTCTGCGATAATATGAGTTCCGCACTCATGAGGAGCGGAGCGATAAATGCGATATTTGTGGGCTGCGACAGAGTGGCGGCAAATGGGGATTTTGCCAATAAAATAGGTACCTCGGCTGTTGCGATCCTGGCTAAGAGGTATGACATACCGTTTTATGTATGTGCACCTTCGTCCACAATAGATATGAACTCTCCCGATAAGGACAGCATAGTCATAGAGCAAAGGAAGCCTGAGGAAGTAACGGAAATGTGGTATTCCAAAAGAATGGCTCCGGAAGGTATTTCGGTTTATAATCCCGCATTTGACGTTACGGATCACGAGGATGTTACGGCTATCATAACCGAATACGGAGTGGTAGAGCCACCCTTTGAAATTAACCTGCCGAAATTATGTTCATTGTCAGATTGACATATCATATTTACGGTGATATTATGAATTTGTAATTAAATATTTTATATCCGTCTTATTCAGAGCTGGTGGAGGTACATAGGACCTATGAAGCCACGGCAACCCTTCGTTATGGAGTAGGTGCCAACCTGAGCGAGTAAAATCGATCAATAAGAGGAGCATATGTGAAAGAATCAAAACATCCGCTTCGTCTTATGAAGCGGATGTTTTTTTCGATTTGCTGCCAACCTGGTCGGACAAAGTCCGATATCGGACGGATTATGGGCGTCGCCCGGAAAGGAGAAACATGGAAAAATTATTATTTACATCAGAGTCTGTTACGGAAGGTCATCCGGACAAAGTCTGCGATGCGGTATCAGATGCTATCCTTGATGCATGTATGCAGCAGGATCCTATGAGTCGTGTTGCCTGTGAGACAGCAGCTTGTACAGGTTTTGTGCTTGTTACGGGAGAGATCACCACAAAGGCACAGCTTGACATTCCTACCATTGTAAGAGATACGGTTAACGAGATAGGTTATGATGATGCGTCTACAGGCTTTGACGGACATACATGTGCGGTAATGGTTGCTCTCGACCAGCAGTCTACGGATATCGCAATGGGTGTTGATAAGGCTCTTGAGGCAAAGGCCGGAAGTCTTAAGGATGATCTTGATACAGGAGCCGGAGATCAGGGTATGATGTTCGGATACGCGGTTAACGAGACAGAGGATTACATGCCTTATCCCATAGCGCTTGCTCATAAGCTTGCACTTCAGCTTACCAAGGTCAGAAAGGATGGCACACTTAAATATCTTCGTCCCGACGGAAAGACACAGGTATCTGTTGAGTATGATGAGGATGGAAAGCCCTCTCGTCTTGAGGCGGTAGTTCTTTCGACACAGCATGATGAAGATGTTACTCAGGAACAGATCCATGAGGACATTAAAAGAGAAGTTTTCGATCCCATCCTTCCCAAGGAGATGATCGACGATAAGACAAAGTTCTTCATCAATCCTACAGGCCGTTTTGTTATCGGCGGACCTCACGGAGATGCAGGACTTACCGGACGTAAGATAATAGTAGATACCTACGGCGGAATGGCTCGTCACGGCGGCGGTGCTTTCTCCGGAAAGGACTGCACAAAGGTAGACCGTTCAGCAGCTTATGCAGCAAGATATGTTGCCAAGAACATAGTTGCTGCAGGTCTTGCGGATAAATGCGAGATTCAGCTTTCATACGCTATCGGTGTTGCTGAGCCCACTTCCGTTAATGTTGATACTTTCGGAACAGGAAAGCTTTCAAGCACCGAACTTACAAAGATAGTTCGTGAGAACTTTGACCTTAGACCGGCAGGTATCATTAAGATGCTTGACCTTCGTCGTCCTATTTACAAGCAGACGGCAGCTTACGGACATTTCGGTAGAAATGATCTTGATCTGCCCTGGGAGAAGCTTGATAAAGTTTCGGACTTGAAGAAATATTTATAATGTAGTATAGTTAGGCCGTGGATGGTTCCATCCGCGGTCTTTTTTAATGACCAAAGTCATTCTTTCTTTGGTTTTAATCCACCCCGGTTTGTAAACATTATTTATTATATGAGGAGTTTTTTGCTGTGAATGAAGTTCTGATAGTGGAAGATGATAAACTTTTGGCAAATTTAGAAAAGGATTATATGGAAATGTCAGGTTTTTCTGTTACAATAGTAGGTGATGGCATTACGGGAGAACGAATGGTTCTCGAGGGTGATTACAATATCATGCTGCTTGATGTCATGATTCCCGGAAAGGACGGCTTTGAGGTTCTAAAGCGAGTCCGCTCGGAAAAATTGATTCCGATCGTAATGGTTACCTCCAGATCGGATGAAGCTGATAAGGTTCGTGCTCTGAGTATGGGCGCGGACGATTACATTACCAAACCTTTTTCGCCCGTTGAGCTTATGGCGAGAGTCAGAGCGATAATGGAAAGAGAAAGACGCATAAGAAGTCTTGTAATGAAAGGCAATACCGAAGTCATAAGAAGACGGGATCTTGTAATTGACTGCTCATCAAAAAGAGTATGGGTGGGAGATACAGAAGCCAAACTTACGGGCAAGGAATTTGAATTGCTTTCGTTCATGGCTTCGAATCCCGGACGGGTTTATTCCAAAGAAGAACTTTTTGATATGGTCTGGCATGAAAATGCTTACGGAGATATAACGACTATATCGGTGCATGTGCGAAGGATCCGTATCAAACTTAGCGAGTGCGGTTTTACCGGAGATTGCATAGAGACGGTTTGGGGTGTGGGATACAGGTTTATTTCAGCCTGATTCAGATTAAAAAGCAGATGGGAGAAAGATATGAATTACGAAATACTTTTTGAAGATGATGAATTATTGATCGTTTACAAGCCGGCAAATCTGGCGACTCAGACCGCGAAGGTTGGAGAAGAAGATCTTTGTTCCCTCTTATCAAAATACAGGGTTGAGAAGGGAGAGGATCCCTTTATCGGAGTTATTACCAGACTTGACCAGCCGGTTGAGGGTGTGGTTGCCTTCGGAAAAACAAGTCGTGCAACCGATGAACTTTCAAAACAGCTTCGTGAACGAAAGATAACCAAGAAGTACTACTGCATCATTACTTCAGAGCGACTTCCCGAAAAGGGAACTCTTACCGATTACCTTGTTAAAGATACAGTCGGTTCAAAAGCAAAGGTCGTAAATGAAAATTATCCGAGGGCAAAAAGAGCTGAGCTTCAGTACAGAACTTTAAAAAGAGACAGTGAGGGTGCATTGCTTGAGGTAACACTTATTACCGGCAGATTCCACCAGATCAGGGTACAGCTTGCTTCCCGTATGGCACCCATTCTCGGAGATGTTAAATACGGCGGCAAGTCAAACGGGAAACCGTTGGCGCTTTGCGCATATGATATGTCACTCCTTCATCCGCTCAGTAAGGAGCCTATACATATTACGATCAATCCAAAGGGAGAGGAATTCAGTCATTATCTTTGATTGACGGTCAGGCGCGATTCGGTTATCATGTTTATGCATTTTTACAATATATAATAAAGAGGAAAATATAATGGCTAAGGACAAGAAATTAGTTGAAGAGATCACTTCAATGGAAGAAGATTTTACAAAATGGTATACGGATGTAGTAAAAAAAGCCGAACTTATGGATTATTCGTCTGTTAAAGGATGTATGATCTTTAAACCCAACGGTTATGCTATCTGGGAGAACATCCAGAGACTTTTGGATGAAAGGTTTAAGGAGACAGGTGTACAAAATGTATATCTTCCTATGTTTATACCTGAGAGTCTGCTCCAAAAAGAGAAGGACCATGTTGAGGGATTTGCTCCCGAAGTGGCATGGGTCACTCACGGCGGAATGGAAAAGCTTCAGGAGAGACTTTGCGTAAGACCGACTTCGGAGACACTTTTCTGTGATCTTTACAGCAATATAGTTCAGTCATACAGGGATCTTCCCAAACTTTATAACCAGTGGTGTTCGGTAGTCAGATGGGAAAAGACCACACGTCCCTTCCTTCGTTCTTCCGAATTCCTTTGGCAGGAAGGCCATACGGCACATGCTACCGAGGAAGAGGCTGAAGAGCGTACGATCCGGATGCTGAATGTTTACGCTGATTTCTGTGAGCAGGTTCTTGCCATACCTATGGTAAAGGGAAAGAAGACGGATAAAGAGAAATTTGCGGGAGCAAAATCCACATATACAATAGAAGCTCTTATGCATGACGGTAAAGCTCTTCAGTCCGGAACAAGTCATAATTTCGGTGATGGCTTTGCCAAGGCATTCGGTATTCAATACACCGACAAGGAGAATAAGCTTCAGTACGTTCATCAGACATCATGGGGAGTTTCCACCAGACTTATCGGTGCTCTTATCATGGTTCACGGTGATGACAGCGGACTTTGCCTTCCCCCTCTGGTAGCACCTGTTCAGGTTACGGTAATCCCTATCCAGCAGGCTAAAGACGGAGTTCTTGACAAGGCTAACGAGATCGTAGATTCTCTTAAAGCCGAAAAGATCCGTACCAATATAGATGATTCGGATAAGAGCCCCGGATGGAAATTCTCGGAAGCCGAGATGAGAGGTGTTCCTCTTCGTGTTGAGATCGGTCCGAAGGATATCGAGGCAGGAAACTGTGTCATTGTAAGACGTGATACAAGAGAGAAAACAATTTGTCCGATATCAGACGTTGCATCAAAGGTAAAAGAGCTTATGGGCATTATGCAATCGGATATGCTTGCAAAAGCAAAGGCTCATCTTGAGAGTCATATATCAGATGCTCATAATTATGAAGAGTTCAAAGATGCCGTAGAAAACAAGCCCGGCTTCATCAGAGCAATGTGGTGTGGAGATGAGGAATGCGAGCTTAAGATAAAAGAGGATACTACAGCTACAAGCCGCTGCATGCCTTTTGAACAGGAAAGCATTGATGATAAATGTGTTTGCTGCGGAAAACCTGCAAAGAAGCTTGTGTTCTGGGGAAAAGCATACTAATACCGGAGAGTACTATGACATTGATCCTGCCGGAAGCGGTAAAAAAGATAATAAGCATATTGGAATCAAACGGACACGAAGCCTACGCTGTGGGCGGCTGTGTCCGTGACAGCATTTTGGGGAAAAATCCTTACGATTGGGATATTACCACCTCTGCGCTTCCCGAAGAAATAAAGTCTGTTTTTAACAGGACTATAGATACGGGCATAAAGCATGGTACGGTTACAGTGCGAATATTTGGAGAAGGATATGAAGTGACCACTTACAGGGTTGACGGAGATTATCTGGATGGTCGTCATCCCAAAGAGGTTTCTTTTACAGCCAGCCTTGAGGAAGATCTTGCAAGACGCGATTTTACCATTAACGCCATGGCATATAATGACAGAAGCGGACTTGTGGATATTTTTGGCGGAAGAGAAGATCTTGAAAACGGTATCTTAAGATGCGTAGGTGATCCTGAGCTGAGATTTACCGAGGATGCCCTTAGGATGATGAGGGCGCTTCGTTTCGCGGCCCAGCTTGATTTTAAAATAGAACCGGATACTTATGCGGCGATAAAAAAGCTCCATAAGAGACTTGAGATGGTTTCCGCAGAAAGGATAAGGGAAGAATTTTTAAAACTTATTGTTTCGGATCATCCCGAACTTTTGGATCAAATGTCAGAAGTCGGACTTACCTCGGTCTTTCTTCCGGAATGGGATATGATGATCGGGTGCGAGCAAAATACACCGCACCATGCTTATGATGTTTCCGGACATACGATCAGGGCAATGCAGGGCGTGGATAAGGATAAGGATCTTCGGCTGGCGGCGCTTTTGCATGACGTTGCAAAACCGCTGACAAAGACTACCGATGAATCGGGGGATCATTTCAGTGGGCATCCCGTGCTGGGTGAGAAGATGTCAAAAAAGATACTTTCACGCCTTAAGTTCGATAATGCAACCATTGCCAGAGTAAGTGCTATGGTGCTTTGGCATGATGTGAGACCCGAACCCGATAAAAAAAGTGTAAGGCGGGTGGTTTCAAAGATGCCGGCCAATATATTTCCGGATATTTTTTCACTGAAGAAGGCCGACATACTGGCTCAAAGTGAATATAAAAGAGAAGAAAAACTTCAAAGACTTGAAGCTTTTCAAGATCTTTATAATAGTATAAAACAGGAAGGCGAATGTATCAGTATCGGTGATCTTGCGGTAGGGGGAAAAGATATGATGGATATAGGTATTTCCAAGGGCCCAATGATAGGAGCCATGCTGAAGAAACTGCTTGATATGGTTATAGATGATCCGACTTTAAATGAAAAGGAAGTTCTTATGGATATAGCGAGGAAAGAATATGAAGGAGAAGGAAATCAATAAAAGTACGATCTTTATATGCCTTGTTCTGGTTTTTATTATGCTTGCAGGCTGCGGTGGTGATCCTGCCCAGTCATATTCCTACAGAGCGCCGGGGGGAGTGAAAAAGGAAACAGCATCGGATTCAGCTCAAAAAATGAGTGAAGACGGAGAACCGGAGACAGCTGATTCCGAACTGATTTCTCTTTATATAATCGAAAATCTGAGCTCTAAAGACGAAACTATTACAGTAGAGAATGTTTTGAGCGGACAGGAATATCGTTACCAATTTTCACTTGCTACGGCATTTTTAAATAAGTATGATTCCCATGCCCCGTCATCGGATTTTAAACCGGGAATGATAGTTGAACTCGGAGAGCAGCTCGATAGCGGAGCACTTTCTTTTATAAAAAAGACTGATAAGGTTTGGGAGTATGAACAGCTGAGTGATTATAAGATAGATCTTGACAGAGAGACCATGACAATCGACGGAAAAGAGTATTCGCTGCCGTATTATGTTCCGGTATTTTCGGGAAGATTGTCCATTGCTCAGGAGGATATAGATCCCAAAGATGTTCTTAGAGTTTACGGCTCCGGTAAAGAAGTATTCTCGATCGCTATAACTACAGGCCAGGGATATTTGTCTCTTATCAATACAGATCTTTTTGTGGGAAGTCTTATTCAGATAGGAAAGTATGAAGCGACTCTTATTACAGGAGATATGAAGATAGAAGTACCCCAGGGCAAGCACGAGATAACGGTAGCCAACAAGGGATACGGCGGTACTAAAACAGTCAGGATCAAAAGAGGTAAGACTACAACTTTAGATCTTGATAAATTAAAAGGAGAAGGTCCCAAAACCTGTGCGCTTACATTCAAAGTAAATGCAAAGGGTGCAAAGATATATCTTGATGATGAAGAGGTAAAGGCAGGAAAGACGGTAAATGTTGCGTACGGAATCCATACCATAGATGTTGAACTTGAGGGGTACGAAACCTGGACAAGAACTTTATATGTTAATTCCGCATCCGCTGAGATATCGCTCGATCCGACAGAGGGGAACGGTACGTCTTCGGATTCGCAGACACAGACTACGTCAAATGCCGGGAGTGGAACGGCGTCCGAAAACAGCCGGACCGATACATCTGAAGAAGAGTCCGAAGATGAGGACAGTTCCGAAGATGACACCCGGGAAGAAGAAAACGAAGTTACACTTGATTATCTGACCACGCTTTCGGATTCTCTTGCAAATCTCGTTTCGGACTAAATAAATATCAAAAAGACATGTAATGTATGAAGTGACATACTTACATGTCTTTTTATATCTCAGGCGGAGATATAAGCTCCGAGAGGGTGCACAGAGATTTGCATAGTCAAGACTCGCTAGCGAGTCTTGCGCGCCGGATTCGGGTCTGCTTCAGCAGACAAATTCATGTCCGAATCCGTGCGCATCCTCGCGGAGCGTTTAACTCAGTCGGAGCTTGTACCCCGACTGAGTATAGTTTGTCATAACCCCCACCTACGCTAACGCTTAGAGGTGGGGGATTTCTCCGACTGAGTTAAACA
>JAILKW010000094.1 GCA_024693455.1 Lachnospiraceae bacterium
GTAAAGTAAAGTATGCTACTTTTTTATTACTTTTTCAAGCGTCTATAGTTTTTATCCAAGTAGGGAGAATCCATTTCTTCTTTGCCCCGGTGCAGGTGGGAATTATAGTTAGTCTTTATCGTCGGTAGTTCCCGATTTATACCAATTCTTACACGCGGTTCTTTCTTTCGGATTCAAAAAAACTTAAATTTGAACATAGATTTTAATTGTGCTAATGTTATGAATATAGGAAACCATGACAAGACTCAGCTAAAAGGTGGATTAAATGAATTTTGTAAAACTGGCCGGATCACCCAGGAAATTAGGGGCATTTTTCAAAATTATACCTGATGAATATATGCTGGCTTTAGAAAAGGGTACGATCGGAGCTATCGGATTTGAGTCTGAAACCGGAATTGCCGTGGGAGTGGCAATAATAAAGTCCGGAAACCGCATTCAGGGAGAGACGGATAAAAACATTGTTTTGGAATATGTTTACATAAAACCCGAATACAGAAGGGAGGGGATATTCGGTCTGTTTTTGGAGGAAATGGCTGTTTTTTGTCAAAAAAACAGATTCTCCGGACTGATAGCAAGCATTTTGCATCCCAAAATGTCAAGTGTTGAAAATGTTCTGACAAAAACCGGGTTTTACCGTCTGAAAGACGGGAATATTATATTCAGGCTTAAGGCTGAGGATTTTTACGGAACGAAGATCATACCTAATGATAAAAGAAAAGTACTTCCAATTTCATCCTTTGAAAAAATGTCTTCTCAGGAGGTGTCGGCTTTTTTACGTGAAGCCGGGAATAAATATCCAAAAAGTCTTTCGGTTTCGGCACTTCCGGGAGAGTGGAGTAAAAGGCTAAGTTATTTATATATGACCCAAAATGAAATAGGAGGATATCTTTTATGCTCGGTTTTGGATGAAAAGACGCTCTATATCGGATCGTTTTTTTTGAAAAAAAAGCATACCATTGCGAGCGTATTGTTAATAGACAGGCTTATTTGTGACCTTGAAAATGAAAGCAAGATAAAAGAAATAGTAATGACACCGGTTTCGGGCGAGGCCAGATCTTTTGCAAGACATATTATAAAAATGGCATCTGCAACCCCTGAGATATCGGTGGTTTATAATTATTACAAAGAATTTGGGAGGGATTGAAAATGGAAAATGAGATACAAAAGGATGAAGAGGTATTTGTAAGTGAAGACGAGCTTATTACCTCAGCCGTTACGCCACTGACATATTCCCTGGCAAATATTCTTGTAAGAGTGTTTAAAACAGACGATGTCAACGTTACTGTGGGAGCAAACGGATTGCCGGCTATAGATGTTTTTTATCAAAATTATGCTATTAAATTTTCATTCTTTCCGACAGGGGAGACGGATGCCTTTGATATGTTTGTTTTGATGATAAGGGCCGGAGTTAAAATGGAGGATGAAACCAATGCCATTTTGGCATGTGAGAGCTTCAATACCGCAAGCCTTTTCGGATACGGTGTTTATGTGGGAGACGGTTATTGTGAACTTAGAGCCTCTGTTCCTCATGAAGGCAGGATATATGACGAAAATTATTATAACCGCCTGATGGAAATGTTCGTATATAGTTTAGAAGAGCTTAACTCAACATTGAATGAAAAGGAGTGATCCTATGTCAGATCAAGAGTATACAAAAAAACAGAAGCTGGAAATTAATACTTACGCTGAAAAGGAAGAGGATTTAGGATCTAAGGTAAATGAGATCCCGGAGCCTTCTAAAACGAAAGAAAAGAAAAAAAGCGGATGGTCTTTTTTGATCCCCAAGGCTATATGGGATAAGTCGGCAGATGATGGGCAGGCTCTTTACGAAAGAAGTGTCAACATGGCCGGCCCCGGGGAAGAGGAAGGTGAAGTTATAAAGGAGGCAGCAGATAACGAAGCCGAAAAAACCGATGAAAAAAAAGAGGATGTAAAAAATGCCGATGTAAAACAAGAGAATGTAAAACAGGCAGATGAAAAAAAAGCTGATGCAAAAAAGGTCGAGCGAAGGGACTGGCTTGATATGCTCGATGACGATTTAGAGACATCCTCGATGAAATTCAGCAGAGAAGTAATGGCAGAGGCCTTTGAATGGACTAACATGGACATGAAATCCGCTGATTTTGAGTCCTTTACGGATAAGACCAAGGAGATCATCAGAGATATAAATACATTTAACGATCCAAGATATAAGAACGCAGATGTTTACCTGCCCAAGATAAATGCCATGAATTTCTTAAGAGAGTTTAAGGCAGATCTTACAGAGGTTCAAAACGCTGCAAAAGATCCCGTGGTATTAAACTTAAAATCCGAAGCGTTTAAAAACAAATACAAGGGTTATTCCGATAAGGAGATAGACATACTTTCTACCTACGCGTCAGTGCTGCTTGCGGAGCAGGTGGGAAATCTTGACCTCGAAGGAAAAGTAATAGAAGATTACACGGATGACAGTTTATTTAAGCCCATTAAATATGATTTAATACCTCCCAAAAAGGATACGGAAGGTGTGAAGTATAACAGGGTGATGATCGGTTACGGAAATAAGTCGGATTATTCCGCCATGCCTCTTTTTGCTCATGAACCAAACACTATGGATATCAAACAGGGAGAACCCGGAGATTGCTTTTTCCTTTCAACCTTAAACTCCATGATCGAGCAGGATCCCGATTCGATCAAAGATATGATGAGAGATGAAGGGAAAACGGTAGTTGTAAGGTTTTATGATCAGTCCGGGAATCCTCTTTATATAAGAGTAAATAAAACAATACCAAGTCGTTATTATTATAGCGATGAGCCGGGAAAAGGGCCTATCACTGACGGAAAATACGGAAATAAAGGTTGTTTTTGGGTGAATATTATTGAAAAAGCTTATGCTATGGTCCGTACGAGAATAGAAGATCCCAAGGTTCTTAAAAGAGCAAATATAGATCCGAATAAAGAATATGAAGGCTTCGGTGTACTTACCGGAGGCTTTGCAAGTGTTGCATATAAGACATTGACGGGAAATAAATATAAGCTGAAATCAAAAGCGCTTTCGGGACTTAAATTCGGTGCAAAATATGTTAAGTTATCTTCTCTTTTTGATGAGGTCCGAAACGGGGAAAAGAAGGAATATCTGAGCAATATAAGGAAAGAAAAACCTAAAGCCGGAGTACGTGAGTGGAATATTTACAGGGCAAAGGAGATATTCGGGGTGGAGATAAAAAGTGAGGAGGATCCTTTTTATGCCCTTATAAAGAAAAATACTTTATTTGATAAGTACGAAAAGTATTTAAAAGAACTTTCAAAAGATTATTGCTCACTGGACTTTTCTCTGTCAAAGGAATTGTCGTTTCATTCCGTAATGGATATAGATTATTTTATGGAAGGTGTTGATCTCAATAAAATGCCTGACACCGGAATTCCGGGAATAGATGAAAAAAAGGTGAAAGAACAGTATATTTCTTATTTCAAACGCAGGATAAGAGCGTCAGGACTTCTTAAAAACTATGTAAATATGACCGGAAAATATACGACGAAAGAGCAAAATATATTTAATGAAATAAAAGCTGCTGTTTCTTCGGAAAATAAAAAGCTCGCAACTGTAGAAGGGGTTCCCCAATGGTCTCTTGAACGAAAGAAAGATAAAAATAAGGGAGGAAACAGAGAAGTTATCCGCAGGGGTCTTGCATCCGGACATGAATACGCTATAGTGGGAACAAAGGAAAAGGAAAAATATGTAAACGGTGAAAAATTAACTTACCGCTTCGTTATCCTTCAAAACCCATGGAGAAATTATGTTACAAGGTTGTATGACAAGGATACGGGAGAAGCTTATTCAGCGAATGATACGCCTGAATACGATTCAAAAATACATGGAACCAACGAAGTCGAACTTACCGATTTCATAAATACATTTCTATCATATAATATAATGGGATAAGAAACGGCCTTCGCCCATCTTCTTTTGAATGACAAAGGATGATGGGCGGAGTTTTTTGTTGTTTGAGTTATTTCATTATGATATAATCTGTAAGATTAGGAAGAAATAGATCTTCCTTATGAATTCGTAATTATAATACGTACAAAAAGGAGAGTATTATGGCAGAAGTTAGAAGAGTTTATGTTGAGAAAAAACCTGATTTTGCCGTTGCGGCGAAGTCAATGAGCCATGAGGTAAGACATTACCTTGGAATATCCAAAGTAAAAGGGGTGCGTATACTCATCCGCTATGATGCCCAGAACGTTTCCGATGAGGTGTATAAGAAGGCCCTTAAGACAGTCTTTTCAGAACCGCCGGTTGATGATGTATATGAAGGAGAGATGAAGTTTAAGGGAAGACATTTTTCGGTAGAATTTCTGCCCGGTCAGTTTGATCAGAGAGCTGATTCAGCTGAGCAGTGCATGAAATTACTTGGAGAAAAAGGGGATGTCATCATAAGAAGCGCCACTACTTATGTTATAGATGGAGATATAACGGATGAAGAGTTTGCTTCCATTAAAAAATTCTGCATCAATCCGGTGGATTCGCGTGAATGCGGTGATGAAAAGCCGGAATCTTTGGAACCCGTTTTTGATGAGCCGGATGATGTTGAGATAATTGACGGTTTCATTGATCTTAGTGAAGCAAAGCTTAAAAAATACTATGAATCTTTGGGTCTTGCCATGACTTTGGCAGACTTTGTCCATATTCAGACATATTTTAAAAATGAAGAAAAACGTAATCCTACCATTACAGAGATCAGGGTTTTGGATACATATTGGTCGGATCATTGCAGACATACCACGTTTTCAACTGAACTTACCTCTGTTTCCATAGATGAGGGATATTACAAACGTCCGATTTCGGATACATACAGAAAATATTTGGATAATTTCAGGATCCTTTATAAGGGCAGAGATGATAAATTTGTTTGTCTTATGGATCTTGCGACTCTTGGTATGAAACAGCTTAAAAAAGCAGGCCTTTTGGCTGACCAGGAGGAATCGGACGAGATCAATGCCTGCTCCATAGTTATTCCGATCGAAGTGGACGGAAAAGAAGAAGAGTGGCTTCTGAATTTTAAAAATGAGACGCATAACCATCCTACAGAGATAGAACCTTTCGGAGGGGCTGCAACCTGTCTCGGAGGAGCGATAAGAGATCCGCTTTCAGGCCGTACCTATGTGTACCAGGCAATGCGTGTTACAGGAGCAGCAGATCCTACACGTCCGAATTCGGAAACAATAGAAGGTAAGCTTCCTCAGAAAAAGCTTGTAAGAGAGGCGGCAAGAGGATACAGCTCATACGGTAATCAGATAGGACTTGCCACAGGATACGTAAAAGAGATCTATCATCCCGATTATGTTGCAAAGAGGATGGAGATAGGTGCTGTTATGGCAGCTGCACCAAGGCGCGCGGTTCAAAGATTAAATTCCGATCCGGGTGATATCATAATCCTCCTCGGCGGAAGAACGGGAAGAGACGGTATCGGCGGAGCAACAGGCTCATCCAAGGCCCATACCACACAGTCCACAGAACTTTGCGGAGCCGAGGTTCAAAAGGGTAATCCTCCTACCGAAAGAAAACTGCAGAGACTTTTCCGCAGGGAAGAGGTTAGTTTCCTTATTAAAAAATGTAACGATTTCGGAGCAGGCGGAGTAGCGGTTGCGATAGGAGAACTTGCACCCGGTCTTACAGTGGATCTTGATAAGGTTCCCAAGAAATATGCGGGACTTGACGGTACGGAGCTTGCCATTTCCGAATCACAGGAGAGAATGGCTGTCGTTGTAGATAAAAAGGATGTGAATACCTTCCTTAAATATGCGGCAGAGGAAAATCTCGAAGCTGTTGAAGTTGCCAAAGTTACAAAAGATCCCAGACTCGTCCTTACATGGAGAGGAAAGACCATAGTTGACATCTCAAGAGCTTTTCTTGATACGAACGGCGCTCATCAAAGCACTGAGGTGGCTGTGGAGCTTCCCGATAAAAAGGATGATCCTTTTGAGGGATTTGTTATTAAAGAGGTGGCTGAGGCACTTGCCGAAAAAGATGCAAAAAAGGCATTGCTTCGTACTATGTCGGATCTTAATGTATGTTCACAAAAAGGGCTGGTTGAGATGTTTGACGGATCGATCGGAGCATCTTCGGTATTTATGCCCTTCGGCGGTAAATATCAGACCACCGAGACACAGACCATGGTTGCAAAACTCCCGGTCGGTGAGGCAAAATGCGATACTGTAAGTATGATGGCTTACGGTTTTGATCCCAAACTTTCTTCATGGAGTCCGTATCACGGAGCAATATATGCAGTGACCGAATCCATGGCAAGGATAGTTGCTTCAGGCGGAGATGCAAGAAAGATAAGACTTACCTTCCAGGAATACTTCAGAAGGATGAATGATGATCCTTACAGATGGAGCCAGCCTTTTGCAGCACTTTTGGGTGCATATGAAGCTCAACTTCAGTATGAGATCCCTTCCATAGGCGGAAAAGATTCCATGTCAGGTACCTTTAATGATATAGATGTACCTCCGACACTTGTTTCGTTTGCGGTTGATACTGAGGATGTTTCACATATTATTACACCGGAACTTAAGGCGGCGGGAAATAAACTTGTATTCTTCTCAATACCCAAAGACGCATATGATCTTCCGGTCTATGCCGAGGTAAGGAAGATGTACGATGTGGTACATAAGCTGATAAAGGAAAAGAAGATACTTTCGGCTTATGCTCCCGATATGTACGGTGTCGCACCTGCTGTTTGCAAGATGGCATTCGGTAACGGGTTCGGTGTCAGCTTTGACAAAGAAAGAGCTTCACAGAGAATGCTGCTGGGACCGCAGACAGGTTCGATAGTTGCGGAGGTTCACGCAGAACTTATTAAGAGCGTTGAAAAGACTGTGTCCGAAGCCGGACTTTCTGATTTCGTTTCCGTAGTGGCAGAGGTTACAGACAACAATAAATTTACATACGGACCTTATGAAGCTGATTTTGATGAGGTTCTTGAGGCATGGAAGGGAACACTTGAGGGTGTATTTGCCACAAAGTCTACAGATGATAAATCAGATGTAAGATTTACTCCTTATGAAGAAAAAAATATTTATGTGTGTAAGGAGAAGGTTGCTAAACCCAAGGTATTTATTCCCGTATTCCCGGGAACCAACTGTGAATACGATTCAGCGAAGTCTTTTGCACTTGCCGGAGCAGAACCGGTTGTACGGGTTCTAAGAAACAGAAACGAGTCCGATATAAAAGAATCCGTAAACGAGTTTGCAAAGGAGATAGACGCATCTCAGATGATAATGTTCCCGGGCGGTTTCTCGGCCGGTGATGAACCTGAAGGATCGGCTAAGTTTATCGCATCCGCTTTCAGAAACGAAAAGCTTCGCGATGCCGTTGGCAGACTGCTTGACAGAGACGGACTCATCCTTGGTATATGTAACGGATTCCAGTCACTTATAAAACTGGGACTTCTTCCTTACGGAAAGATAACAGAGCAGAAGGAGGATTCTCCTACACTTACCTATAATACGATAGGCAGACATATAAGTAAGATGGCTTATACAAGAGTTGTATCGAATAAGTCACCATGGCTTGCTCTTGCACCGGTAGACAGCATATATGCTGTACCTGCTTCCCATGGAGAGGGTAGATTCGTATGTGATGAAAACTGGCAAAAGATTCTCAGGAAGAACGGTCAGATAGCAACAATGTATACGGATCCCGAGGGTAATGCGTCGATGGACGAAGAGTGGAATATCAACGGTTCCTACCTCGCAATAGAAGGTATTACAAGTGAAGACGGAAGGATCTATGGAAAGATGTGTCATAGTGAGCGTTGCGGAGAAAACATCTCTATGAACATCTACGGAGAAAAAGATATGAAGCTTTTTGAAAGCGGAGTTAAGTATTTTCAGTAACAAAAACAACGGGTAATAAAGGAGTTGTTAAAATGAAAGCATGGCTTATTCTTGAAGACGGAACTATTTTTTGCGGTAAGCATATAGGTGCCAAACGCGATATGATCAGTGAGATAGTGTTCAACACATCTATGACCGGTTATCTGGAGGTTCTTACGGATCCTTCTTATGCAGGTCAGGCGGTGTGCATGACTTATCCTCTGATAGGAAACTACGGTGTTACACCCGATATGGAATCCGGGCAATCCTATGTAAGCGGTTATATTGTAAGGGAACTTTCAAGGGTTCACAGCAATTTTCGCAGCGAAGGAAGCCTTTCGGAGTTTTTGGAAACTCAGGGAGTTCCGGGTATCTGTGGTATAGATACCCGTTCCCTTACCAAAAGACTTAGGGATAAGGGTACCATGAACGGCATGATAACCGTAAACGAGCCGTCGGATATCAATGAGCTTTTGCAAAAGATAGCGGCGTATAAAACAGGTGATGTGGTAAGCCGGGTTACTGTTCCGGAAAAGACAAGATGGAAGGGCAATGGAAAAAGGATCGCGCTTTTGGATTTCGGAATGAAAAAGAATATTGCCAAAAGCTTAAATGACAGGGGCTGTGATGTTACGATCTATCCTGCATGGACAAAGGCCGATGAAATACTCGGGTCGGATCCTGACGGTATAATGCTTTCAAACGGGCCGGGAGATCCAAAGGATTGTGAGGGAATAATCCCTGAGGTTAAAAAACTTTATGAGAGTAATGTTCCGATCTTTGCGATTTGTCTCGGACATCAGCTGATGGCACTTGCAACAGGCGCCGATACCTACAAATTAAAATACGGACACAGAGGCGGGAATCATCCTGTCAGGGATTTAGAGACCGGAAGGGTTTACATCACATCCCAAAATCACGGATATGCGGTTGATACGTCTACTTTGGATCCGAATATTGCAAAGAGTGCATTTGAAAATGTTAATGACGGAACAAACGAAGGACTTGATTATATAGGAAAGAGGATATTTACGGTTCAGTTTCATCCGGAAGCTTCGCCGGGACCTTGCGACAGCGGATATCTTTTTGACAGATTTCTTGGAATGATGGAGGGAACTGAAAATGCCTAAAGATAAAAGTATTAAAAAGGTCCTTGTTATAGGATCGGGTCCGATAGTTATAGGACAGGCTGCAGAGTTTGATTATGCCGGGACACAGGCCTGTCGTTCCCTTAAAGAAGAGGGGGTTGAGGTTGTTCTTGTCAATTCAAATCCGGCAACGATCATGACCGATAAGGAGATAGCTGACGAGGTTTATATAGAGCCTCTTACCCTTTCGGTTCTTGAAAAGATCATCCTTAAAGAACGTCCGGACGGAGTTCTTTCAAATCTTGGAGGACAGGCGGGACTTAACCTCGGTATGGAGCTTGAAGAGTCGGGATTTCTCGAAGAACACGGTATCAAGCTTCTCGGAGCCAATGCCGTTACCATAAGAAGAGCCGAGGACAGACAGGAATTTAAGGATGCCATGGAAAAGATAGGTGAACCGGTTGCGGCTTCACTTGTTGTAAAAAACGTGGAAGACGGAGTTAAATTTACCAATACCATAGGTTATCCGGTGGTGCTTCGTCCGGCTTATACCTTAGGAGGCAGCGGAGGAGGAATAGCTCACGACGAGACTGAACTTCGCGATATACTTGCAGGGGGACTTCGGCTTTCGAGAGTACATGAGGTTTTGGTCGAAAGATGCATAGCAGGCTGGAAGGAAATAGAGTATGAGGTGATGCGTGACGGAGCAGGCAATTGCATCACGGTCTGTAACATGGAAAATCTTGATCCCGTGGGAGTACATACAGGAGATTCCATAGTCGTAGCTCCATCACAAACGTTAGGAGACAAGGAATACCAGATGCTCAGAAGTTCGGCTCTTAATATCATTACCGAGCTTGGGATAACAGGAGGCTGCAATGTACAGTATGCTCTTAATCCCGATTCTTTTGAATACTGTGTTATTGAGGTTAATCCCCGTGTAAGCCGCTCGTCTGCTCTTGCATCAAAGGCTACGGGGTATCCTATCGCAAAGGTCGCTGCCAAAATAGCACTTGGAATGACCCTGGATGAGATAAAAAATGCGATAACGGGTAAAACCTATGCATCTTTTGAACCGATGCTTGATTATTGCGTTGTAAAGATACCAAGGCTTCCCTTTGATAAATTTCTTACCGCAAAGCGTACGCTGACAACGCAGATGAAGGCGACCGGAGAGGTTATGAGTATCTGCGATAATTTCGAAGGCGCTCTTATGAAAGCCATAAGATCACTCGAGCAGCATGTAGACAGCCTTCTAAGTATAGATTTTTCCGGACTTTCAAAAGAAGAACTTGTTTCGGAACTTGAGATAGTGGATGATCAGAGGATTTATCGTATAGCCGAGGCAATAAGACGTGGAATAGATCAGCAGAAGATACACGATATAACCGGCATTGATATATGGTTTATCGATAAGATAGCGATCCTTACGGAAATGGAAAGCAGCCTTAAAGACGGAGAACTGACTCCGGAGCTTTTGGCAGAGGCAAAGAGGATAGGATTCCCGGATAATGTGATCTCACAATTAACCGGCAGATCCGAAGATGAGATAAGGCAGATGCGCGTGTCAAACGGGATAATCGCCTCTTACAAGATGGTTGATACCTGTGCTGCGGAATTTGCTGCGGAGACACCTTATTATTATTCGGTTTACGGAAGTGAGAATGAGGCGGAGGGCAATACCGACCGAAAAAAGGTTCTTGTTCTGGGTTCCGGTCCCATAAGAATAGGTCAGGGTATAGAATTCGATTATTGTTCCGTTCACAGTACCTTTGCTTTTTCAAAAGAGGGCTATGAGACAGTCATTATCAATAACAATCCCGAAACAGTAAGTACGGATTTTGACATAGCGGATAAGCTGTATTTTGAACCCCTTACACCTGAAGATGTCAGAAGTATCGTAGACATAGAAAAGCCCGACGGTGCGGTAGTACAGTTCGGCGGACAGACGGCGATCAAGCTTACGGAAGCTCTTATGAAGATGGGTGTTCCCATCCTTGGAACAGATGCGAAGGATGTTGACAGGGCAGAGGACAGAGAACTTTTTGATGAGGTTCTTGAAAAAACAGGGATACCCAGGGCAGCAGGAGGTACGGTATATACCGCACAGGAAGCAAAAGAGGTTGCCAACAGATTGGGATACCCGGTACTGGTAAGACCTTCGTATGTTCTTGGCGGTCAGGGTATGCAGATAGCCTGGAATGATGATGAAGTGGATGAATTTATGGAGATCATCAACAGGATAGCCCAGGATCATCCCATATTGGTTGATAAATACCTTCAGGGTAAGGAAATCGAGGTTGATGCGGTTTGTGACGGTGAGGATATATTGATCCCCGGAATTATGGAACATATCGAAAGAACCGGAGTTCATTCGGGAGACAGTATTTCGGTTTATCCCGCGCCTACCATAGGAGATAAGGTTAAAGAGAAGATAGCTGATTATACAGCAAAACTTGCCAGAGAGCTTCATGTTAAAGGACTTATAAATATTCAGTTCATAGCGATGGGTGAGGATGTATATGTTATTGAGGTAAATCCCAGATCTTCAAGAACGGTTCCCTATATCAGTAAGGTTACCGGTATACCGATAGTTGATCTGGCAACAAGGGTAATACTTGGCACATCAATAAAAGATATGGGGTATACACCCGGTCTTGCACCTGAGGCTGAATATATAGCGATAAAGATGCCTGTTTTCTCCTTCGAAAAATTAAGAGGTGCGGAGATATCACTGGGACCTGAGATGAAGTCTACCGGGGAATGTCTCGGAATAGGTAAAAGCTTTGACGAGGCTTTATATAAGGCTTTCCTGGGAGCCGGTATCAGACTTCCAAAGCATAAGCAGATGATAATGACGGTAAGTGATAAAGACAAACCGGAGTCAGTTGGTGTTGCAAAGAGATTCGCGGCTTTGGGATACAAGATATACGCCACAAGGTCTACGGCAAAGTATCTGCAGCAAAACGGAGTTGATGCCCTGCGGGTTAATAAGATAACCCAGGAATCCCCCAATGTAATGGATCTTATAATAGGACATAAGATAGACCTTGTTATAGATACGCCCACTCAGGGGCACGGAGATAAGAGGAGAGACGGTTTCCTCATACGAAGAAATGCCATAGAGACCGGGGTATATTGTATAACATCACTTGATACGGCATCTGCACTTGCGGAAAGTATGGAAAGTGAGATTGAGAAGCTTAATCTTATTGATATTACCAAAATATAAATTAAATAAAGGGTTTGTCCGATATCGGACAAACCCTTTATTTTTATATTTAGAGGAGGTTTATTATGATCGTATTTAAGATACTTTGATCTTTACTGTCTTTGTGGTCTTTTTGTATGATCCGCTTGCAGCAACCGTAACCTTGATCTTGTATGTGCCTGCTTTAGCGCCCTTTCTTAAGGTGATGGCAATCTTGCGGCCTGATACAACGGTCTTTACATACTTCTTAAGAGCCTTCTTTGACTTGTTGGTTACTGTGATCTTTCCTGTTGAACCCTTAACCTTAACAGTCATTACCTTCTTATCGGCTTTTTTGAATTTCTTAACCTTAACATTCTTCTTAACAGGAGTGATGGTTGCACTCTTTAATGAAGGAGCAGTAACGGTAACAGCTATAGACTTTGATTCGGGATTTGAATATCCGCTGGTCTGTGAAGTACCTTTTACTGTGATAAGGGCAGTACCTGCGCTGCGTCCGGTAATGGTAAGAATGCCGTTTACAAGTGTTGCTGTTGCAACTGACTCGTTTGAAGATGAAACGGTAAGTACTGTAGCCGTATCGGTAGCGCTTACATTGGCTGTAGTGCTTGCACCTGCGAGTATATTTGCTGCATCGTTTGCAATGCCTGTAAGTGTTATCTTGTTTTCTGCAGTTGCAGCATATGCTATAGGCACGTAAGTATCTTTTACACCAAGTGCATCTTTGGAATTTTCAACATAAAGCTTAGCGTAAACAGT
>JAILKW010000156.1 GCA_024693455.1 Lachnospiraceae bacterium
GCCGGAATTGTAGTAATAGGGAGTGGTTACGGAGTATTCTTCCCCGTAAGCCACCAGGCCGGAAACGCTGTCCACTACGAACGATCCCGATGTGGTCGAGGCGGAAGTATCGATACTCCTTTGCGTAATCTCGAACGTGGTGGTGGCTTTACCGGTGAAAGCGCCCGTTCCGGAAACGGTTACCGTCGCGGTTCCCACATCCACGTTATTCGAGTAGGAAACAGTGTAATCAGTACCCTCAGTGAGCGTAGCTCCGTTCAGGGTAACCGAGTCCACAGGAGGCTCGATGGAACCCGAAGTATAGGTAAGATCATAGTCGGAATCCAATGTGATGGTGGCCGTCTTTATGCTGTTGCATATGTCAAAGTTCACGCTCAGGTCACCCTCGTAGTTCCCCGTACCGGAAATCTGAACGACGCCGGTATCTGTTCCCGCCGTAAGGTTATCGGGGGTAGTGCCATCGGTGTTGTAGGGATATCCGCTTATTACATAGTCGGTCCCGCCAACCAGCGTATTGCTGTTGGAGGTGTTATCGACAATTGTAAACATGTCGTAGTCTTCAGGCGTAATCACATAGCCGGTATAGGCCTGGTCGTCTATGGACGCATTCACTCCGGAGCCCGACGTAGAAATGTCGTAGGGCTCAATGGTGAAGTGCCTGATGATGGTTCCCTTGTAGTTGCCGGTACCCTTGATGTAGACATCCGCTACTCCCGCGTCCGTGTTGTCCACGTACGAAACGGTGTAGTCTGAGCTCAGGGTGAGCGACTTATCGGACGAGGACGAGGAATAGTAAGAAGCGGGCACAGTAAGAGTAACGGCAGGCTTTTTGGCATTGCTGTCGTACTCGGTGGTATAGGCATCATCGTCATCCGTAGACACATCTGCGCTGCCGAGGGTTATGGTAAGCCCCGAGACATCCAGGAGGTCTATCGCCTGAATCTGATAGCTGGCGGAAATGGTACCGGAATACTGATTGTGACCCGTGATGGTCATGGTGGCGGTTCCGGCATTCACGTTATTGCTGTATGTGATGGTGTAGTTAGCGACGCCGTTCTCCGTCTCCGGAACGACCGTGGCCGTGCCGTCAATGTTCGCCGTAACTACCACATTGCTGAGAGTCTGCGCAGCGCCGTTATAGGTAAACGTCTCCGCGGTATAGGTAAGCGTGCACTCCGTAAGGTCGTACGCCACGTAGAAGGTCTCCGTCTGAGAAGTGCCCGAATAGTTTCCCTTGCCGGTCACAATGGCGTAGTAGGGGCCGATTTCCTTAACAGTATCCGTGGCGGTCCAGGTGAGCTTGTAGGTACCGTTGTCCTGCTCCTCATAGGAACCGTAATAATACTGAACCGTATAGTCGGTGTCCTGTGCCAGCTGGTACTGGCTGCTGTTTTTGGTAAATGAGAGGGTCGGCGTGATGGCGCTGCCCGTATAGATATAGGGAGCATTCTCTGCTGCTACCGTAAAGTTAGAGAGCGAAGCCTTGGAAATGGTGAACGAATAGGTAAGCGTTCCCGTGTAATTCCCCTCTCCTGTTATGGTCACATAGTAGGTGCCCACCGCGCTGATGGACGAAGCGGAAACCGTGGTGCCCGAGCTGTTGGTATATGCCACCTCGTAGTCTGTTCCCTCTTCCAGAGTATAGTTGCCCGTAATCCCCGTGTCGGTTATGGTGAACTCGGGTACGGTATCTGTATCGCCATAGTCAAAGCTCAGGGAATCGTATACCACACTTATGGTATCGCTGCTTAAAGACTTGGGATCGATAACGAAGGTGTCGTCGCAGTATTCGGATGTACCGGATCCGTTGCCCGTGCCCACGGCGTACACATAATAGGTACCCGCATCGAGTGCATAGGTGTAGGCTGTGTCCTCACCATCCATAAGATAGTAGATAGTGTAGTTTTCGGAAGGAATGGCAGTATCGCCCGAATCGGTCGAGTATGTAACGCTTACGCTCGCCGTCTGTTGGGCGCCGGTATACGTGACCTCGGTGGCGGACGTTATGGAGACCGTCGCATCACTTATATCGTAAGTGGTGTCTGCATATACACGAAGAGCCCCGTAGTAATATTCGTACGGGACCAACATGGTCACGGCCGTAACAACGGCCAAAAAAGCTGTCAAAATCCTTTTTGATATCTTTTTCCTACTCATAAGCGTCACTCCCTGCCTAAGCTTATATAAAAAGTGGTATCCTTCCAATACGTCCCACTGTAAAACCACATCTTCCGGGGCGGTGTGCCCCGGTCGATGATTAAACTCTGAATCTGCTCTAAATCCGCCCTAGTCCTCGTTGCGCTTGATAAATCCAATTCCCATGATGTTTACTCCCAAAAGGGCCAGCAATATGGGAAGCAGTATGCTAACGTGGTCGCCCGTAGTCGGCGATGATGCCGACGAGCTGCTCGAGCTCGAAGATCCCGATGACTTGGACGAGCTGCTGCTACCGCTGCCGGAATCGCTGTCGCTGTCACTGTCGGAATCACTGTCGCTGTCACTGTCGGAGTCGCTGCCGCTGTCGCTATCCGAATCGTCCTCGGTGGTGTCGGTATCGTCCGTCGACGAATCCGAGTCATCGTCCGTGGTGGTGGTCGCCGAAGTTCCCAGGATGCTCTCGTCTATCACACCCGTAAAGTGAACTACAATAGTTCCGGTAGTCTCGGATCCGTAGAGCGTCGCCGCATAGCTGAGCGTGAATCCCGCGTCGCGGTAGCTCTCCGATCCCGATACCGAGAAGGAACTGGTCGGTGCCGTGAGGGAAACCACAGCTATCTGCGTGGCGTTCCTCGTGAATGTTACAGTATGTGTGCCGGTGGAAAGATCCTCCAGGCTGAAGAGTCCGGATGAATCCGTCGTGGCCGACGATCCGTCGTCAACGGACACGGTCACCGACGAAATGGTGTTTCCATCGGTATCTTTAATTTCGCCCTCATATGTCACATCCAGAGATGTGGAGTCGCTCGTAAGATTCTGGTCCTCGTCCACGATCACGCTCGTAAGCTCCGGAAGCTCGGTGGCAAAAGCCGTAAGCTTGGTGACGGTAAAGGTGGCCGCCAATGCGCCGATGTAATCGCCTTCGCCCGAGGCCTTCACGTGGTAAACTCCGTCCTCGTCGAGGTCGGATGCGGAAATCTCGGAAAGGTCGCTGTCATAATAGGAAAGCTCGTAATCTGTGCCCTCTGTAAGAAGCGTGGATCCGGCGTATACGCTAACCGCGGGAGAAGCGGCACCCTCTTCGGTACTCACGTTCTCGGCAACAATGCTCGTGAGGTCGGTCTTATCGGGATCCGCGTCGTCTTTTTCGTCATCGACGAGCTCGTCGTCCGCATTCTCCACCTCTTCTGTATCTATATCGGAATCATCGTCATTTTCATTAGCCTGTTCGTCATCGGAATCGGCATCGGAAGCGGTCGCTGCGGAGGAATCGTCCTTCGAATCGCTCTCTTCCTCCCCTTCGGAGTCGGCGTCGTCGGAATCAGCATCGTCGTCCCCGGCCTCTTCGTCTGCCTCTGCCACGGAGGAATCCTCCTCAACGGCTTCGGCATCCTGAGTCTCTTCCTCGGGAACAGCCTCGGCTTCAGGCTCCTGTACCTCCGCCGGCTGAGTGGCATCGCCGCTGGCGGTGGCGCCCGAAAGGACTGCTACGGGAGAAAGACTGGTAAAGGTAGCGGTGATATATCCATCCTCTACCTTATCGGGATAAATGGTCTCCCATGTGGTGCCATCGTAGTGAAGCAGGTAAACGTCCTGCCCCTCGGTTACGTCTGCGGAAAAACAAATGCTGGTGGGTTCGGAAATCTCCACGGGAGGCTCGATGTCCTTAAGATCGAGGACTTCGGCGTCGAGGTCCTCCTCCGTGATGAATGAGAAAAGGCTCTCCCTGTCCACTGCAGACATAGCATTAGACGCTATCTCCTCTGAATCGGTAGTGGCATCGGAAGCCTCCATAAGCCAGTCCGGCATGAATCGATTACCGGGAAGGAAATGGTTAATAACCAAAAGCCCCGTAAATGCTGATATCACAACCAGACTGCAAATCATTAAAGACCTTGCAATAGTTCTCATGTCTCCCACCTCTTAGAAAATTACATACTCCATGTATTTTGTGTATACTACCTAAAAAGTATACACCATCTATGGGCTTTAGACTATAGTAAATTTACATAAAAAATTTACATAACACCCCAGCCCCAATTACCAAAATCAGAGGGAGGGACAGCCCAAGGCCGTCCCTCCAAACAGTTCAATCCAGCCTCACTCCGAAGTAGAACCTGTCCACTCATCGAACAGTTCGATAACCCTGTCATAGGTATCTTTCGAAACCTGGGGAAGCTCTCCGCCGAAGCTCTCCTCGGCCTGGGAATAGCCCTCCTTAAAGGCCTCGAGAAGCTCGCTGGCGTACTCGGTGTTTCCACCGGCGAGTGTCTTGGCGAAGTCGACAATCCTCTGAGCCGTCTGCTCAACGCCCCAGTAATCGTCCTCGTCGGACTGCGCCGTCGCCTCGGTACCATCCACGCCCTGAGCCTTGGCCTCTTCAACGGCCTCGCCCAGAAGCTCTCCGATGGACTTCGTGTGATCGATCTGCATGCCCAGCGTCTCGCGAACCATGTCGACGATCTGCTGCGCTCTTGCCTGAGCCTCGTTCTGGAGCTGCTTAACAAGCTCCGCCCTCTTCTCCTCGGTCATAGCGGCCACATCAGTGGTGTCCTCTACTTCCTCTTCGGTTTCCTCGACAACGGAGGCTACTACGCCCTCGTCGACGGCACCGATTGCCTGTCCGTTTTCATCGACGGGCTTGGGAGGAGGAGGAAACGCACCCTTCTGCGCGTCATCCCCGGGAGGAGGAAGCTGAACGTCCTCGGGCACATGGCCCTCAGGCTCTTTCTTCGGGGCCATAGCCTCTTCAAGACCGCCAATGGGCGGAGTGGGAGGAAGGGCACCCTGCTTCTGCGATTCGGGATACTCAGCGTTACTGCGCTCAAACACAGCGGCTGTCTCTTCAAAACCTGAAACCTTCTCCTCTGCCGGTGGAATCGGCGGAGCATCCTTAGGTCCAGATCCCTTGGAAAGGCCGGTTTGATAACTGTATGCGCTTGTTATATCCGCAATGTTGTTAATTCCCATAACAAACCCTCCTTGGTACAACTGGCGCCTGCGTCCATGCAGGCAGACATTCTATTACATTTCCTTTATCGGCATTAGGCATGAGAAAATTAATACCCGATTTACATTTTTTTATCACAACTTTTCATCATGTATTGACAATGTAATTAGTTCATATTACAATGCGGATTGTACTAAAATCCGTACACAGAATTTCGAACTATTTTAATTCGGGAGAATACGAATGACAGAATTCCAATATAAAAACTCTAAGGGCGAGAGCTTCATGCCTCTGCGCGACGTGGTTTACCTGAAGCTTCGCGAATCCATCCTCAAGGAGGAGCTTCCGCCGGGCACCAGGCTCATGGAGGTCCATCTGGCCGAGAAGCTTGGCGTAAGCCGCACCCCCGTGCGCGAGGCCATACACATGTTGGCCACAGAGGGACTGGTTATCTTCAGGCCCGGTCGCGGCGCGAAGGTCGCCAAGCTCACCCAGAAAGACATGGACGACGTGTTGCAGATTCGTTCGGCGCTGGAGGCTCTGGCAGTAAGACTCTCCTGCGACCACAGGAGCACCACCGACCTCGACAACATGCGGAAGGCGATGATGACCTTCGAGAAGGCCGTCAACGACGGCAAGGACCTCAAGACGCTCTCCGAGCTCGACTAGGCATTTCACGACTGCATATACGCTTCCACCGGAAACGACAAGTTCATGGGAATCGTAAGCAACCTTCGCCAGCAGATGTACCGCTACCGCTTCGAGTACCTCAAGGACACAGACGCCTATCCCAGGCTCATCACCGAACACAGGAAGATCTTCGAGGGCATCGAGCTGCGCGATAAGGACTCCGTCGAGCTGGCGGTCCAGATGCACATTGCCGGCCAGAGGAAGCGAGTGCTCGACTCAATAAGGAGGCAGTAAAAACCGAGGCCGTTAGAAGCCTCCCTCAACGAAATCAAAGCTATCAAAAAAGCTCTCCGGAACATTCCGGAGAGCTTTCTTTATCTCTTCTTTTATGAGCGCTGTTACTGAACGCGCTTCTTTCCAATCCTGGTCTTGAATACGTACCACAGAGCACCCGTGATGCAAACCGAAGAATATGCACCGCAGAGGATACCTACCATCAGAGGCAGGGCGAAGAGCTTAATGGACTCTACGCACAGGCCGTACATAACCGCCACCATGATGAAGGTGGTCAGAGACGTGTAGATGGAACGCGTAAGGGTCTGGGTGATGGATGTGTTAACCATCTCCTCGAGCTCCTCCTTCGTGCGAAGGCCGTGATTGTTCTCACGTATACGGTCGAAGATAACGATCGTCGCGTTAATCGAGTAACCGACTATGGTAAGCATGCAGGCGATGAAGGTGGTCGACACCGTAAGTCTGGCAATGGCATAGAACGTAAGCACTACCAAAACGTCATGGATAAGGGCGAGCACTGCGGCCGAACCGAAGCGAAGGTCCTTAAACCTGATCCAGATGTAAATCAGCATGAGGATTACCGCCACTACGATAGCCTGGATGGTATTGGTCCTCATCTCGGAACTGATGGTGGAGGAGATGGACTCAGTCGTGATTCCGTCCTCGTCTATTCCGAAGTTCTCATTAAGAGCTGCCGCGAGCGCCTCTCTCTCTTCGAGGTCAAGCTCTCTGGTCTTGATAATAATCTCGGTCGAATCCTGAACCTTCTGGGTGGTGATGTCATTGTCACCCGTAACCTCGGAAACCACAGGAACGATGGTATCCTCGATTTCCTCGATGGTGTAGTCCTTGCCGAAGTCGGCCTGCGTGGATGTACCGCCTACGAACTCAAGGCTGTACTGAAGCGCCCTGTCGCCCTGCGAAGAATGAACTCCCATGGCTACGAAGCCGGCAACGATAACAGCGAGTGAAATCAGGAAGAATACAGGCTTCCTCTTCAGGAATGCCACGGTCTTCTGCTCCTTCTTCTTACCGTAGAACTTAATATCACGGCAACCGAGCGCATACACCGCCCTCATGAGCCAGTGCGATACGAAGAGCGCGGTAAACATGGACAATACAATACCGATGGCAAGCGTGTAAGCAAAGCCCTTAACGGTACCGGTACCCATCGCCATAAGGACTACCGCAGCGATGAAGGTGGTCACGTTACCATCGAGGATGGCGGAACGGGCCTTAACGAAACCTATGTCAATCGCGGTCTTAACCGCCTTATCGGTGGCCAGCTCCTCTCGGATACGAGCATAGATAATAACGTTAGCATCCACCGCCATACCGATTGAAAGAATAACACCGGCGATACCCGGAAGGGTAAGGGTGATATTGAACAGATACATGCAGGATATAACCAGTCCCGTGTAGAACACCAGCGCGAGCGAGGCCACGATACCGGGAACCCAGTATACTGCCATCATGAGAATCATGACGATAATAAGACCGATGCCCGCTGCTATGATTGCGGTAGAAAGGGCGTCAGTACCCAGCTGAGCCGAAACGACCTCGGACTGCAGCTCCGTAAGCGTTACGGAAAGAGAACCGATACGAATGTAGCTGGCGAGTTCCTCAGCGGCCTCGTAAGACTCCATTCCATCAATAACGCACTCGCCGCCGGTTATAGCCTCCTTAATAGTGGGATTGGATATCATCTCACCATCATAATAGATAGGCATGCTCTCATTGACATGTTCGCTGGTAAACTCCGCAAATGTCTCGGCACCTTCATCAGTCAGCACAAGAGCAACAACATACTCGGTGTTTCCGGTATCTCCCTGCGTGGCCTGTGCCTCTGCGCTGGCGATGTCCTCACCACTGATAATGACATTGCCCTCGGAATCCTGAATCTCGAGTGTACCCGGCTCACCGAGCTGCTCGAGGATTTCATTGGCGTCCGTGACGCCCGGAATCTCCACCGAAATACGGTCATCGCCGACCTGGTATACGGACACCTCGGTGCTGCCCGTCTCATCTTCAATACGCTGCTGGAGCTTGAAGATGGTATCCTCCATATCCTCCGTGGAAGGATCTCCCTCCGCCTGATAGGTAATAGAAACACCACCGGCCAAATCCAGACCCAGGCTAAGCCCCATTTTTCCTTCATTGTTAGTTTCCTGTAATACAAATACTCCGAATCCACATACGGCAATGGCCGCTGCGAGGAATATTACGAGTATTAAGGACGCTTTCCCCTTTTTCATCTTACTTTCCTCTCTTTGTTACTGAGTTACTGATGTATGTTTTCTTCGGCAACCTTGAGCATAATCGCGCACTCCACGCGTTTCTTCTGGAGCTCGCAGCCTATCTCGTAGGCGCCGTTTACATCCTTAGTGAAATTATATGAGTTCGCCGCGCATCCTCCGCTGCAGTAGAACTTGGCGAAGCAGTCCTGACATCCGGGCTTGGAGTAGACATTACATGCCGCAAACTCATCCCTTATATCCTGCCTGGTTATGCCGTCGAAGACATTGCCCATGAGGAACTCCTCGTTACCCACGAACTGATGGCAGGGATAGAGGTCACCCCAGGGGGTGACGGCCAGGTATTCGGTACCCGATCCACAGCCCGACAAGCGCTTATATACACACGGACCGCCTTCTAAATCTATCATAAAGTGGAAGAAATTAAAACCCCTTCCTTCACTATTTCTCTTAAGCATTTCCGCCGCGAGCCTGTCGTACTCCTCGAAAAGCTGAGGCAGGTCCTCCTCCTTCAGAGCGTACTCCTCGGTAGGCAGCGCCACTACCGGCTCTACCGAAATCTGCTCGAAGCCCTGGTCGGCCAGGTGCAGCACGTCGTTGGAGAAATCCTTGTTAAAGTGGGTATAGGTGCCTCTGACGTAGTAGTCGGTCTGATTGCGCGACTCCGCCGCTTTCTTGAACTTGGGCAGTATCATGTCGTAGCTGCCCTGCCCGCCCCTGAAGGGACGCATATGGTCGTGAACTTCCTTGCGGCCGTCAATACTAAGCACGAGGTTCGCCATTTCCTTATTGGCAAACTCCATTATGTCATCGTCGAGCTTGACGCCGTTCGTGGTAAGAGTGAACCTGAACCTCTTGTCGTGTTCATTCTCTATGGAACGACCGTATTCGACAAGCTGTTTAACCACGTCGAAGTTAAGAAGGGGCTCGCCTCCGAAGAAGTCGACCTCGAGATTATGCCTGCTGCCGGAATTGGCCACCAGGTAGTCGAGGGCCGCCTTACCGACCTCAAAGCTCATGAGGGCCCTCTCGCCGTGGTACTCTCCCTCGGACGCGAAGCAGTACCTGCATGCCAGGTTGCAGTCGTGTGCAATGTGGAGGCAAAGAGCCTTAACCACGGGCTTATGCGAGGCGGTAAATGCGCCTACGGGAACCTTATAAGTATCTTCCGTATAGAGCTCCCCGCCCTCCGCGAGCTCGTCAATCTCCGAACAGACCTCCAGTATTTCATCGCGGTCGTACCTGTCGGAGAGGGCTTTTACAGTTTCCTCCGTGGAGTGATTCTCCTTAAGGCCTATGGCATCGTACGCCAATTCGTCGACGCTGTGAACCGATCCGGAATTCACGTCCAGGACTATGTTATATCCGTTATTTTTAAATCTATGTATCATTATACGCACTCAAAGGCAACGGCCTGCACCGGTATACAATATACCGGGACAAGCCGCTGCCCATTAGATGTCTTATCTTACAATTCTCACAACAGAGGTCGTAATTATCTGTTCTCGCAGCTCTGATTTCCTACCGTGCAAGACGTCTTGCAGGCAGACTGACATGATGTCTGGCACTCGCCGCATCCGCCCTTCTTTACTGTGTTCTGAAGTTTCCTGGTCTTTAAAGTCTTAATATGCTTCATAATAAAAGCCTCCTGCCTATTGTTATTATGCGTTCGAAAACGACACTTAAAAGCATGGGGTATTATAACATACTCAAAGGGAAATGAAAAGGCAAAATGTTTTGGCCACTCCGGCCTTTTTGACCCTCACACACCCCGCGCCGGAAGCCTCTATGGACGTCTGAAGCACCCCTCTGGTAGATCCGAACTTCTTTCGGGAGAGCACCAGCGTCTTCAGGGACCGGTCATTGGCAAAGGCATTTTTACGAACCCTGGTAAGCACGTTGGACTTCACCTTCACGCTCTTAAGGGCTCCGCAGTCCGCGAAGGCCTTCTTACCGATACTCTTCACGTTCTTTCCTATTACGACCTTCTTAAGCTTCCTATACCCGCGGCACGCACGGGCGCATACGGAGGTCACCTTATACCTGACTCCGCCACTGGTCACCGAGGCAGGGATTACCACCTTTTTTAGCGAACCTTTGGCAACGGTGGGCTTTTTATACGCCACCGCAGGCGATTCGGGATCCACAGAGGTTACCTTATACCTGGCTTTTCCAACCTTTATGACATCTCCGACTTTAAGAGTCTTCGCATTGGATCCGGCCGAAGCACCTTCGCCGGTCGCGCTCTGAAGGGTCTCTGCCGTCGTGCTCTGAGGGGTCTCTGCCGTCGTGCTCTGAGGGGTATCACCAGTCGTGTCCTGCTGAGATTCACCCTCCGCGTTCTGCTGAGATTCACCCTCCGCGTTCTGCTGAGATTCATCCTCCGCGTTCTGCTGAATGTTTTCATCTACGCTCTGGGGAGTGTCGTCATCTGTGTTCGACTGGGTTCCTTCTGTCGTGCCCTGCTGGGCGTCATCAGCAAATTCCACGGAGCCATCAGCGCATTCCGGAGTCCCCTCTGCAGTCCCGTCTCCGGACGGTTCTATAGACTCATCTGCTGAGCCGGAGGCACCCGAAATCCCACTTTCGTCCGAAGCCGCGGCCTCGTCCGCGGAGCCGGAGGCCCCCGAAATGCCGCTTTCGTCCGAGGCTGTCGTCTCATCCGCGGAGCCGGCTCCGCCCGCGTCCTCTCCCGCCGCCACAGAGTCATCCCCGACGTACTCCCGTGCCCCGGGACTGTTTTCTGCATAGAGGTATGTATAGCTGTGCGAGTAGTTTACATAATATTCACTCGCCAATCTGTCGCAAATCCCTCTTCCCTGTTCATAGAAATCCGCATACGCGGCATCCTGCGCCAGACTCCGGGTATATTCGATGCCTCCAAGGCACTTCGCCTCACCGCATCCCGTAACCTTCTCTGCGATTTCCTCATCCCGCAGAATGTCGTAGCAGCGAACTTCTCCATCACAGGTCACACCCGCGGTATAGAAGACCTGCTGCTCCAAAATGCCTCGCGTGGCCTCCATATCATAAATCACCTTCTCCGCCGCGCGCTCCGAGGCTGTATCGGCCGAAATCGCCGCCGAGTCAAGGCTCTCACACTCGCCCTCTGCCGAAAACGAGAGTACCTTTTTGGACTCTTCGTATCCATCATAAAACGAGAGCTCCGTCCTCCCCTCAGCAACGGCATGGTAAATACGCTCCAGCGACTTCTGCGCGCAGCCTCTCTCCGCCAGTTCCAGCGCGTCACTGCGGGCAAGTCCGACGACCTCCGAGAGCGTTTCACTTTCCGAAGAAACTCCCTTCGCCGTGTAGACCTCCCCTGTGTACGAAAAACTCACATCCTCATCCGTAAACTCATCACGTCCGGAAAGCACCCGGCAGCAGCCGGCCGACGCGGTATAGTACCTGACCTTTCCAAGCTCATTTTTGGCCGCGTCTGACATGGAAGCGGCATAATTAAAGTGCGTCACCCCTGGCCTCAGACATCAGTCCTTCCGAAGACTCGTCGTCTGTGGCCACGGCCCCGGCGCCCGTGTACGACGATTCTACGGCCGACCCCGTATAGCTGTCCGTATACGCCAGCTTCACGGTGCAGGAAGATTCCGCCTTATAGTAAACCTCATCGTCGAGGGCGGCTTCTCCCGCAGATGCCAGCGACACCGCCGAGCTGTATGCCGCTGCGCACGCCGCTGCCGTCGACGAATTGTAGGATTCCCCGTCCGCGTATGCGGTGGCGCTGTAGTCCACGGACTTATTCTTGGAGGTGTATTCATCGGTGTATGACATAGTGACCTTACACGTGGCCACGCCAAAGTACTTGGATGCGAACGCGTAGACCGCATCCTCGAGCGCCGCATCGGCTATTCCCTTTGCCTGCTCCCTGCAGGCTTCCTCGTCGAAATACGTATATCCGTAATCCGCCGACTCGCCCGTGGCCGAGATCGTTATGCACCCGCTCTCTCCGGTGCGGTTATTCGTGTAGCTGACATCACGCGAGGCGACACAAACGGCAGAATACACATACCCAAGGCTCTTGGCCACATTTCTGTATGAATACGTCACTTCTCCCTTGTTCGTTATGGTGTAACGATATGCCGCGCCCACGCCCGAGTATGTCGAGCCGGCCGAAGACGTAACGCTAAAAGATGTGTATCTTTGGGGCGTACTCTCGCTTTCGGTATATGAAGGGGTGACAGTAAAGTCGGTGTACCTGGCGTTCGATGAGGACTCGTAAACAGGAAAGCTCTCGGCCTCCTCTATCTCCAGCCCGGTGTATCTTTGTGTTTCCCATTCGTCCTCCACCTCTATCACCGGCTCGTCGGACACATAGTCCGAATATCTAAACACCTCATCCGCAGAAGCGGTGAACACACTGTCCGAAGAAGGGCTTATGTAAAAGTCCCTGTACCTGTCCACCTCCTCACAGTTCTCCACGCAGGTGTATTCATCGGTGTAGCACCCTGCGACCTGCCTGTAAACATCCGTATCATCAGGCGCGTTCAGATACTCTATGGAATCGTCTCCATAGAACCACATCGACTGATTGGAAATAACCTCGTGAAGAGAATCGTCTTCGCTGTAATACGCGCTTTCGTTCGACGCACAGTCCTTAGACGGCGCGCGCGATTCGGAGACAACCCTCCTGAGGGAGGTCATCATGGCAAATGCCTCCTTTCCGATGGACTCCACGCTCTCCGGAATCTCCAGATACCCGCACTTACGGAGTCCGTAAAAGGCCCTCTTTCCGACGGATTCTATCCCCTCTTCTATAACTATGCTGCTTACCGTATCCTCGTCGCCTCCGGCGCTTTCGAGGCACTCAGCCACCATGGACTTCGTCACCTCTCCTTCACCCTCTGCGACCATGCTTCCGTCTTCGTAAAGGGAAAGCGTAACCCCATCCGTGCGGACACATCCCACTTCACCGCCCCGGTCCCCGGCATACACCGATACCGAAAATGCCGCGGGCTTTCCTACGGCCCTCACACCGGAATCACAGCCGGTAAGAACCATGCCGGCGCAAAGCAAACACACTGCTATCTTTTTCATCATTTCCATCTATCTCCTCCTACTCTCTCTTATCCCTACTATGATAAGGCGGCTCCGGTCAGCCGTCTTACTCTCCTTCAATTTCGGCCACGGCATCCCTAAGCCTGCTGCCGTATGACTCGTCCACACGCCATATGGAGTCCTCACACAGACCACCATCGGCCTCTCCTGCCTGCAGCGAATCCGAATTAACAAGCCTCATCCCAACGCTTTGGATCAGATAGTCTCCGCTATCCCCCGAAACGAAATCGGAATCACTCACTGACTCACCAAAAACCCTTATCGCGGGATGGGCGAAGGTCACATTCCCGTTCGAATCCCGTACGGCTACACGAACCGTAGCTCCTGCAAAGGCCTCTCCATCCAATCCGACTCTCTCTATCAGGTTCGCGAGAACCCCCGTCGTGTCCGTGGGGCAATAAGACTCGCTTATCTCCCCGTCCTCGTCGTCCACGGCCCTGAAATTATCTGCAGCCAGCAGCCTGTCGTTCAGCAGCCTCTCAACGTCGTCAGGATCACTCCCGGCCTCATCAATTCCTATATCAATATCACCCACCTCCAGTTCGGGAAATCTGTCCCAAACCGTATAGAGGGTGATTACTCCATTCCCGTCTATACTACCGGCCTCATACGCAGCGATAAGAAAATCCTCCGCTTTTATCGTCGTTCCCGGCTTCATAACCCCGGAGTCACGACTATGCGCCGCGGCCTTAAAGCTCCAGCCGCAAAAGCCGTATTCACAATCCTCATATTTTCTCTTAAAATAATCCTCTTCATTTCCTTTTGGCCCTGTATTGCCGGGAAGAACCTTCTCACCTCCCTTTGCGGTATAAAACACCACATCATCACCGCTTATCCCGGCATAAAGGCTGTAACAGGGTACATCGTTGGTTATAGGGGTACCGCGGAAGGTAACCGCAAAGGCCTCCTGTCCATTAGCCTCCGCGGGGAGGGATTCATCTCCCTCAGTTTTCCCGCATGCGGCCCCTACGAGCCTGTAAACCACATCCTCATACAAAGCCATCTCCTCCAACTCATCGTTGGATACAGTTTCTCCATCATCTCCCTTCCATATAAGATTCTCATAGCCATCCGGCGGAATTATGTAAACTACACTTTCGCCGGAGATAACCTCATACTCTCTAAAAAGCGATCCGTCGGGATACAAGAGCCTGAGCGAGACTACCTCCCTTACCCTTCGTTCACATACCATGGTCATCCTTCGGGTAACCGCTGTCTTCCCTCCGCTAAACACGGGTCTTTCTACTCTAATCGAATAAATCCCCGCCCCGTCGTCCCAAGCCCCTGTATATATGGAGGCATCCTCACCAACACGCTCACACAGAAACCCCAAATATGCATCTCCGAACCCTTCGGAACTGCCGCCAGTCGCCTTAACGGCGGCCCGATAGGCGCTTATCATTTCGTTCTGCAAATCGGTCGACGTTATCATGCCTCCGCAGAGGCACGCCACAGTAAGTACCACCATGATCCCGCACATAATCGTGGAATACGCCAGGCTAAGTGTCCTCACATCTCACGCCCCCACCATCGCCGACACTATCGTGTAGACGGCCTTAAGACCCGCCACACATACGGCTCCGAAAGCCGCCACGGCGACGGCCGCCCCAAACTCCTCTATAAAATCCTTCAATCCAAACCTCCCTGATCGTGCCCGCTCACGCATAGGCACAGCTGTATCCCTCTATAGTCCCATCCTCCAGGAATGGAACCGGCAGGGTGTATTTCACAGACACATATGCCAGGTCTGCGCTTCCATCCTCATCCATATCCTCTCTTACTACGCTAACGCTGTATCCTCTGGCCTCGCCCTCGCCGACGATCCTCTGCTCCTCCGTGTCCGAATAAGCGTAGCCCGCCAGGGAAAGCGCGTTTCTGTTGGCGAAATCGGCCGCGCCGTAGGCGCTCAACGCGCAGCCTATAACGCCCATCCCTATCCTTACAAATATCATCATCAAAAATGCGCTGATAAGCGTCTTGGGTATCTGTTCCATGTAATCACCTCCGGGAAAGTATATGCCCCCGTGCCTCAATACGGCCGGGATATACGCCCCTGCCACCGGTCGCTTATATCCCCATAGCTAAAGCTAGGGGTTTTACGTTCGTTTTGATAAATCATCCTCTCATACGCTCATATTCGCGAAAAACGCCACGAAGAACACACACATATCAACCAGTATCTTAGTCCCCGCCACCAGCTGCGGCGCCAGAAAGAGAAGATACATGACGCTAAGCTTGTCAGCATCTGCCTCCTTTTTGGCCTTATCCAGAAGAAGCGCGCTCCTTTCGACTATCTCCTCTATGGATGCCGCCCCGTCGCCCGCGCCCCGGCAAACCCCGTAGAGCATCTTCATACCCGAGGATATCTCCGGCAGGCGATACTCGCTCGCGAAAGCCATGTACGGCCCGGCCGATACCGGATCGTCATCGAAACCGTCTATCAGCTCACCGACGTACGGTTTAAGGAGCGCATCCGCACCCTCGTACGAGAGCCGCACCGCGTTACGCACCGTGGTGGAGGGAAGTATCAAAGACACCTCCAAAAGCCAGTGCGGAAACCTGACCGCCATCTCCCGGCCCAGCCTCCTCCTGTGAGAGGCGTATCTCAGAAACGGCAGTGCGAAGGCCAGTACCGGAGCCGCAGCTGCCGCGGCCAAAAGAACATACGCTTCCAGATACACCCCGCCGGCGGCCAGTAACGCCCCGGCCAAAAGCCCCTTCAGCACGCTCTTAAAGACTCGCGCCCCTCCGAATCCCCTGACCTCATCCAGACTCTCCATAATCCTCCCCTCATCCATCACCTTGTCGTCACTGCAAAAGTCGGGCGACGACGCCCTGAGGGCCATCGAAAACAGCAGCACATCCGCGACCAGCATGACCAGCGAGGAAATCTGCACCGGAAGAGCGCCTGTGACGCTCACATCTCCCGGAAACGACCTGTCCATTAAAAGGGTCAGCATCACCGAAGCTCCAATCGACAGGACGACGCCGCGCCTCTTAGTCTCCCGTTCTTTTTCGAGCAGGTTAACCCGGGAAACCCACATCTGTCTCTCGGTCTGCAACAGGTCAACCGAGGTCTCTATATCACCTCCTATAGCCTCGGCCCTAAGCAGAAACCTGTGCATAAGTCTCAAAAAATCATAGGGATATCTCCTCTGTATGCCGTCCAGCGCCTTAACTATCCCCTCGTCGCCGGAGTCCTCGACCATTACCTTCTCACCTTCCGACAGCGCCTCTCCCATGCGGGTCCCCTCGAAGAGCGGCTCTGTCTCCACCATCGACTGCAGCACCTTACGATTACTCTTAAATATGTAAAGAACATGCTCCGCATACGCGGATGCCTCGGTGAACCGCCGCTGCTGTCTCCTCCTGTCCACGGACAGATATATGATCCGCGGGGCCACAAGACTCGCGAAAATCCCCAGCCAGAGGAGAAACCGCCCCTCCAGCCCGAAGACAACGCCGACCACCTCGAGAGCCGCCACCAGCGCGATGTACTCGACTACCATCAGCCACATGCCCGCGGAATCCCCCCGTACTCGTCCCTGCAGCTTTGGCGCTTCAGCCTTCTGCTCACCTCGAGGCTCGAAAAGACATCGTCTATCCCTTCGCGAAGGAACTTCTTCCTGATTCCCTCGGGAAGCTGATCCGAAACCCTCTCTCCTCCGTCAACCAGATAGGCACACGTCTTCTTCCCCCCGTCCACAGAGAAAAATCCCACCTGCTCGACTCTGCGATAGCTGCCGCCCGCGCCATCGGGCACCACGGCCACCAGTATCCCCACGTCCACAAACGTGTATACGTTTCTCTCGAACCTCTCCTCCATGGTGGAGTCGTCCACCATGTTCACCATGCGCTGCGGAATGTTTCCAACATCGTCCGTGTGGAGCGTGGTCATACCATTCACCCCGGTGGAGAATCCCTGAATAAGATCCTTTACCTCCTCGCCCCTGGTCTCGGCGATCATGAGCCACCTGGGATTCTGCTTAAGCGAGGCTATAATGCCGTCCCTGTAAGTGAAGGAGTCGCTCACCTTCATCTCCACGCAGTCCCCCGCGGGCTTAAGGCTCCTGTACCTCCACTCCATGGTGTCCTCAATGGTAATCACCCTCTCGTGGTCCGGAATATATCCCGAGAGAAACTTACACGTCTCGGTCTTTCCCGCCCTGGGCTGCCCGCATACCACTATATTCATGTGGGCAGCCACGCAGTTCGCCAGTAGGTTCAGTATCTCCCTCGAGCAAAACCGGCTGTCTAAGGCCCCCTTCTCATCAAACCTGACAAACGGCGCGCTCTTCCTTATGCAGACGGACAGTCCGCTCACGGCAACCGAAGGATCCACCACGCTTATGCGAAGCGTGTCCGTCTCATTCTCCAGCACCGGATTGGCGCGGTTTAGCTCGCGCGAATCGTTGTCAGATACCCTGTGGGCAAACCTGCGAATAAACGTCTCCGTAATCCCGGAGTCCGTCACCTTTCTCTTCACATTGGATGTATCGGTAATCCACAGCTCCCTGCCGTTATAGTCTATGTCCGTCACCTCGTCGTCCTCGATGAACCTGTACAACGGCCCGAACATCTCCGGGGTAAACTCAAAAAGCTTCCCCTCACTTCCCGTCGTTCCTCTCATTCCCCATCTCCTTTCACACCGCCGCCGTCTCCGAAAAACTCTGTATCAGATCCACCAGCGCTCCCTTAACCACCTCGGTCACAGTATCACTCTGAATAATCGCAATGAGCACGATAAACACAACCGCAGCAACCACTGCGGGTCCCCACTCCTTGATAAATTCAGCCACGAAAATCCCCCCTCTCATGAACCGAATTACATAATATTTTCTGATGAATAACCCGCCCCTGATGCGACGGGCTCCCGCGTTCCCCGGGCGATACCCGGACGCGGCAAAGATTTAAGAACGAACGCTAAGATTTGATGTGGTATTGCGCTTGTCTTGTAAACGTATTATATACTAATGCATTCGTTTTGTAAAGTGTTACTTTTGTCAAGACTCGTTCGCGAGTCTTGCGCGCCGGATTCGGGTCTGCTTCAGCAGACAAATTCCTGTCCGAATCCGTGCGCATCCTCGCGGAGCATTTAACTAAGTCGGAGCTTGTACCCCGACTGAGTATAGTTTGTCATAACCCCCACCTACGCTAACGCTTAGAGGGTGGGGATTTCTCCGACTGAGTTCAAAAGTGTAGTATTGCTATAATGAATTCCAAAACGGATTTTTCATTGAAACACCATTATCCCTCCGCTTCGGCGGAGGGATTTTTTGGTCAAATTAAAATTCATCGTTTATGCGAGGATAATCAGAGAATTAAATTGACCACCTCGTTAGATTTCTGATAAAATGAATTGATATTGTCTATTTTTATCAGATCGGAGAATGCATAATGAAGAATGGATTCGTATTTATTGATGACGATAACAGGGAAGATTTTTACAGCGTATTCCCTGAAGATATAGAACTGGGCAGAAACAGGGTTGCCATTGCCTGCGTAGATGAGTTGGGAAGAATACTTGGCGCAGTATCCTATGTTTTTATCAATTATCAGTATGATATTGACTGGATATTTGTGCCAAAGGATATGCGTGGACGGGGGATAGGAAAGTCTCTTTTGGAGATGGTGCTTTTGGTGCTTGATGAGACGGATGATTATTTCCCGATCTCTGCAAGATTTGAGTTTTCACCGCAAAACGCACAGGTATATTCTCTTTTTATATCCTGTGAAAAGTTTTACACAACATATTCTCATGACAGATATTATATCAGCGCAGGGGATTTGGCTAAGGCATCCGTTATTCACAAAAGGACGGACGGAAAACTATCAATAAGAGGTTTTTTTGAACTGCCTATGCTGGAGCAAAGAAGGATACTTGATTTTCTTTCCGCGAATGAAGAATATACTGTAGAGGATTATGAGAAGTGGAAAGAAGCCTGTGTTCCCGAACTTTGTCTTGGCATTTATTCTGACGGAGAATTGGCTGATCTTATCTTTGTTCAAAAAGGAAATATAAACGGCCTTGAGCTGGCATTTTTATACAGTAAATTTCCGGCAGGACTTTTTGAACTTCTTTCAAATGCCGTTGAGGAAAAGGAAAGGCTGTTTCCGGATGCCGATCTTACCTTTGAAACTGTTAACGAAGAGGCTGCGAGGATCGCAAACCGGGTATTTCCAAGATCAAAACCGGTGCCTGTTTATGAGGCGGTAAGTTAATTGTTTTGCGAGCGAGTCTTGACTTTTTAAATAAAACGGAAAGGGAAAAATATTATGGGAAATTACGAAAAATATAAGGAAATGCATAGGGAGCAGAATTTAGACGCATTTAGAACAGAAGAAAGGGAAAAAAGGCTTCCGGGTGAGGATGATGCGCTGTATAAGTATGATGCCGGACAACTTATGGATCATTATGCGGAGCGTAACGCGGAAAATAGTGAAGAGGATTTTAAGATAAGGACCCGGAAGTATTTTGAAGACAGTGAGCTTGCTATGGCAAAAAAAGACCGTTATCTTGAAACGGCCAATGACAGAGAAGCGCTTAATGCCTATTCGGAAAACTACCGTAATCATCGTGCGAGCAAAAGACGCAGCAGTTATATGGATGCTTCCTATGCTTACGAACGTATGAGTCAGGAGATGGATAATGCTAAAAATATGGAGTTTGCCAATAATTATGAACTCTATAAGCAGCGTGAGCTTATCATGAAGCATCGTATCAAGGCAAAGGAGTATACGGCCAAAGCAGCTTCAAAAAACTCTACACAGGAAAAATATTTAAAAGTCAGAGGAAGATTATCCTGCTACATGCTTCTTAAAGATCAGCTCGATCATTTCATTGATAAAGAAGAAGATGAAAGCATTAAAAGAAAGTTAAAGAAAAAACTTACATCCATCGAAAAGAATATAGAGACATGCAAAAACGATCTTAAAAAAGATACACCGAGTGTGCAGGATGCATGGATAGAAGAGTGGAGTTTAGAAGGTAAAAGGGAGATCGAAAGCGTAGGGGAACAATGCGCAAGATCTAATGAAATATTCAGAACCAATGAGAAAAGCGTAAAGTTATATAACAAGATCAATAACTTACAAAATCAGGCAGGCAAACAGAATTCCGGCTGGCCGGGGCATATATTTCTGACTGACAAGCATGGAGCGCCTTTAAATGCTGCTGAAAATAAATATGCGGAAATAAATGACAGAGTAGTTATAACAGAATATGGGGATGAGATAGATGAGCGCATAGAGCTTGAAAATAGTGGGATTACGCGGTTTAGAAATTATGAGCTTCCCACTGCAAAGGACATTAGATCCAATGGAGTAGTTGCGTATTTTAATAAGGATATCCGTGGTTTTTATGAAATGACAAAAAAGGCCCTTGTCTATTACGAAGGTAAGATTTCGGATAAAACAGATCCCATCGGAGCACTGTTTAAAAGGACGCCCGATCTTATGTCAAAGCTTAAATATCTCCGCGCGGTAAATGATTATTTGGATTATGAACTTAGGGCGGATTATTATATTCGATACAATGAGGGGAAGTATGAGCCGGATTCCGATGTAAAATACAAGTTTTACCGCGACGAATCAGGTAAACTCAAAAGAAACGAGGCGTATAAATCAAATGAGAGGGAAAGTAAACTTTTAGCGGAGATAGAAAAGACTTTTGCCGCATATAATAAGGACATTACTAATGCGAAGGCTCATTTCAGAAAGGCTGAGATAGAAAGTCTGGATCCTGTTGTTGTTGAAAATAAAGCTGTAGATGAAGAAAATATTCAAAATGAAGTTATCCGACAGGATATAGTTGAGAATCTGGCAAATCAAAAGGAAGAGGATAATAAGAAAGACGAAGAAGAAATAGCACGAGAGATCAACGAAGAAAATGAAATTCAAATAGATAACGAAGAGGAATTTGGTAAGCTAAAGGAAAACAATCAGCGCTTTGGAAAGAAAGGATATTTGATCCTTGAAAAGTGCAGGAAGGCAAAGCCTGTTTACAATAAGGAACTGACGACGAATCTTCAGCTTGCAAAGACATTAGGATTAATAACGGACGATATCCGTTCCGGAGTGGTGGAGGCCTTTCTTTTTAATGTAAAGCTTGATGAGAATGGGCAACCACTTAACGCAGAGGAAAAGATTAAAGCATTTAAGAATAAAAAATGGATCAAAGCCTGGACCTATGAAAACGAGGATGTGAGAAAGGAATTTATTTCAGAAGAACTTCCAAGGCTTTTCAAAGGATTTGATTTTCCCGCTCCTTTGGTTAATGCAAAAAAACCGGGAGAATTCGAAGAATGGATTGATAATATTATAAATACGGATCTCGAAGGTTATCTTGATATGAATCGCAGACTCGCAGCCTTAAATAAGGCATATTCAACAGATGACGATGTGAAGTCATACATCAATGAGAATCCTGAATTTAAGATGCAGCTTAAGCTAAACACGGATCTTTTTAAGATCGTTCAAACATATTTGGACAGACGCTATGCGATAAAAGTTGAAGCAGATAAGGATTCGGGCGTATCTGAAAACAAAAACGCCGCTTTGCTTTCAGCGTCTTACGGTCAGGCGTATACGGATTACACGAAAGACTACAACGACCTTAAAGAATATCAAAACAACAGTAAATTTCCAAAACTTAGCAAGGAAGAAGCAAAAGAATACGAAACCATGCGTGTCGGCTATCCGGATTTTTCGCTTTCGTCTTATCATAAGTTTAAAGACAACCGTGATGCGTCAAACATGTTTAATTGTGAAAAATACAAAAAATTGTATACAAAGATCAGAAAAAAATTAAAATTTAATACTGCAGAGTCATTTCAGCGTGATTTCGGCGCAGGTATGAGACCTGTTAATTTTAATAAAAAATGGAAACCCATAACAGAGCAGGATAAAAAGAATGACAAGTGGAATATGGACTGGTTAAACGCATGGGCTAAGATTAATGTGAAAAACCCTGATTATAGTGAGGTAGAAAAAATGGCAGCGGAGGAACTGCCTAAGATCTTTGAGATGTATCCGGTGCCCATGTTCCAAAAGGAGGAACTTGAGGATAAAGATCTGTTTAAGGATCGCATGGATGCATGGTGTGAGAAACTCATTAAAGACCCTTATACTTTTAGGTTATTTCTTCTAAAGCAACTTAGTATGGATAATTTAGAGAGGAATCATCCGAAATTTAGAGAATATCATTCAAAAAAACCGTTGGTGTCAGCGAAATCACAATTGTATGCAGAGATATCGTTATATTACAAAGTATATTTCGCAGAGCATTACGGGTTAGACGCTCACAATAATATGAAGCCTGTAAATAAAAATACATCGCAATATACAAACGGATATCAACCCTTGAAGGATGAGATAAACGGTAATTATTTGAAGGAGACTTTTGCTCCGTCATACAATAAGTACAGGTCTGTCAAAGTTCAAAATGTAAAGTCGTTACCCAAGGATGAGACTCTTAATTTTGAAACCTTAAAGAACGCAAGCAATAGATTTACGGAAAAGTCATATGAGATTTACAAGGGTGTCATTGTGAACTCAAAAAGAAAATTTAATCCTAAAATAAATGAGATTTTCTTTAAGGTGTTTGATAAATTTGGTGACAGAAAAAGTATAATTGTTGACTCGACAAGGTCAGTGTTTGGTATGTTAAGGGGTGTTAATTACGATGATAATTGGAATCCGCTTACGGAGGAGGACGCAAAAAGAGAAGAGTGGAATATAAAATGGCTTAACTCATGGCTGGAGGAAGATACCAAAAATCGTGATGAGCTTATGAAAGAATATATGGATAATTATTTGTTTGAGTCCATAAACATTCCGGAATTAACTGACGAACAGATCAAGGATGCGGATAAGTTAACGGAAGTGCTTAATTCCTTCGCCGAGGAATGGCTTTTTAGCAAGGATCAGGCAAAGTTTAACATTGGCAGTTTTGATCTGGGATATAATTTTTTAAATAAGGAAAGTGAAGAATTCCGAAAATATATCAAAGAAAACCCCTTGATCATGGCAAAGCAGGATTTTGTTTCAAATCTGATACAATATTCGGGCTTTTACAGTGCAAAAAAATATTCTTTTAACTCTAACGAAAGTCAATTGATCACATACACAGAAAAAAAGGCGAATAGTATGGATGAAGAGTATGATCGGGTGCTGGATGCTTTAAAGATTCGGGTTTTGGATTCATATCAGGAATTAAAGGGGCTCTCTAAAAAGTCATAAAGAAAGGAAATAGTTGATGGAAAGTCGCAAACCGACCCGAAAGAAAAAAACCAAAAAACTCTCAAGACAGGTTGGATTTATAAATCTGATCATGACCTCTGTTGTTGTGATGCTGTTTTGCTTTGTCGGGTATGCGGTTCACGCTGCGGGAAATGCTTTTATATTTATAGAGCAATGCGGTAAAATCCTTGAAGCAGGTATCAGTGACGATACTCTGCTGCATAAAAAAGAAATAAGCCGTTACCTGGAATTGTATGAAAAAGAAGGATCCGCTGCGGGCGATTCAAAGGAATATAAATCAATTCTGGCAGGACTTGAATATCTAAAAAAAGCAGGTGGTTTTTCGAATGCAAGCCTTATCTATTGCAAGGACAAAACGGCTTACAGCGTGATTGATACTGCAGTTGGACCGGAAGGGATAGGAAGAACCGATATACCGAGGAATACGGATATAACTACTGCGACCGGACTAAACGATGAGATATTTTACTTATATGTCCGGGACAACATCAGATATATGGCGAGTGAAAAGGTGATAGTCGAGTCCGGGAATGGACCATGTTATCTTTCTTTGGAACTGAATTTCGAAGATGTGGCAGAGAAAAGAACCTGGTTTGTATTAAACTCCATCGGTGCCTTTCTTATAATAGGTTTTGTTATAGGCTTGATCAATTACCGGTATCTTCGAAGGGTGGCTTCAAAACCGCTGGGGATTCTTACAGAAGCAGCAAGAAACTTTGCAAAATCGGGTGGATATACCAGAGAGGATATTATTGATGTTAATATTAAAAGCAATAATGAGATAGGAGTGCTTTATAATGAGTTCCGCAGCATGGAAGGCCGTATAGTAGACTATACGGAAGAGATAACGTCAATTACGGCAGAGAAAGAGCACCTGTTGGGACAGCTGGATATCGCGGTACGTCTGAAACTTAATCTCATGCCCAATGTTTATCCGGCATTTCCCGAAGAAGAAAGTTTCGATCTTTATGTCGATATGCTTCCGATAGAAAAGATCGGTGGGGATTTTTACGATTTCTTCAGGCTTGACAGAGATCATATCGCAATTGTTATTGCTGATATATTTGACGGAGGAAGTGCGTCGGCGCTTTTTATGGTTGCATTTAAAAATGTACTCACTCAGTTTGCGGGTTATGGACTTACTCCCGAGAAAACAATATCGGCTGTTAGTAACAGACTTTACAGGGACAATATTGACAATCTGACATTATCTGCATGGTACGGAGTATATGAGATCAGCAGCGGACAAATAATTGCGGTAAGTGCCGGACACGAAGAACCTTTGGTGATCGGAGAAAAAGGTATCAGAGAAACAGGCGAAGGAGGAATAGGTTGGGTTATCGGAATGGCAGAAGATATAGAATATGAAAGCTATTCCTTTACTCTTGAAAAAGGAGAGGCACTGTTCCTTTATACGGATGGCGTGACCGAAGCGGAAAATCCGGACGGAGAAGAATTCGGAATAGACAGATTGACCGGGTCAATTAAAATTAAAGACAGCGCGGTGGAGATAGTTTCCGGAGCACAAAAGGCGATGACTGAGTTTGAAGGCGGTTCGGCTCCGAAGGATGATTCGACCATGCTTTGCCTCCTAAGGCGAAGGGAGGTGGAATAATATGTTTAATGTGACTTATGATAAAGATTCACTTGTAAGATTGGAAGATGAAGTCGGATCTGCAGTTACGATTCAATATGAGAACGAAATCGGACATATTATTTCCATAAACGTTCCCCGGGAGGAGAGGGAAAAAGGAAGAGGAGAAGCTCTTCTTGACGCGACGGAACAGCTTGCTTACAATTACGGTTTGAAAATTCTTGAATCTGATTACATAGTAGAGCATAGTGCTCTTAATGCTCTTTTTAAGAAAAGAAATTTTGAACTGGATGAGGGAGTGCCTGTTTTGGCAGTTAATTTGGAGAATCTGTTAAAATCCAAAGCAGTAAAAAAGACACTTAGAAATCAACTCCCGGATCTGGAATTTATTACACTTGAAGAAATGTTCATGTCTCAATACGACGTGATGATCGAGATCCTGCGGCGTTTTGATATCAGGCTTGACAGTGTAGATATGAACAATCTTGTACAGAATATAAGCGGAGTTGTCTTTGACAGAGACAAGAAACTCAAGTCTTTGGTCTTATGCTCCGAAAGTGGTTTTGATCTACACGTTGATATTTTATTCGGGGTCATGAAAAACGGGCCTCAGTATGTACTTGCTGCTCTTCAGGGGATGCTATTGAATTTAGTTCGTAACGGCGGGGCAGAGAACTATACCAACCTGTCCATGATCGCTGCCAATAAGTTCACGGAGACTTTGCTTGTCAGAGTGTTGGACAAAGATTATGAGATCGAAAAAAGAGGGTCTTCAATGCATGCAAGAAAAGAACTTACCGGTGAGAACGGACTCGAAATAAGTTCCGATGCATTTGGAGATAAGCAATATGACTGGCATGATGAACTTGAAGAATATCCTCTTCAGGGTAACGCGGGGTGGAAGATAGCATGGCAGAGAGAAAGAGAACAAAATATATAGGATGACGAGCTTATGAAAAATGTAAGAAGAGCAAAGAATACCGATATAGAAAGAATACTTGAGCTTCTTGTTGAGGTGGATATGGTTCATCACAATGGTCGCCCGGATATTTTTAAAGGTCCGGCGACCAAGTATAATGCAAAAGAACTTTCCGAAATTATAAAAAATGATGATACACCGGTGTTCGTTTGTGTAGATGAAAATGATCATATTATGGGCCATGCTTTTTGCATCCATAAACAGATTTTGGGAGATTCGGTTCTTACGGATATTAAAACACTTTATATCGATGATATCTGTGTTGCCAAAGATTCCAGAGGAAACGGAGTTGGCAGAAGTTTGTATGAGTATGTGACTCGGTATGCAAGAGATTGTGATTGCTACAACATCACCTTAAATGTCTGGTCTTGCAATCCGGGTGCCATGGCTTTTTACGAGTCTATGGGTCTTAAACCTCAGAAGGTGGGGATGGAGATGCTCTTATAAAAATTGTGTCAAGACAGTTTTTTAAAATTCTTTTTCTTGATAGTAGGGCATGGCACTGATATAATAAAATAAGATTTTGGGGGAAATATGGAAGTACTTGAAAAGGAATTTCGAGAAGCCCTTTTCAAATTTTTCCCGGTTCTTATTATAGGGGAATTGATAGTTGATACGGGATTTTATATTCTGTATATTTTTACGGGGTTCTCGGTTTTAGATATATACACATATCCGATAAAGAGGATATTAATTCCTCTTGCCTTTAATATCCTGATATATTTGATATCAAGGTGGATCATAAGATCGCCGCGTATGGCGGAAAAAAGAAAGACATATGCAGTGGCTTTCGGATTTACCGGAATATGCGGAGTTATGTCAGTGTTTCACAGTTTTTTTACACCCATGTGGTGTGTTCCGGCATTGGCAGCCTTTTTGATATCGGCTTTTCATGACAGGCTTTTGCAGAGAAAGCTTTTGTTTACGGATATTATTATTATTTTTTTATCATATGCGTATGTTTTGACCGAGAGACCGGAAAGCAGGTTTGAGTTTACCGAGAGCCTTGTTATTGTAACTGCGATCACTGTAGGGGCGTATTTTATGATCCTGCAGCTTGATGTTTTCAATAATAAGGTAGTTGCCCTTACCAAGGTTTTGGGTGAACGGGAAGCCAAATATGAAAAAGAACTATGTTTTGATCACCTTACGGGAGTTGCAAGCAGAATGCAGCTTTTTAAAGAAGGGGACAGGAGGGTGATGAGACATTCCGTGGATAATCCTGTTTCCGTTGCTATCATTGATATAGATAATTTTAAATCGATCAATGATACCTATGGACATGAAAAGGGAGATGTGGTCTTAAAAAGACTTGGAAGTATTCTTCAGGATTATATGGCTGCCGATATTACCATAGGCAGATTCGGAGGAGAGGAGTTTGTCTTCGTGCTCGAAGGCGGATCCTCTGCCATACATAAAGAGGTTATTGAAGAAATAAGACTCCAGTTCATGGCCGAAAAGTATGATTTTAAAGAAGAACCCATAACTTTCTCCGCAGGTCTTGTCGGCTGTGGGGAGAAAGAGACATTTAAATCTACCTTAAACAGAGCAGATCAATGTCTTTATATGGCCAAAAAGCAAGGGAAAAACCGGGTGATCCAGAATGCATGCTAAGCAAGATTTATTTAGATAGGAGATTTAGTAATGGATATTGTATGTTTGGATCTTGAAGGTGTACTTGTTCCGGAGATTTGGATCGCTTTTTCAGAAGAGAGCGGTATTCCGGAACTGAGAAAGACTACCCGTGATGAACCTGATTACGATAAGCTTATGAAGTACAGGATTTCCATATTAAAAGAACATGGGCTGGGATTAAAAGAGATTCAGGATACTATCGGAAAGATAGATCCGCTCCCCGGCGCAAAAGAGTTTATGGATAAGCTTCGTGATACGACTCAGGTGATCATTCTTTCCGATACTTTTGAGCAGTTCGCAAAGCCTCTTATGAAAAAACTTGGAATGCCCACGATATTTTGCAACACTCTTGAGGTTGCTGATGATGGGATGATAACGGGTTATAAGATGCGTTGCAAGGATTCAAAGAAGACCACGGTGGCTCACCTTCAGGCAATGGGCTTTGATACCATAGCATCAGGGGACAGTTTTAATGATCTTGGTATGATAATGAATTCAAAAGCGGGATTTTTATTCCGTTCAACCGAACAGATCAAAAAAGATTATCCGCAGTATCCGGCTTATGAGACATATGACGAGCTTTATGACGCGATAGTGGGCGCATTAGGCTAAAGAGAAATTCACTTTTATCCGATATAAACGTTAAGGATAAGTATACGATGCACCGTATAATTATTTGGTCAAAAGGAGTTGACCACACCATACTTACAAGGAGGTATATCTATGGGAATGTTAAATGATGCCATAGGAAGTTATCAGAGGGCAGCAGGCCTTGGTGCTACTTCCCAATATGGCAAAACTGTTCGGCCCAAAACCGCTAAAGCAGCGGACAAGGCTGAAAAAACCGAAGCTTTGGAAACCAAAGAAAGCACAGGTAAAATAACAGGCAAGACTATCGGCGATCCCAAGCTTTCCGATAATGCAGCAAAGCTGTATGATCAGCTTAAGGAGAAATACGGAGATATGGAATTTATCCTTGTTTCCGATTCTCAAAAGAATGCTGTTGAAAAAAATGCAGCTGCATACGGTCAGGCTAACAAAACAGTAGTGCTTATCAGTGAAGGCAAGCTTGAAAAAATGGCAGGCGATGATAATTATCGCAAACAGGTCGAGGGCACGATAGATAAGGCTAAGGATCAGATTGAGCAGGCTAAGGCTCAACTTGCATCATCACCTTTGGGTGCATCGGTTAAGACAATAGGAATAAATGTAAACGAAAAAGGCGAGACATCGTTCTTTGCTACTATAGACAAGAGTCTGTCCGATAGCAATAAACTTGCCAAAGAACGGGCGGAGAATAAAAAAGAAGAGAAAGCAGCTGAAAAGAAACAGGCTAAAAAACTTGAAGATAAAGAACGCCTTGAGAAGATGAAAGATAAAAAGGCTGAAGGAAAAGACGCTCCTGAAAAGGAAGAAGATATCGAAAGATTTGAGGCCGATTCCGTTGAGGCCCTTCTCAGGAAACTTGAAGATTTCACATACAGCCGAATGAGTGATTCAGTGATCACAAAAGAAGAAGCAGCTCTCGGCGGAAGTATTGATTTTAAAGGCTGATGATCTGTTGTAATACGGTGCAATCGCATTATCTTAGATGAGGTTAAGTCTCCATCTGAGATATTCGCTCAGTTAGGATTCTCACGGATTCGGATGGGAACTATGTTTCCAAAGCAGATCCGGAGCCGGTTCCGGCGAGCGATACTTGGATATTACAGAGGCACTGCGCTGCTTTGCAGTTCCTCTGTTTTTAACGCAGTAAAAGAAATCTCCTGCGTTATGAGCAAGTGGCGAAGCGGATTGCGAATATCATTGACCTGATTTATACAGGCGGAGATATTATGAGAAGCATGGAATTTAAAATGGAAAGAACAGGACTTGTTGAAGTTGGTCAGGTTCTGCCGGTTAAGGAATTCTCTGTATCCACTTCATATTATTATGTACTGGGAAAGGCTTATGCCATGTCTGCCAACTATACTACCATGGAGCGGCTCAAATCAAAAGAAGGTACAGTGACGGATATTAAAGAAACGCCCAGAGGTTTTTATGTAACTGTTGATTTTGATGAGTAATTGCTATGAGATACCTTCCTATCAATCAATTAAAAAACGATATGGTTCTGGGACAGGAGCTCTATGATGCGCAGGGCCATATGCTTCTTGCCAAGCATACTACGCTGACAGAAGAAAATATTGCCTATATAGCATTCCTGGGGGTTCCGGGGGTTTATATTGATGACTCTTTTTCGGAAGAGGCCAAGGTTGAGGAAATCATACGTCCTGAAGTAAAGAAGGCAGCGCTTCGTCTTATTCAGGATGTATTTGTTCATGCTGCAGAAGATGATGTTGTCGGAAGTGCAAAAGAAAATGCGCTTCGAAAGTACGTTAACGAGATCGTGGACTGTGTTTTGGATAACGAGGATGTTATGTATAATCTTGTTGCGATCAAGACTTATGATGATTATACATTTTTCCATTCCACCAATGTGGCTATACTTTCAGGGATCATAGGTGCTAAGCTTAACATGAAAAGGGAAGCCCTTGATGATCTCGTGATGGCCGGATTTCTTCATGATATAGGAAAGGTTTTTATTGATCCCGATATAATAAACGCGCCGCGTAAACTTACCGATGAGGAAAGGATCCAGATGATGGATCATCCCAGACTCGGTTATGATTTTCTGAAGGATGAATACAATTTTTCAGAAGATGTGCTTGAAGCGGTTTATCAGCATCATGAGTGGTTTAACGGAGACGGTTATCCGAGAAGGCTTGAGGGGGTAAATATATCCCGAATGGCAAGAATACTTAAGGTTGCGGATGTGTATGACGCAATGACAGGCAGACGGTCTTATCATGATCCTTATCTTCCCAGTGATGTTTTGGAGTACATCATGGGACGAAGCGGTATGGAGTTTGATCCTTCGATCGTTCAGGTGATGGCTATGGAAATGTGTGTGTATCCTGTTGGCTGTGAGGTTGGTCTGTCCGATGGCAGAAGAGGGATAATCCTTGAAAATCAAAGGGGCTTTATAATGCGTCCCAAGATCAAACTTCTGGGGGATGAGAGGGTACTTGATCTGGCAAATGACAGAGAAGCATGGAATCTTACTATAGTTAAGCTTCTTATGTGATTTTGACTTTAACGGAGCGTGATATGTTACCTACAAAAAAAAGAGTCCGGGATGTTTTGGAAATGATGGATAAGACATACGGGACGGATAATATATGTTATTTGAACTATAAGGAGCCCTGGCAGCTCCTTTTTGCAACTATTCTGTCAGCCCAATGCACAGATGCCAGGGTCAACATGGTGACGAAAGAATTATTTCAAAAGAGACCGGATCTTGCAAGTTTTGCTTCAGCGGATATCAAAGAGCTCGAAGATGATATTCATTCAACCGGTTTTTACCATAACAAAGCCAAAAATATAAAAGCCTGTGCTAAAAGACTGATTTCCGATCATGCCGGTCAGCTGCCTTCTGATATCGACGAACTTACATCGCTTCCCGGGGTAGGCAGGAAGACTGCGAATGTGGTCCGTACCCATATTTTTCACGAACCTTCTATAGTTGTGGATACCCATGTCGGCAGAGTTTCAAGAAGGCTTGGCCTGACGGAATCAAAAGATCCCGTTAAGGTAGAATTTGAACTTATGGATATTGTGCCCAAGGATCATTGGAGCCTTATTAATTATCAGTTTATAGCTCATGGAAGAGCTATCTGTACTTCGAGATCACCCAAATGTGAGATATGCCCTTTTTCTAAACTGTGTGTGGGGCCCTAGGAAGTAGAATGCCCTAAATCAGAGTTGGAGTATTGCCGGATTAGTGATATAATATATCGGAATGGTTTAGAAGCAAAGGATAAGATTAATATCTTTGGAACCGGCATTTGAACCGGACGGAGGATTTATATGATTGAGATATTAAAAGCAATACTTTTCGGTATTGTTGAGGGGGTTACGGAGTGGCTTCCGGTTAGCAGTACAGGTCATATGATCATACTCGACGAATTTGTAAAGCTTAATGTATCGGAAGAGTTTTACAAACTTTTCGAGGTGGTAATACAGCTTGGAGCGATTTTGGCGGTCATCCTTATTTTTTGGGATAAGCTCTGGCCCTTTACTATGAGAAGGAAGAAGATCGAGGGAGTTACGGCAATACGTGAGACTCCGGGCTGGAAAGACGGAGCACTTTCACTTTGGATCAAGATAGTTGTCGCATGTATACCGGCTGCGGTAGTCGGAATAGGGCTTGATGATAAGATAGATGAACTGTTTTATCATCCCATACCTGTTGCACTTGCGCTTATCATTGTGGGTATTTTGTTCATTGTGATAGAAAGTACGATTAGCGGAAAAAGGACTCCCGTGATCACTGAGCTTGAGCAGCTTTCGATGAAATCAGTTATTATAATAGGTCTGGCCCAGACTTTGGCGGCTGTTTTTCCCGGAACATCGAGATCGGGAGCCACCATTCTTGCAGCACTTTGTATAGGTGTTTCAAGGGAAGTTGCGGCCGAATTTACTTTCTTTTTGGCAGTTCCGGTAATGGCAGGAGCTTCACTTCTTAAACTAATAAAGTTTTTGGCACAAGGAGCGTCGATGACCGGACAGGAAGCAGTAATACTTGTCGTGGGATGCGTAGTAGCATTTGCTGTTTCCATGTTTGTTATAAGGTTTTTGATGGGCTATATCAAAGAGCATGATTTTAAGCCGTTCGGATGGTACAGGATAGTTCTTGGAGTCCTTGTGATCGCTCTCGTAAGATAGGAGGGTAATAGATATGTCTGATTTAACATTTAGCCTTTGCATGATAGTTAAAGATGAAGAGGCTGTTTTGGAAAGATGCCTGGATTCTGTTGCTGATCTGATGGATGAGATCATTATAGTTGACACAGGTTCTTCGGATTCCACTAAAGAGATCGCATCCCGTTATACCGATAAGATATATGATTACGAATGGAAGAAAGATTTTGCAGATGCAAGGAATTTTGCTTTTTCCAAGGCTACGGGAGATTATATATATTCCTGCGATGCGGATGAGGTTTTGGAGGAACAGGGAAGGGAAGAATTTAAGAAATTAAAACAAGTCCTTATGCCCGAGATTGAGATCGTTCAGATGAAGTATTATGAACCAAAGATGCAGTCGGTTCTTAATGCCAAAAGGGAATATCGTCCCAAACTTTTTAAGAGACTTCGTACTTTTACCTGGATCAATCCGGTTCATGAGACAGTAAGGCTGGATCCTGTGGTGTTTGATTCCGATATAGTTGTTACGCATTTGCCGCAGGAACTTCATATCAATCGTGATTTTGCGATATTTGAAGAAGTATTTAATGAGCACGGATACTTTACTCCCGAACTTTGCACAATGTATATCCGTGAATTATATAAGTGCGGAGATGAAGAGCAGATAGAAAAGGGAAGCAGCATGCTGGAAAAAATCCTTAAGCAGGATAATTTTGACAATGAACTTAAGATGGACATTTATTGTTTGCTTGCGAGGAATGCAAGGATCAAAAAAGATAAGGATCTTCTCCTTGCATATACCACAAAGATGCTTTCCATGTATACATGCGCCGAGATATGTTATGAACTCGGAGAGTTTTTCTTGTCACAGCAAAATGCGGGAGAAGCGGAAATTTGGTTTTCCAATGCTCTTTCAAGTGAATGCAGGGTAGATGTTCATACAGGCGGAGATTTTGCACTTGAAGGGCTGATCAAGACATACGAACTCATGCTTGAAAAACCGGGTCTTTCGGATTCCATAATTAAGTTTTACCGGGACAAGGTTGATTATTGCCGCGCCAAAAAGGAAGCATGGCAGATGCCGGAGGAATAAGGCATTTTTAGGCAGGAAAAGGTTGGTTTATTGGCAACCTGAGATTATAAATACCACAGGAGGAAACTAAGATGGGTTATGAAAAAGAGTACAGTGAAAAACTTACCACGGCAGCCGAGGCTGTTAAAGTAGTAAGAAGTGGGGACTGGGTAGATTACGGTTGGAGTACGGGAACACCGGATGCACTTGACAAGGCCCTTGCAGCCAGAACTGACGAGCTGACGGATGTTAAAGTACGCGGAGGTATCATCTTCCGCAAACCTGCTATTTTTGAAAGAGAAGATGCGGGAGAGCATTTTTGCTGGAATTCATGGCATATGAGCGGTGTTGAGCGCAAGATGATAGCAGATGGAACAGCATATTATGCTCCGATCCGTTATTCCGAACTGCCCAAGTATTATCGCACTTCAATTGAGCCGTCCAGAGTAGTAATGATCCAGGTTGCTCCTATGGATAAACATGGATATTTTTCATTCGGACCCAATGCATCTCATTTGATGGCTGTTTGTGAGGGTGCGGAAAAGATCATTGTTGAGGTCAACAAAAATATGCCAAGGGCTCTCGGAGGAATGGAATCCGAGATCCATATTTCACAGGTAAGTGCGATAGTTGAAGGAGATAATCCCGAACTCGGACAGATTCCCGCAGGTGGTCCTGCCACGGATATTGATAAGACTGTTGCAAAACTCATAGTAGAACAGATTCCCAACGGAGCCTGCCTTCAGCTCGGGATCGGAGGCATGCCCAATGCAGTCGGTTCACTTATTGCAGAGTCTGATCTTAAAGATCTTTCCGTACATACCGAGATGTATGTTGACGCTTTTGTTGATATCACAAATGCCGGAAAGATTACAGGAGCAAAGAAAAATATAGACAGATTCCGTCAGGTTTACGCTTTCGGAGCCGGAACGCAGAAACTTTACGATTTCATCGATGATAATCCCGAGCTCATGAGTGCACCGGTCGATTATACAAATGATGCAAGAGTTATCTCAAAGATAGATAATTTCATTTCCATCAATAATGCGGTGGATGTGGATCTTTACGGACAGGTTAATGCAGAATCCGCAGGGACCAAGCAGATAAGCGGTGCAGGCGGACAGATGGATTTTGTTATGGGAGCTTATTTATCAGAAGGCGGAAAGAGCTTTATCTGTCTTTCTTCTACCTTTACTTCAAAGGATGGTGCTGTTCATTCACGTATACGTCCTACTTTGGCAAACGGCTCCATTGTTACAGATACCCGTCCTCAGACTCACAATATCGTTACTGAGTATGGATGTGTCTGCCTTAAGGGTAAGAGTGCATGGGAAAGAGCAGAGGCTATGATTTCCATAGCTCATCCCGATTTTAGAGACGAGCTTATTAAAGAAGCTGAAAGCATGAATATTTGGAGAAGATCTAATAAATGAAAAAGCCTATAGTTTTAGGTGCATATAAGATTATATTTTTTATTATATCTTTTATCGTTCTGGTATTTTGTTTTACTGTTGAGGATTTTACATCTTCGGTTGATCTAAAGGATCCCATGGTATACAGAGACTTTTCGGGCGGATGGATCGATAACAGAGGTAAGAATGTTGATCTTAGCACCCTTTGGTCAAATTCAAACGGTATTATAAATATTTACCATGATATCCCTCAAAATATCAGGGTTGGGCAGAATCTGCATTTTTTGAGCCATAATCTGTGCTTTACTGTTTATGTAAACGACATGGAAGTTTACAGATTTTATCCGAAGCCGAACATAACAGGGAAAGGATACGGAGACCAGTATCATGAGATCGATCTGGTAGGATTCAGCACCAACGATATCATAAGGATGGAGATAGACTCCATTTACGGACATGAAAAGAGCGGATCTTTGGATAATATGGCCCTTTGTAAGGGAGATGCTTATATTTACAGGATAATTACCCAAAGAGGAGTATCTGCTTTAATCTCACTGCTTATAATCTTTTTTGGAATTACGATGATAGCGCTTCAGTTTTCGTCGTTATTGCAGCAGAGCAAGGAAGCGGATATGTTTTCGCTTGGACTTACCGCTATCTTTTTGGGAATATGGACACTCCAGGAGACATCGGTTCCCAATCTGCTTATCGGAGGATCGGGTCTTTTCAGAGCTTTAGATTATGTGATGTTAATGCTTGTTGCATATCCGGCTGTTATTTTTGTCAATTCGATTTCCAGAAGACGTAAGAGAATCTTTGAAGATATTGCGTTCTTCAGTGTTATTATCGTATTGGTATTAATGTTTGGTCTGCGCTTTGGCTTCGGAAAGGATATGCATGAATATATTTGGATAGTTCATATATCTTTGGTGATAGCCGTAATTGAAATCGTTGGCATAGTTGCATCCAATCATGTATATTGCAGGCAACAGAACATAAAAGACGGTATGAAATATTTTTATATCGGAGCCCTGTTTTTTTGCGCCGGCGGATTTGTGGACTTGCTGCATTATATCATTCGGGGAAAGGCTGTTGCCGACGGAGGATTTTTCCTTAGGATCGGACTTATGCTTTTCATCCTGACCATGATGGTTCAGGTGTCAAAGTGGATGAGCAACGAAAGGAAGAAGACGAATCAGGACAGGTTTATCAACGGTTTGCTCAAGTATTCCATGGGAGGTCCTTCTCCGGAAAAGAATGTTCGCAACATGATCGAATATATGGGAATGGAACTCCATGCAGACAGAGCTTTCATACTTGAAGAGACAGATATGGGAAGCTTTGAAAATACCTATGAATGGTGTAAGGAGGGTGTGGAACCCATGGCTGACCAGCTTCAGAATATTCCCTTTAAAGGAGTTCTTGATGCATGGTTTGTTGAATTTAATGCCAATCAGGCAGTGACTATTGAAGATATGTCCGATTACAACCATTCGGGTGACATGTTTATCAAGATGAGCAGGTTTGGTGTAAATAATCTCATAGCAGGTCAGCTTACCATTGACGGAACGCATATCGGATGTTTTGGAGTTGAGAATATCCCCAAAGAGATGATCAGGGATATCGAGGAGATAATGAAACTGACAAGCTTCTTCATTTCAGTTACACTTCGCCAACGTAACACTCAAAAGCTGCTTCGAAAGTACAGTTACAGAGATCAGATGACGGGTGTCATGAATCGAAGGGCTCTTGAAGAGTTTGAAGAGGAAAAGCTTGACAGAAGCAAGCCTTACGGTGTTCTGATGGTTGATATAAACGGCCTTAAGCGAATGAACGACGTTCAGGGACACGATGCGGGAGATAATCTTATCCGTGATGTTGCCAATGCCTTGGGGGAGGTATTTAAAAAAGAAAATGTTTACAGAATGGGTGGAGATGAGTTCCTTGCTATAGGATTTTCGGTTTCAAAAGCCGCCTTTTTACAGAATATTAAAACTCTGCAGCTTTTGCTCACCACAAAAGGTCGTTCCGCTTCAATGGGCTATGTATATAAGCCGGAGGGCGCAGAGGACTTTGAAGCTGTAAAAAAAGAAGCGGATACTCTCATGTATAAGGATAAGCAAAGATATTACGAGATGGATGCCAATAACAGAAGAGAATCACGTTCATAAAAACAGCCTCGCAGCAATGATTTGCCGCGGGGCTTTTTCTTAAGGCAGTTCTGCCATGGACTTATTTCGGTATTCTCTGGGGGTAACCCGGTATTTTTCTTTAAATACGCGGTTAAAGGTGCGCTGGCTTTGAAACCCCGATTCATACATGATGTCGGTGATGGGCTTGTCTGTTTGGCGCAAGAGATTGGAGGCAAGATCCAGCCTGCTTTCATTGACATAAGAGTTAAAGTTCATATGGAAGGTAGAGGCAAATATCCTTGAAAGCTCAAACTGGCTTACATAGAGATCTTCTGCCATTTGAGTCAGTGTAAAATCTTCCGTAAAATGTTCCGCAACATATAAAATGCAGCGATAAACCAGGTCTTCATCAGCCGATATCTTTCTTTCGACAAGTGTAACCGACATAAGGTAACGACGAAATACGATTTCAAAATAGGCCCGGTTTATAGCTTCCGCATCGGCGGGATTAATTCCCGGGACAATTTCGCCGGATCTGTTTTTGGATCTTCGCAGTCTTGCCTTTTCCCTCATACGCTCGGATTCATCCGCAAACATTCTCAAAAGAATATATGGGATGTCGGGATCCAGTTCTCTTTTCCTGAGTACAGGGTATGACGGAGCACGTTGGATAACGTGGGCGCGGTAAGGGCCGCAGAGAGAGGGAGACGCGAGAAGATAAACAGCATAACCTTCTTCGCCTGAAAAGTTCTGGAAATGGTGGATCTGTCCCGGAAAAACAATTGCAAAATCACCTGTATCGAGATGATAAAACTCTTTTTCTATGCCAAGATCCATGGATCCGCTTTCAATATATATACATTCCACCGAACCGTGCACATGAGGGGGAAAATGGCCAGTTCGCTTTCGGTAAACCTCTATGTCATCTTCACGTTTTTCATATAATGGACGCATGGTATCGTTTCCTTTCTACAAGATTTGGCTACTTTTAATCATCATTTGGCAAGCATTATAACTTAAGAGGCCATATAATGCAATCGTAAAGCAAGAACAGCATCCGGTTGAAGATGCTGTTAGGTCGCTTATACGGACGCGTTAAAGCGACAGGGCAATGAATCTTGCTTTCGAAAGGAGGCGTTTTATGTTAAAGAAGGTACTTGAGTTCTTTGGGAACGCGTTTAAGGATTATGTTGATACTAACAGCAAGTACACAAATACAAATTACTGGGATGAGTAATCAACTATTATCATGATCATTGATGATGAGGCGGTGCGTATGCGCCGCTTTTTTTATTCGGAAATTCCTCTGAATTCCCTGATAAACAAAAAAGTGCTCAGCAGGGATGCGCAGCTCGCGGAATGGTAGACACTCCTAACAAATTATGCTAAACTATATCCCAGACGGGATTTGCATATGAAATATGTCAGCTGAAGCTGATGCAAATCCCGCGCCAAGTCTCGCGAGGGAGACTTGAAAACCTTTTTATGCGTGATTGGAGGAAGATGTGATTAAAAATATTATTAAAATAGACGGAATGGCATGCGGAATGTGTGAGGCTCATGTGAGTGATACGATAAGGAAGGAAATACCCTCTGCCAAAAAGGTAAGCGCATCTCACAGTAAGGGAGAAGCGGTTTTCATTACAGAAGATGCAATAGATGAGCAGGGCATCGTAGATGCGATCGGTTCTACCGGATATACTGTTCTTTCGGTAAGCAGTGAACCCTATGAGAAAAAAGGACTTTTTGGATTGTTTTGATTTTAGAACTTGAAAAAACAGAAATAAGGTGAGATTATACTTGTTAGTTAGCCTAACTAACAAAATGACAAGTTCGTAATATAAATGCGGACAATAACATTATTTTATACAGGAGGTATTTATTATGAGTATTTGGAGTACAGTCGGTAAAGTAGCATGTGGTTTTCTTATTGGTACTGCAGGAGTCAAGATATTCGGAAGCAAGGATGCAAAGAAGGCGTATACACATATTACGGCAGCAGGCATGAGATGTGTTGACGAAGTAAATAAGACAGTTACCAATATAAAGGAAAATGTTGATGACATTAAGGCGGATGCCAAAGATATCAACGAAGAGCGTTACGAGAAGGAACGTGAGCAGGAGATAGCTGATGCAAAGGCTGTTCTTGAAGCAGCAGGAGAAAAGGCATAAATGAAGTGCAAAATAAAGCATGAATCTAAAGGAAGACTTCGCGTTCATCTTTGTCAATGCTATATGAGTATAAAAGAGGCAGATATGCTTGAGGCCTATTTAAACTCAGTTGATGAGGTAAAAGAAGCCAAGGTTTACGAGAGAACCTGCGATGCTGTAATCCTTTACGATCATAAAAAAAATGACGGAGCAAGGGACAGGATAATAAAGGCTTTTTCGGAATTTGATCATCAGACTTGTGATGTGGCTGTTCCAAAGCATAGCAGCAGAGCCCTTTCTCATGAATATTTAAATAAGATAACTGCCCGTATTTTAATACGTTCGGTAAGACGATTGATCGTTCCTATAAATTTCAGACGTGTATTTGCCTGCTTTAGGGCAATACCGTTTATCAGAAGAGGTATAAGATCCCTTATGAGAGGCCGGCTCGAGGTAAGCGTTTTGGATGCGGCTTCAATAGTGGTTTCTTTATTGAGAGGCGATCACGGCACAGCAAGCTCTGTAATGTTCTTACTCGGTATCGGTGATATCATGGAAGAGTGGACCCATAAGAAATCCATAGCCGATCTTGCTGATGCAATGAGTCTGAACGTTGACAAGGTATGGCTTCTTACCAAGGATAAAAAAGAAGTTCTTGTCGGTGTTAACGAAGTCCGTACAGGAGATATCATAATAGTAAGAACCGGAAATATGATTCCTCTTGACGGAGAGGTCTGGGACAAGGATGCGATGGTGAATCAGGCATCCATAACAGGCGAGCCTCTTCCCGTTCATAAGAAAAAAGGCGGTTTTATCTATGCGGGATCTGTAATAGAAGAAGGTGAGCTTTATATTAAGGTTCACGCTGAAAGCGGAAGCGGAAGATACGACCGTATAGTTAAAATGATAGAAGAGTCGGAAAAGCTTAAGTCATCGGCGGAGGATAAAGCCTCTCACCTGGCTGATAAGCTCGTTCCCTGGACATTTGGAATTACGGCTCTGACATATCTCTTTACAAGAAATGCTGCAAGGGCGGCGTCAATTTTAAACGTTGATTTTTCCTGTGCGCTTAAACTTTCCATGCCTGTAGCGGTACTTTCGGCCATGCGTGAGGCCGGGAAGAACAATATCTCGGTTAAAGGCGGAAAGTTTATGGAGGCCTTTTCCGAGGCTGATACCATTGTTTTTGATAAAACAGGAACATTGACTGATGCCAAACCTGTCGTTAAGGATGTTATTCCGTTTGGAGGGAATGATCCCGAGGAGATGCTTCGTCTTGCAGCCTGCCTTGAGGAACATTATCCTCATTCAATAGCCAATGCGGTGGTAGAGGAGGCCAAAATCAGGAAGCTGGACCACGAGGAGAAACATTCCCAGGTAAATTATGTTGTTGCACACGGTATAGCAAGCAGTATTGACGGGAAAAAGGTCTGTATAGGAAGTTATCACTTTATCTTTGAGGATGAGGGTGCAAAGGTCTTAAAGAAGGATATGAAAAAGCTCGAAGATCTTCCCAATGAGTATTCGCATTTGTATCTTGCTATCGGAGGAAAGCTTTCGGCGGTCATTCTCATAGAAGACCCGTTAAAGGACAACTCATGCGAAGTGGTAAAAAGGCTTCATGAGTCAGGCTTTAAGAAGGTGGTTATGATGACCGGAGACAGCGACAGAACGGCAAAAGCTGTAGCTGCCAGGGTCGGAGTAGATGAATATTATTCAGAGGTCCTTCCTGAGGATAAGGCGGCTTATATTTCCCGTATGCGAAAAGAGGGACATAAAGTTATCATGGTAGGTGACGGTGTTAATGATACTCCGGCACTTTCCGAGGCTGATGTCGGAGTGGCTATGAACAGTGGAGCTGCCATAGCAAGAGAGGTAGCGGATGTGACCATTACGGAAAATGACCTTACAACGCTTCTTGTTCTTCGCGAACTCAGTCAAAAGCTCATGTCAAGGATAAAAACAAATTACAGGAGCATTATCTCGTTTAATTCATTCCTTATTTTTATGGGGATGATGGGAATGATGGGTTCGTCAACAACGGCACTTCTTCATAATTCGTCTACGATAGCGATAAGTTTAAAGAGCATGACCAATTTGCTTGACGATAAAGAAAATAAAAGAAACTAACGCAAGAGTCCCCTGTATGGGGGCTTTTTGCTTTAGTGGACTTTTAAGTCAATATATGGTAAAATTCATGCAATTGTGTGTATTACACGTAACGGGGGCAAGGGAGTGAACGAGACTTGAAGCCCCATAATTATTAATTTTACCGGGAGGTTTTTATGTGGGCAGAAGAGGCAGTATTTTATCAGTTTTATCCCCTTGGAGTAACGGGAGCGCCGTTTGAAAATGACGGTGTGCTTACCCATCGTATATTGCAGATCAAGGAATGGATACCTCATCTTGTAAAGTTAGGTATTAATGCAGTATATTTTTCACCCTTGTTTGAATCCGATACGCATGGATACAATACCAGAGATTATCGAAAGATAGATACCAGACTTGGAACAAATGATGATTTTAAAGAGGTTGTGGATGCTCTTCACGAGGCAGATATCAAGGTTGTTTTGGACGGAGTTTTTAACCATGTCGGCAGAGGATTTTTTGCATTTTTAGATGTGAAAGAGAAAAGACAGGCATCACCTTATTGCAGTTGGTTCCAGCAGATTTCGTTCGAGGGAAACAGTAACTACAATGATGGATTCTGGTACGAAGGCTGGGAAGGTAATTATGATCTGGTAAAACTTAATTTAAAAAATCCCGCTGTTACGGATTATCTTTTTGAAAGTGTAAAGATGTGGATCGATGAATGGGGGATTGACGGGTTAAGACTTGATGTTGCGTATATGGTTGACCGTGATTTCCTTCGTGAACTTAGAAGACGTACCGATGAATGGAAGGATGATTTTTATCTGATAGGTGAGATGATCGGTGGAGATTATAACCAGATCATGGGTGATATGTGTCATTCCGTTACCAACTATGAATGCAGAAAAGGAATCTTTTCCGCGCTTAATTCGGATAATTTATTCGAGATAGTTCATTCTCTTATGAGACAGTTCGGACCTGAAAATTGGACATTGTATAACGGAAAGCACCTTATGGCTTTTGTTGATAATCATGATGTGAGCAGGATAGCGACTGAAATTACCGATAAAAAGAAGCTTCCGCTTGCGTACGGATTTGTTTTCGGAATGCCGGGTATCCCTTGTGTGTATTACGGAAGTGAATGGGGACTGGAAGGGGATAAGAAAAACGGAGATCCTTCTTTAAGACCCGAGATAAAAGAACCCGAATGGACCGCTCTTACGGATACCATATCAAATATGGCAAAGGCTCATCACGGCAGCAAGGCGCTTTGCTACGGAGATTTTAAATCAGTGCTTCTTGAGAATACTCATTGTATTTTCCAAAGAAAGTTTGAAGACGAGAGAGTGCTCGTTGCAATGAACATAACAGGTGAAGAGTATACAGCTCATTTTGATGCAGGCTGCGGAATGGCCGAAGATCTTATATCAGGAGCGCATATAGATTTTGGTGGAGGACTAAAGATACCTCCCTACACTGTTTATTTTATGAAGATGGAAAAATAAAA